>JBGQIE010000001.1:0-77009 GCA_041498315.1 Candidatus Eiseniibacteriota bacterium
CCGGTCGTGCGGGATGCCCTGCGCTTGAGCCTGCTGACCAGCGCCGCGGCGATGGTGGCGGTGGTCGTGCTGGGACTGCCGATGGCCTACCTGCTCGCCACGCGGCAGTTCTTCGGCAAGCGCGTCGTGGAGGTGCTGGTGGACCTGCCGATGGTGCTCCCCCCCACCGTGGCGGGCTTCGCGCTGCTCATGGCCTTCGGCCGGGCGGGCCTCGCGGGCCGTGCGCTCGGCGCGTTCGGCATCGCGTTGCCCTTCACCACCCTGGGGGTGGTGGTCGCGCAGGTGTTCATGGCCCTGCCCTTCTTCGTCGGGCCCGCGCGTGCGGGCATCGCCGGGGTGGATCGGAGGTTCGTGGATGCCGCGGCCACGCTGCGCGCATCGGAGAGCTTCACGTTCTTCCGCGTCGAGCTCCCCCTCGCGATGCCGTCGCTGGTGGCCGGCGCCGCCATGAGCTGCGCGCGCGCCCTGGGCGAGTTCGGCGCCACCATCACGTTCGCGGGAAACCTGCCGGGGACCACGCAGACCATGCCGCTCGCCGTGTACGTCGCGCTGCAATCGGACCTCGACGCCGCGGTGGTGCTCTCCGTCCTGCTGCTCCTCATGGCCTTCGGCCTTCTGCTCGGGCTGCGCTCCGCCCCGGCGGGTTGGTTCTGGAATCGCGCCAGTGCTCGACCTGCGAATCACTAAGCGACTGCCCGGCTTCGCGCTCGAGGCCGGGCTGTTGGTCGGCGACCAGTCCGTCATGGTCCTGGTCGGCGAGAGCGGTGCAGGAAAGACGACCCTGCTGCGCCTGCTCGCGGGCCTGCTGCATCCTGACGAAGGACGGATCGAGGTCGATGGACGGACCTGGTTCGACGGTGGCACGGGCGAACGACTGCCGGCGGCGGACCGCGCCGTAGGGTATGTGGCCCAGGACTTCGCGCTCTTCCCCCACCTCACGGCGGCGGAGAACGTGGCGTTCGGCCTGCGGGCGCAGAGCGTGGCCACGCGGGAGACCGCCCGGCGCACCGCTGCGGCGCTCGAGCGTCTGGGGGTCGGTGCGCTGGGACGGCGCAGGCCGCACGAGCTGTCCGGGGGCCAGCAGCAGCGCGTGGCACTCGCCCGCGCGATCGTGCTCGAACCGCGGCTGCTGCTGCTCGACGAGCCGCTGTCCGCGCTGGACGCACAGGCGCGCCGCGCCATTCGGGGCGAGCTGAGGCGCCTGCTCGCGGACCTGCCCTGCACCACCCTCTACGTGACCCACAGCGCGGCCGAGGCGCTGGCGCTCGGCGAGCGCATCACGGTGCTCGAAGGCGGGCGCATCAGCCAGAGCGGCTCGCGCGAAGATCTCATGCGGCACCCGCGCTCGTCTTACGTCGCCGAGTTCCTCGGCGTGAACTTCTTCAGAGGCTCACTCTCGGCTCGCGAGGGAGGCGAAGGCGCTCGAATCGCACTCCCGCAAGGAGAGCTCCAGATCGCGGCAGGCGGAGCCGAGGGCGAGGTCGCGGTCGTCGTGCATCCGCGGGAGATCACACTGGCCATCGAGCGCCCGCAGGGTACCGCCCGCAATGTATTCGCCGGGACGATCGATGAACTGGTCCCCGAGCCTCCCGCGGGCGAGCTGGTGCGCGTCTCGCTGGCCACGAGCCCGCCGTTGATCGCGGAGGTGACCCGCGAGGCGGTCGCGGCGCTCGGGCTCAAGCCCGGGCAGCGGGTCTTCGCTTCCTTCAAGGCCGCAGGGGTCGTCGTCGTGCGTTAGGTGAGGCGTGCGGACGACCAGAGAGCGCGAGGAGTGACCTCTCAGGCGCGGTACTTCAACAGCGTCCCCCCTACGGATGTGGCTGTTGGGCGAGCGCTTCCGAGTCCAGCTCGAGTCCGACGTCCGGCCCCGGCGCCGGGACTGCACCAAGTTCCTTGAGCAGGTCGCGCTTCATGCCGAACTCGGCGCGCTTCGTCGCCGCCATCCCATGGAAGGCAACGCGCGCCGGCTTGCCGGGTTCAGGGGGAGCCGTCCCCTTGAACGTGAATCGCAGGGGTACCACCTTCGTCATGCCGCGAATGGTCAGGGACCCGTCCATCGTCCAGGCGTTGCCCGCCACGCGGTGGATGCCCCGACCGTGATAGGTCAACGTCGGAAAGTTGCTCACGTCGAAGAAGTCGGGCCCGCGAAGGTCCTCGTCGCGCCTCGCGTTCTGCGTGCTGATGCTCGAGGCGTCGATCGTGACGTCGAGACTGCAGGCTGCCGGGTCCCTCGCCACCGTGATGGTTCCCGAGACCTTGTCGAAACGGCCCCGCACCAGACCCACGACCTCGTGTCGGGCGTCGAAGTACGCGAACGTATGGGGCGGATCGATCTCGTAGGACCCAGGAGGGGGGAGCCCCTGGCCCGTCGTTCCTGGCTTGGCGGGGCGGGCCGCAGTAGCGACCGTGACAATACCGGCGGCGCAAAGGGCGAAAGCGAGCGTCCCGATCGCGAATACATTCCAGCGTGCTCTGTAGCGCATGCGCCCTCCCCAGGATCAGCCGGTGTAGCCCTCCACGGTTTTCTCGTCTCTGAGCCCGGCCTGGTTCGGGTCGAGTCCCGCTGCCCGCCGGGCGCGCCGTTGACGGAGGAGATCCCAGCACTGGTCGAGCGTCACCTGCAGGATCCGCAGCCGCTCCCGATCAGCGTCGCTCACTACTCCCCGAGACTCCTGCTCGAAGAGCGCGTGTTCCTCGTTGGCAAGTCGATTGATGCGATCGAGAACCTCATGGTCGTCCACGATTCCTCCCTCCCCGGTGCGTGGCTTGTCGCGCCCGTTTCACAGGCAGATGCTACGCCCCGCTTTGCCCGTCCACAACAAGTTCGGAAGCACTGGGCGACGGCACGCGGGGGGTCGCCGGGCGGGAGTACAATGCCCGGGGGACTGCGCTCGGAAAGGCATCTCTACGCCGGGGGCCGGAATGGAATTCAAGGACTACTACAAAATCGTCGGGGTCTCGCGCGACGCGACCGTGGACGATATCAAGCGCGCCTATCGCCGGCTCGCGCGCAAGCATCACCCCGACGTCAGCAAGGATCCGCAGGCCGAGGAGCGTTTCAAGGAGCTGGGCGAGGCCTACGAGGTGCTCAGGGACCCGGTCAAGCGGGCGGCCTACGACCGGCTGGGCGCGGACTGGAAGGCGGGGCAGGATTTCCATCCGCCACCCGACTGGAACGCCGGATACGAAACCTCCGGCGACGGCTTCTCCCCCGGCGAGGCGGCGGATTTCAGCGACTTCTTCGAGTCGCTGTTCGGGCGCGGCTTTGGCGGACGTGGGCGCAGCGCCGCGTTCCACGCCCAGGGCGAAGACCGCCACGCCAAAGTGCTCATCGACTTGGAAGAAGCGTACAACGGCGGCACGCGCACCCTCACCTTGCAGATGCCCGATGTGGACAGAGAGGGGCGGGGGGCCACGCTCGAGCGCAAACTCAACGTCACGATCCCGCGCGGCGTTCGCTCCGGGCAGATTCTCCGCCTGGCGGGACAGGGCGGCCCGGGGCTGGGTCAGGGCCAGGCCGGCGATCTGTACCTGGAAATCGAGTTCCGCCCGCACGCCCGCTATCGCGTGGAGGGGCGCGACGTGTACCTCGATCTTCCGGTCGCGCCCTGGGAGGCCGCGCTGGGAGCGGCGGTGAAGTTAGCGACGCCGGGCGGGATGGTCGAGCTCAAGATCCCCGCCGGTTCGAGCGCGCGCAGCAAGTTACGACTGAAGGGCCGCGGCATCCCCGGGAGCACGCCGGGCGATCTCTACGTCGTGCTGCAGATCGCCCTGCCCCCCGCGGACGATGAAGCGGCCAAGGCTTTCTACCGCGACATGGCCGGGAGGTTCAGCTCCTTTCACCCGCGCGCGAAGCTGGGGGTGTAGACATGGTTCGAAAGAACGACCTGCCGCAACCGACCGAAATCGGACCGGAGGAGCCGACCGAACTGACGCTGGCTGAAATCTGCCGCGCGGGCGCCGTGCAGCCCGAGTTCATCGTCGAACTGGTTGCGGAAGGGGTGCTCGCGCCGGTCGGACAGGAGCCCCAGCGCTGGCGCTTCACGTACGTGCACCTGCGCCGGGTCCGGGTGGCCTCGCACCTGCAGCGCGATCTCGGGGTCAATCTCGCCGGGGCCGCACTGGGGTTGGAGCTGCTCGATGAGATCGAGGCGCTGCGCGCGCGACTCCAGGCGCTGGGCGGCAACTGAACCGGCGGGGCGCCCGCGGAGGTGGTTCTCGTTCGGCGTCTTCGAGCGACCTACTGCGCCAGGTACCCGCCGTCGACCGGGTAGTACGAGCCCGTGACGAAGGATGCCTTGTCCGAGCTGAGCCACAGGACGAGCTCGGCAACCTCCGCCGACTCGCCCAGGCGCCCCATGGCGTGCAGGCCCTCCAGCATGGCCAGAGCTTCGGGCGTCATGCGGTCGAGCAGCGGCGTTCGGATGAACCCTGGGCCCACCGCGTTCACGCGAATCTTCTGCTGGCCGTATTCGAGCGCGGCGTTCTGAGTGAGCCCGAGAATGCCGTGCTTCGCGGCCACGTAGGCGCACGATCCGCGAAACCCGACCATGGCCAGGATCGAGGCCATGTTCACGATCGAACCGCCCCCCGCCTTCAGCATCGCCGGCAGCTGGTAGCGCATGCCGTAGAAGACGCCGGAGAGATTCACCGCGAGCACCTTGTCCCAGCCCTCGATCGGGTACTCCCCGACCGGCGCGGCCGGCCCGCCGATGCCGGCGTTGTTGACCGCGATGTGAAGGGCGCCATATTCCTTCACCGCTCGCGCGACCAGGGCCTCGCTGTCGGCGGCCCGCGAGGTATCCGCCTTGACGAAGAGCGCCGTGCCCCCGCTTCCCGCGATCGTCTTTACGGTTTCAGCGCCGCCCTGCTCGTTGATGTCGGAGACCACGACCTTGGCTCCGGCGGCGCCGAACTGGATTGCGATCTCGCGGCCGATTCCAGAGCCGGCCCCGGTCACGATGGCCACCTTGTTCTCGAGCAGGGTATTCATCGCCCCAACCTCCTGTGAAATGATGTTGGCGTGGTCAGGGGGAAAGCTACGCCCCGCCTCGGGCGGACACAACACCGTCAGGAGCAGGCAAGAGAGGCATCACGGTCGTAGCACGCTGGCGTCGCGTGCTAGGCTCCTGCAATGAGCCTGACTCCCCGCCTCGGGGGCCCGCGGCTCGCCCGGCTCGGTGAGACGACCGGCGCCGGGCACACCGGACCCCAGCACAGCCATCACGTGCCCGCCGCACCGGGACGCTCCGCGCCGATCGAGCACGCTGGCGCGCCGCCCGCCGCACGGCACCCTGCCTCGCACGATGCCCACGCCTCGCATGCGGGGCACGACCGGCATGCCGGGCACTCGGTCGCCATGTTCCGCGATCGGTTCTGGATTTCGCTCCTGCTCACCCTGCCCACGCTCGTGTGGGGACACATGCTCCAGCGGGCGCTGGGCTACACCGCACCGCGGCTCCCCGGGGCGCAATGGATTCCCGCGCTGTTCGGCACCGCGGTCTTCATCTACGGCGGAATCCCGTTCCTCCGGGGCGCGATCCGTGAGTTGAGGGATGGGCTGCCGGGGATGATGACGCTCATCTCGCTGGCGATCGCAGTCGCGTTCCTCTTCAGCGCGGCGGTGACCCTCGGCTTCCCGGGCATGCCGCTCTGGGAGGAGCTCGCCACGCTCGTCACGATCATGCTCCTGGGGCACTGGATCGAGATGCGCTCGATCTCACAGGCCCAGGGCGCGCTGCGGGAGCTCGCCAAGCTGCTCCCGAACGTGGCGACGCGCGTCGTCGTCGACCGCACCGAGGAGGTCCCGGTCTCGGAGCTCCGGGAGCGTGACACGGTGCTGGTTCGCCCGGGCGCCGCCGTGCCCGCCGACGGACTGGTGCGCCGGGGAACCAGCGCCGTCAACGAGTCGATGGTCACGGGTGAGTCGCGCCCGGTCGAGAAGCGCGCGGGGGACAAGGTCATTGCCGGAACCGTGAACGGATCCGGTTCGCTCCATGTCGAGGTCACCGGTACCGGCCAGCAGACGATGCTTGCATCCATCATGCGGCTCGTGGAGCAAGCGCAGACGTCGCGCTCGCGCGCCCAGGCGCTCGCCGATCGGGCGGCGTTCATCCTCACCCTGGTCGCGATCGGAGCCGGGGCGGCCACACTCCTGGCCTGGCTCGGCATTCGCAGGGGCGACCCCGCGTTCGCCGTCGAGCGGCTCGTCACGGTGCTCGTCATCGCCTGTCCCCACGCCCTCGGGCTCGCGATCCCTCTCGTCATCGCGATCTCGACGACGCTCGGCGCACGCAGCGGGCTCCTCGTCCGCGACCGGCGGGGCCTGGAGGAGGCGCGAAAGGTGACCGCGGTGGTGTTCGACAAGACGGGCACGCTGACCCTCGGCGAGCAGCGCGTGGTGAGCATGGCGACCGAGCCGGGCATGACACCGGACATGGCGCTGCAGCTCGCGGCCGCCGTCGAGCGCGACTCCGAGCACGCCGTGGCGCGCGCGCTCCTGGCCAGCGCGGCGGACCGCCGTCTGGCGGTTCCGCCCTCCTCGGCGTTCGAGGTCCTCCCCGGTCGCGGCGTGCGCGCGGTGGTGGATGGACGCCACCTGGCGACCGGCGGTCCAAATCTCCTGGCGGAGCTGGCCGTCACGCCGGGCGCCGCGATGAGCTCCGCCGCCGAGCAGGCCGCGACGCTCGGGCAGGGCGCGATCTACCTGGTCGAGGACGGACGCGTGCTGGCCGTATTCGCCGTCGCGGACGCGATCCGGCCGGAGTCCGCCGAGGCCGTCCGCCGCCTGCACGCGGAGGGGATCGAGGTGGTGATGCTCACCGGCGACTCGCGGGCGGTCGCCGATGCGGTGGCGAGCCAGCTCGGGATCGACACCGTGTTCGCGCAGGTGCTCCCCGAGCAGAAGGTGGACAAGATCAAGGAGCTTCAGGCGCAGGGGAAGCGCGTGGCGATGGTCGGCGATGGCGTCAATGATGCCCCCGCGCTCGTGACGGCGGATGTCGGGGTGGCGATCGGCGCCGGCACCGACGTTGCGGTGGAGGCGGGCGATATCGTGCTGGTGCGCAACGACCCGCGGGATGTCCCGCGGATCATCGCGCTGTCCCGCGCGAGCTATCGGAAGATGATCCAGAACCTGTGGTGGGCGGCGGGTTACAACATCGTCGCCATCCCGCTCGCCGCCGGGGTCCTCTCGCCATGGGGCGTCGTGCTCTCCCCCGCTGTCGGAGCGGTGCTGATGTCGGCGAGCACCGTCATCGTTGCGGTCAACGCCCAGCTTCTTCGGCGGACCAAGCTGACCTGATCGCGAACCGGGGGCAGAATGATGAGCCAGGAGCCTGAGGGTATGGTCGTCGAGCATGACCCCGCCGCCGGGCAGTTTCGGGCCGAGGTGGAGGGCAGTGTCGCGGTGCTTCAGTACCGGCGCGAGCCGGGGAAGCTCTCCCTCCTGGATACGCAGGTCCCCCCCGCCCTCCAAGGCCGGGGGATCGCCGGCAGGCTCGCGCAGGCCGGGCTGGAGCTTGCCAGAACGGAGGGTCTCGCCGTCGTACCCATCTGCCCGTTCGTCGCGGAGTACATCCGCCGGCATCCCGAGTACGAGACTCTGCTGGATCGCCGGTGAACTTAAAGGACACACTGATCAGGCGGACCCTATGGGAAACGAGAGCGCTGCTGTCGGCGACGAGATCCCGCCGGGATGCGAGATCATCGAGGTGCGGGTCGCCGAACTACGGCAGCTATTCAACGCGATCGACCCCTCCCCCTTTTATGATCGCGACCTGGACCCGAATGCCGAGGAGTTCATCACGAATTGGGCCAGCGGAGTTCCGGCGTCCACGTCCCTCGGCCTGCGGGTCCACATCGATCGCCCGGCAGGCGCGGCGGGTGATGCCGACATGCTGCGCGACGCGGTGCAGCAGCATTTCCGCCGGAAGAGCGCCGCGTCCCTGCGCCGGCTTCGAGCGCTGTTCGAGCGCGGTCGCACCAGTCTGGTCATCGGACTCGCATTCCTCGGCGGCTCGAGCTGGGTCGCGAGTGCTCTCAAGGGCGTGACGGGCGGCGGTTTCGGCGACCTCCTGCGTCAAAGCCTGATCATTGGAGGCTGGGTCGCCATGTGGCGGCCCATGGAGGTGTTCCTCTACGACTGGTGGCCGATCCGCGCCGAGGCGAGGCGGTACGACCGCCTGGCGTTGATGCCGGTCCGGATTCAGTACGCGCCCGAGGGGACGCCGCCAGGCGGCCGGCGCGAAGGGCCGGCGATATCGGCCGGCGCGCCACCGGCGCGCCACGGAACCACGTGAAGGATACCTACCAGCTCGAGGTGAGCGAGGTCGTCGCCGCGCTCGGAACCGACCCCGTTCGCGGGCTGGGTGATCGCGACGCGCGGGCGCGCCTCGAGCAGCACGGCCGCAACGAGCTGACGGCGGAGAGGCCGGTTCCGGCCTGGCGGCGATTTCTCGCCCAGTTCGAGGACGTCCTCGTCATCCTGCTCCTGGTCGCGACCGCGATCTCGGCAGGCCTCTGGATCGTCGAGCGCGACGCCGCGCTCCCCTACGAGGCCATCGCCATCTTTGCCGTCGTCCTCCTCAACGCGACCATGGGCTACGTCCAGGAGTCGCGGGCCGAGGCGGCGGTCGCAGCCCTGCGGGCCATGACGGCAGACGACGCCGAGGTCATCCGCGACGGCGAGCGCAGGCGCATCCCGGCCGTCGATCTCGTGCCCGGCGACCTCGTGCTGATCGAGGAGGGCGACACGGTGCCCGCCGATGCGCGCCTGGTCGAATCGACGGCGCTCCATACGGCCGAGGCGGCCCTGACCGGCGAGAGCGTGCCGGTCTCGAAAGACACCGCGCCGATTTCCGACCCGGCCGAGCTGGGTGACCAGCACAATATGGTGTTCAGCGGAACGGCCGCGACCTACGGGCGCGGCAGAGCGATCGTGACGGCGACGGGCATGGGCACGGAGATGGGGCGCATCGCCGGGATGCTCAAGGGGACACGCGACGAAGCGACGCCGCTCCAGCGCGAGCTCGATCGCACGGGCAAGGTCCTCGGCCTGGTCGTCGCCGCCATCGCGGTCGTGATGATCGCGGCGATCGTCCTGGTCCAGGACGTGCGCGGCTTCGCGGCGTTCGTCGACACGCTGATCCTGGGCGTGGCGCTCGCCGTGGCCGCGGTGCCGGAGGGGCTGCCGGCGGTGGTGACCGCCGTGCTGTCGATCGGGGTGCAGCGCATGGCACGGCGCAACGCCATCGTGCGGCACCTCGCGGCGGTCGAGACGCTCGGCTCGGCCAGCGTGATCGCCTCCGACAAGACCGGAACCCTCACGAAGAACGAAATGACCGTGCGGGCGGTGGTCACCGCGAGCGGGCGCGTGACCTTCGGCGGGTCCGGGTATGCACCCGAAGGGGACGTGCAGCGCGCGGGAGGCGGACCCGTCGAGGGGGCCATGCGCGTGGAGCTCGAACGCGCCCTGGCGGTCGCCGATCGCGCGAACAACGCTGCCCTTCAGGAAGTCGACGGGCGATGGATCGTGCAAGGCGACCCGACCGAGGGGGCGCTACTGGTCGCGGCGCGCAAGGCCGGACTCAGCGCCGAGGACCTCGATGCCCGATTCACACGGCTGGGCGAGGTGCCGTTCTCCTCCGAACGAAAGCTGATGAGCACGATTCACAGCGACGCCCATGAGGAGCGCCTGATCGTCTTCACCAAGGGCGCGCCCGACATCCTGATCACGCGCTGCTCGTACGAGATGGTCGGCGGGGCGCGGCGTCCACTGACACCCGAGCGGCGCGCCGAGATTCTGCTCTCGAACGAATCCCTCGCCGACGAAGCGCTCCGCACGCTCGGGGTTGCGGCGCTGTGGCTGCCCTACGACGCGGTCTCCCCGGACGACGCCGCTGCCGTGGATGCGCGCCTGGAGCAGGACCTGGTCTTCGCGGGGCTGATTGGGATGATCGACCCCCCGCGTCCCGAAGCGGCGGAAGCAGTGGCCCGGGCGCGCGGCGCCGGAATCCGCCCGCTGATGATCACGGGTGACCACCCGCGGACCGCCGCCGTGATCGCGCGCGAGCTGGGCATCGCCACGGACGGACGCGCCCTCACGGGCGCCGAGATCGAAAAGCTCACAGACGACGCGCTCGCGCGCGCGGTCGTGGACATCTCGGTCTACGCGCGCGTCAATCCCGAGCACAAGCTGCGCATCGTTCACGCGCTCCAGAAGGGTGGGGCCATCGTCGCCATGACCGGCGACGGGGTCAACGACGCGCCGGCGCTCAAGACCGCGGACATCGGCGTGGCGATGGGGATTACGGGCACGGACGTTTCGAAGGAAGCGGCCGACATCGTGCTCGCCGACGACAACTTCGCCTCGATCGTCGCCGCGGTCGAGGAGGGGCGGGCGATCTTCGCCAACATCCGGAAGTTCCTGCGCTTCCTCCTGTCGTCGAACATCGGCGAGGTGCTGACGATGTTCTTCGGCGTGCTCCTGGGGGGACGGCTCGGCCTGCCTGCGGCGGGTGAGGGCATCGCGCTCCCGCTGCTCGCGACGCAGCTGCTCTGGATCAACCTGGTGACCGATGGGGCCCCCGCGCTGGCGCTGGGCGTGGACCCGCCGGAGGAGGGCCTCATGCATCAGCCGCCGCGCCCGCCCGGGGAAGGCGTGATCACCGGCGGCATGTGGCGCGGCATCTTCTTCGTGGGGCTGGTCATGGCCGCGGGCACCCTGTTCATGATCGACGCCGCATTGCCCGGGGGCTTCGTCGAGGGCACCGGCAATCTGCGCTACGCGCAGACCATGGCTTTCACGACGCTCATGCTGTTCCAGCTCTTCAACACCGTCAACGCGCGATCGGGCGAGCGGAGCGCGTTCGTGGGCTTGTTCACGAACCGCTGGCTCTGGGGGGCGCTCGGAATGTCGATCGTGCTGCAGGTGATCGTGCTCTACGTACCGGCCCTGCAGCGGGGGTTCGGAACCGTTGGGCTGGGCGCGGCGGACTGGCTGCGCTGCGTCGCGGTGGCGAGCTCGGTGCTATGGCTCACCGAGGCGGGCAAGCTCGTGAGGCGAGGGCGCGCACGAACCCGCGCATGAGCGCGGTCGCCGCACGGCCTCGACGACAGCGGGGACCAACAGGCCGCCGATGACGACCTTGGTGCCCTGGCGCCCCCTACCCTTTGCTCTTCGCCCAGATCGACGCCTTCTTGGCCCAGCTGGTGTCGGTGTACCGATCCGCGAACGCCCTGGCGGTTTCGGCGAGCGCCGCACCATCGTTGCTGCCCTTGTAGCGCGCCACTCCCGCCCAGTACAGGGCCTCGGGACCCGCTTCGCCGTCCGGGTAGCGTTCCATCACGTCGCGGAACAGGCGCTCGGCTTCCTTCCAGTCCTGGCGCTTGAAGGCGGCGTGGGCGAGCCCGAGCGAGAGCTGCGCGAGGAAATCCTCGACGGGCAGGTAGCCTTCGATGCGGTGTCGCTCGGTGCCATCGGGGTCGAGCTCGAGGATGGTCGGCGTCCATTGGGCGCCGTAGCGTTCCCCGAAGCGTTTGAAGTCGGCCGCCTGCTCGCGCACGTGAAGACGCGCGGGGATGAAGTGTTCGGTGATGAAGCGCGCGACGCGTTCGTCCGGGTAGACCTCGGCATCCAGCCGAGCGCATCCCCCTCACATCGGCGCGGCGCTGAAATCGAGCAACACCCGGCGCTGCTGTGTCCTGGCCTCCTCGAGTACGCGGTCTACGTCGTGTCTCCACGCGATCTTCATTTCTCCTCCTTCAGGCTCTTCGGGCCCGGGCCCGGTCAGCGGCGTCCGATGGCCAGTCTACACCCTGGATCGCGAGTCGATCGCAGGGCCCGCCGGGAGCCTGATCCACCCTGGTTCCGCTAGCCGCTCGTGGAGGGGTGTGAGAGAGTCCGCGCATGTCCAGCCCGGAAATCACGTCGGCTGCCCATCCACCGCTGCGCGTCCTGATCTTCTCCGCCTCGCTGCGCGGCGAATCGCTCAACACCGGGCTCGCCCGCCTCGCCGCGCGGCACCTGCAGGCCTCGGGCGCCACCGTCGACCTGGCGTCGATGCGCGAGTTCGACGTCCCCTCCTACGACGGGGACGCCGAGGCGCGCAACGGGATCGCGGCCGGGGCGCGCGAGCTGACGCGACGCCTGGCCGCGAACGACGCGTTCGTGATCGCCTCCCCCGAGTACAACGCCTCGATGCCGGGGTTGCTCAAGAACCTGATCGACTGGACCTCGCGGTCGCGTCCGCAGCCCTTCCACGAGCGTCACGGGCTCCTGCTCTCGGCCTCGCCCTCCCTGGTGGGGGGCAACCGCGGCCTGTGGGCGTTGCGCGTGCCGCTCGAGCATCTGGGGGCGCGGATCTTCCCCGACATGTTCTCGCTCGCGATGGCCCACAAGGCGTTTGCGGGCGAGCAACTCGCGGATGCCACGCTCCAGGAGCGATTCGAGAAGAACCTGGAGGCGTTTCGCGCGCTGGCCGAGGCGGCGAAACATTATCCCTGCATCAAGAAGGCCTGGGTCGAGTTCCTGGGCGAGCCCCCGGGCCTGCCCACCGACCGGGTCGAGGCCACGTAGGCCTGGCGGCGCCGTGATCGGGACGGGCTACGGCCGCTCGTAGGCCCGCTTCAATGCCTGAATGTCGAGCTTCACCATCTTGAGCATGGCTTGCATGACCCGCTTCGATCGCGCGGGATCCTTGTCCTGGAGCATCGGGCCGAGCATCGAGGGGACGATCTGCCAGGACAGGCCGAACGGGTCCTTGAGCCAGCCGCACTGCTGGGCTTTCCCGCCCTGCAGAAGCTTCGTCCACAGCGCATCGAGCTCGGCCTGGGTCTCGCAGTTCACGAAGAACGAGATCGCCTCCGTGAATTTGAAATGCGGGCCCCCATTGAGCGCCATGAACCGCTGACCGACCAGCTCGAACGTCGCGCTCATGACCTGACCCTTCGGTCCCGGCCCAGCTTCGCCGTAGCGCGACATGCTCACGATCCGCGACTGGGGAAAGATCGAGACGTAGAAGTTGACCGCCTCCTCGGCGTTGCCGTCGAACCACAGGAACGGCGTGATCTTCTGCATGGATGCGCTCCGCTCCGCTAGCCCCGGCGGCGCGAGCTCCGACCGATTCCCCCGAGGCTCGCGGAGGCGCCGAGCAGGAACCCGAGGTTGTACCAGGTGCCGTTGTTGTGCACCTCGTACAGGTGGACGTTCCGATTGAAGAGCGAGATCAGGAACGTGACGCAGCAGATCAGCCCGTGCCACACCCCGGTCCAGAATCCCGCCACCCCGTGGGTCCCGGGCGTGTTGACCAGCGGATTCGGCCCGGCGCAGCCGGCCACGAGCACCGCCAGCGCGACCAGCGCGAGCGCGAGTGTCGCGTGCGTCCGAGGAGTCATGCGGTCTCCTTTCGGTGGTTCGAGTCCCGACCCTCAGGCGCCGCGCTCCGCGGGCGCCGCGGTCAGGCGGTGGCTTTCCTGCCGAACCCGGGGTCGAGCGGGAGCCAGAGCGTCACGATGAAGCTCGGCACCGTCGCGAAGATCACCCAGGTGAAGAAGTGGGGGTAGCCAATCGTGTCCTGCAGCCAGCCGCTCCACATGCCGGGCAGCATCATCCCCAGGGCCATGAAGCCGGTGCAGATCGCATAGTGCGCGGTCTGATGCTCGCCGCGGGCGATGTAGATCATGTACATCAGGTAGGCGGCGAATCCGAACCCATATCCGAACTGCTCGGCGGCCACGCACGCCTGGATGAGCGGCACGCTCGTCGGCTGGGCGTAGGCGAGGTAGATGAAGACCGCGTCCGGCACGTGGATGGCGAACAGCATGGGCCACAGCCAAGTCTTGAGCCCGTGGCGCGAGATGACCCAGCCGCCCAGGATGCCCCCCACCGTCAGGGCGGCGATGCCCACGGTGCCGTAGACCACCCCGAGCTGGGTGGTCGTCAGGCCCAGCCCGCCCTGGGCGCGCGGATCGAGCAGGAACGGGGCGACCATCTTGACCAGCTGCGCCTCGCCGAAGCGGTAGAGCAGCAGGAAGAGCATGAGCGCCGCGATGCGCGGCTTTCGAAAGAACGACTCGAAGGTGCGCAGGAACTCGCGGGTGAAATGCGGGATCTGCCCGAGCTCGCCCGGCCGGTCGGCCGGCGGCCGCGGCAGCACGAACCGGTGCCAGAGCCCGAAGCCCAGGAACAGCACGGCCAGCGAGGCCATCGCGACCGACCAGGCAAGGTGCAGGTTGCCGGTGCGGGTCTGGATCGTTCCGGCCAGCACGACGATGAGGCCCTGCCCCGCGATCGTCGCGATGCGGTAGAAGAGCGTTCTCACGCCGACGAAGAACGCCTGCTGGGCCTCGGTGGTCGCCAGCATGTAGAAGCCGTCGGCGGCGATGTCGTGGGTGGCGGAGTTGAACGCGAGCAGCCAGAAGAACACCAGCGTCCACTGGAACGCGTGCGGCAGGGGTGCGGCGAACGCCACGCCCGCGAGCCCGCCGCCGACGAGGAGCTGCGTCGCCCAGATCCAGCGCCGGCGCGTAGCCAGCAGGTCCACGACCGGCGACCACAGCGGCTTGATCACCCAGGGCAGGTAGAGCCAGCTGGTGTAGAGCGCGATGTCGGTGTTCGAAATTCCGAAGCCCTTGTACATGATGACCGACACGGTCATCACGACGACGTAGGGCAGCCCCTCCGCGAGGTAGAGCGTGGGGATCCACGCCCAGGGGTTACGCGACCGGGCCGCGGCGTCGGTCATGCCGGGCGCTATCCGATCTCCGCAGCACGGGCGAGGTCCTTCCCGCGATCGTCGGGCAAGCCCGCCGGGGCGGGGACGAAGTCCATCCGCAGCTTGAACTCGCGCTGGAGCAGGGCGAGGCTCAGCAGCATCTGCAAGGCGACCGCTCCGACCGACAGGTACCACACCCAGCGCAGCTCGAACCCGGGGGCGCGCGCGAGCACCACGGCCGGCACCGCCACCAGGGTGATGCGAACCAGCGAGCTGACCAGCGACGGAATGGTATTGCCGATCGCCTGGAACATGCTCGAGCTCACGAACACGATGCCCGAGGCGACGAAGTTCCACGAGATGATCTCGAGGTACTGGTTTCCCGCGGCGACCACGTTCGCGTCGTGCGAAAAGATCCGGACCAGCGCCGCGGGCGCGAGGTGGGCGAGCACGGTGAGCGGCACCATCATGGACAGCGAGAGCAGCAGGGCCGATCGAAACGCGGCCCGCACGCGGTCCGGCAGGCGCGCCCCGAAGTTCTGGCCCGCCACGGGCGCGACCGCGAAGCCCAGGGCGACGACCGGCATGAAGCCCGCCTGGACGATGCGCAGCCCGATGCCGAACCCCGCCTGGGCGGCAGTCCCGAACGGCCGGCTGACCGAGTACACGATGAACAAGTAGACGCCCATGAGCGCGAACTCGGCGCCCGCGGGCAGTCCGATCTTGAGCATCGAGCCCCAGAGGCGCAGCTGGGGCTTCCAGTCCACGGGCACGAACCGGAGCGCGGCCACGCCGGGAAGAAAATAGAGCGCGAGCCAGCCCGAGCCGAAGACGATCGAGATGAACGTGGCGAGGGCCGCCCCCGCGACCCCGAGCGGGTGTCCGGTCCCCCAGCCGAAGATGAGCACCGGCGCCAGGATCATGTTGAGGATGACCGTGGCGGTCTGGACCACCATGCCGGGCTTGAAATTGCCGCTGCCGCGCAGCGCGGCCGCCATCGCGACCATGGGGAACTGGAGCGCCAGGGCGGGCACGAACCAGCGCAGGTAGTCCACGGCCAGGCCGGCGGTCGCGCCGTCGGCGCTCAACGTACGCGCGTAGACGCCGCCCAGCGCTCCGGCTAAAGCCAGGAACAGACCCCCCACGAGCACGGCGAGCGCCAGCGATTGGTTGAAGACCAGCAAGGCGCGTTCGCCATCCCGCCGCCCGATCGCATGGGAGACCATCGTGGTCGTTCCGACCCCGAGCATCTGGGTGAGCGCGAGCACGACGAACATCAGGTTGCCCGCGATTCCGACCGCGGCCACCGCCTCCTTGCCCAGCCGCCCGACCCAGTAGAGATCGACCAGGAAGTAGAGGGTCTGGAACACCATCGTGACCAGCATGAAGCTGGTCGTCTTGAGCAGGTGGCGGGAGACCGATCCGGTGGTGAAGTCCTGCATGCTCGACCTGCTAGCGCCCGGCTGCGGAAGCCGCGGTGGAATCGCTTCGCGCCGGCGCTTCGCGCTCCGCGAGCGCCCGCAGGTTCGCGAGCCCGCGCTCGAAATCGGGGCCGATCATCTTGTCCGGGTTCATGAACAGGCACATCGCCTTCCCCATGAAATTCTCGGGTCCATCCATCGCCCAGGTCACCCGGGTGCCGGGGCCGTCGGCGGCCAGCGTGAACGTCGTCGTGTTGGTGGCCTTGAAGGGCTTGAGGAACCCGACCGTCATCGCCAGGCTCGAGGGCGGCTGGGATTGCGAGATCGTCATGTGCCCCTCGCCCACCTTGTCGTTTCCGGCCCAGTGGTAGGACGCCCCCACGCCCGAAGCCGCGCCCGAGTACTCCTTCTTCATCTGGAGATCGAGCTTGTCCCAGGGCGACCAGTCGGACCACTGGTGGAAGTCGTCGAGGCGCGCGAACACGGCGGCTCCGGGAGCGGCGATGGTGGTCGAACGCTCGACGTGGAAGTGGTTGGGGCGCGTTCCGATGAAGACGACGAGCAGCGCCACGACGATCAGCACGATACGAAGGACGTTTCTCATGGAGTTCCCCGGGTCGGTGGGCAAGCACGCGCCGACGGGCGCGAGGCTGGAGCGCGGGATCGCGCGCCCGCCGGCTGGCGCGGGCGGCTCAGGAGTACCAGAGCGCTTCGAGGCGTGTCCACGGAAATCCGCCCGGCGCGGCCCCCGGGGGGAGCCGGGCTCGGCGGTCGCATTACAGCAGCTCCTGAAGCCGCGCGTAGCCCGCGCGGCTCACCGGAAGCTGCTTGCCGTCCTTGAGGATCGCGACCCGGCTGTCCTTGGCGTACAGCTCGAGGCGCGCCAGGCACTCCACGTTGAGCACCCACGAGCGGTGGATGCGCACGAAGCGCGCGGGGTCGAGCCCGGCGGCGATTTCGGACAGGGTCTGATTCTTGAGGAAGGTCTTGCCGCCGGAGCGGATCGCCGCGTAGTCGTCCTGGGCCTCGATCCATTCCAGGCGCCCGACCGGGATGACGTGCACCTGGGTCCCTTCCTTGACGAGCAGGCGCTCGACGAACTGCCCGGGCGGGCGGGCGGCCGCGGCCAGCGCCGCGGGCGAGGGCGCGACGGGCGTGCCGCCGGCGGCGAGCCGGGCGCGCACCTGGGCGAGCGCCTCGGCGAGCCGCTCGCGGCCGACCGGCTTGAGGACGTAGTCGGCGGCGTGCACCTCGAAGGCCTTGAGGGCGTATTCGTCGTAGGCGGTCACGAACACCACGGCGGGGCGGCGCTCGATGAGGTCGAGCACCTCGAAGCCGTCGAGCTTGGGCATCTGGACGTCGAGCAGCACCAGGTCGGGCTCGAGCTCGCCGATCGTCTTGACGGCCTCGAATCCGTTCGCGCACTCCGCCACCACCTCGACATTCGCGTCCGCGGACAGATACTCGCGCAGCAGCGCGCGGGCCGGGGCTTCGTCGTCCACGATCAGCGCGCGGATGACCTTGGTGTCAACCGGCATCGTGTTCCCCCTCGCCCGCCGGCACGGCGGCGTCGTGGCGGGCCGCCGCGGCCTCCGGAGCCGCGCGCACCCCGCCCTCCTCCTCGACCGCGGGCACCCGGAGCAGGACGCGGAATCGATCGGGCGTGCGCACCACATCGAGGCCGGCGCCGCGCGGATCGAGCGCGCGCAGCCGCTGGCGCACGTTCTCGAGGCCGAGACCGTGTCCGCGGCGCGGCGGCGCGGCGGGATCGCGCGGGTTCTCGACCTCGATCTCGAGCGCGCCGCCGCGCCGGCGCGCCGCGATGCGCACCGTGCCGCCCTCGACGCGATCGGCCACGCCATGCTTGACCGCGTTCTCGATCAGGGGCTGGATGAGGAGCGGCGGCACCAGGCAGCGCTGGGCGCCCGGCTCGACCTGCCGGTCGACCGCGAGCCGTGCGCCGAAGCGCACCTGCTCGATCGCGAGGTAGCGCTCGGCGAGCGCCAGCTCCTCGGCGAACGCGACGCGCTCGCGGGCGCCCAGGGAAAGGCTCAGGCGCAGGAAATCGCCCAGGAGCTGGCACATGCGCCGCGCGGCCTCGGGGTCGGAGCCGGTGAGCGCGCTGATCGAGTTGAGGCTGTTGAACAGGAAGTGCGGGTTGAGCTGGGCGCGCAGCGCCCGCAGCTCGGCCTCGCGCGCGTTGACCTGCGAGGCCATGACGCGGCGCTCGGCGTCGCGCGCCGATTCGAACGCGAGCAGGAAGTAATGGGCGACGATGGACTGTGCGTAGAGCACGACCCCGGCCGTGAACACCACCGCGAGATCGCGCAGCAGGCCCGGCCGGTCGGGCCCGATGTGGAGCCGGGCCGACAGGAGCGCCGCCCATAGCGCCGCCAGGCCGGCCCACACCGCCCCCGCCTGGAGCGCCGCCCCCAGGGTGGCGTTCGCGAGGCGCAGCGGCGGGGTGGTCGCGAGCGGATTCGCGCGGCACACCCACCAGGCCGACAGGCAGATCGAGGCGAACACGAGCGTCAGGGGCGCCGCGAAGGCGACGGCGTGACCGACCGGCCGCGGCTGGAACAGCACCATGATGGTCACGAGCAGCGCGCCGATGCCGAGCCAGAGCACCAGGTAGAGGACCGGGCGCATCCGACCCTGGAGCAGCGGGTGCATCTAGTTCTTGACCTCGACGCCGCCCATCACGACCAGGCCCCGCAGCACCAGCACCCCGCGTGCCTCACCGATCGGCGCCCGTGTTTCGTCCACGACCGCCCCCATGATGGGCTGGGCCTCGACCGAGACCCGCCAGTCCTCGGGCACGCGCAGCTCCACGCCGCCCCACCACACGAACAGGTCGAGGACCGCCTGCCCCTCGGCCATGCGTGCCGGGCGCAGGTCGATCTCGTGGCCGCCCATGATCGCCGTGATGTCGCCGCCGCGGAAGTCCTGGGCGACCACCTTGCGCTGGACTCCCGACAGCAGGGCGAGCGCGTTGAGGCTCGGCGAGGCATCGTCGCCTCCGCGCGATGAGCGCGCGCGCTGGAGCGTGCCGGTGACCATCGAGGCGCCGAGCAGGATCAGGACCAGCGGCCAGAGATCGAGGATGCCGAGCCGCACGAGGTGAAACGTGTGGAGCAGCATCCAGGAGCCGAGGATCGTGAACAGGACGCCGCTCGCCAGGTGGACGCGGCAGTTCCAGCCGGTGATGCGCGCCACCCCGTAGACGACCAGGAGCGCGGGCCACCAGCGCAGGATGTCGCCGGCCCGCGCGATCCCGAGGTTATCGAGCATGAACAGCACGCCCAGGGCGATGACGAGCAACCCGAACGTGAGGCGGCTGGGACCGTACACGCCGGGACCGTGGAGCCGGCCGTCGCCGCCCACCATGAAGCCCACCACCATGCGCTTGGGCTTGGGGACGTCGGTCTCAGGCATGGCCCACCCTCCTTTCCATCGGCTGCGGCTCGTGGATCGCCGCGGCCAGCACGGCGACGACGATCACGATCGCGGAGCCGACGACCAGCGCCGGGCCACGGGTGAACGCGTGCGCGCCGACCCGCAGGAGCGCGCGCGCCGCCGCCAGGATGGCCGGCGAGTGCGCCACGAATGCGTGGGCGAGCCACGCCAGGTTCACGGCCGCGAGCCAGCACAGCGAGGTCGCCAGCACCGCGACCGCCACCATCCACGCTGTCCGCTCGTGGTGTGTCACCAACTCGGTCATGTTACTCCTCCCTCTTCCAGGGCCAGCGGCGCCGGTCTTCGC
Organism: Candidatus Eiseniibacteriota bacterium; assembly: GCA_041498315.1. Classification (GTDB taxonomy): domain Bacteria; phylum Eisenbacteria; class RBG-16-71-46; order RBG-16-71-46; family RBG-16-71-46; genus JBGQIE01. Next base: position 19,899 of record JBGQIE010000001.1, read on the forward strand.
CGGTCAGGGCGCGGATCACGATTCCGGTGCCCACTGCGATCAGCGCCAGGGGCCAGGAGCTACTGAACGTCATGTCGTTCCAGTGAGTGGTGCAGGCCAGCAGCCAGGTGCCGATCAGCACCCCGGATACGCCCGCGCCCACCCGGCCATCGATGAATCGACCCGCGGCGATGACGAAAAAGATCACGGGCCACAGCGTCTCGAACGGCGGCAGGTGCAGGATGTGCAGCCGGTCGATGAGGAACGCGGTCCCGAGCAGCATGAGGAACAGACCCCACAGGACCGACTTCGTGCTGGGTGTGCGGATTTCGGTTTCCATCGTGCTCCTCCTTTGGGCCGGGGTGTATCCGGCCTGCTCGCGAGTCAATCTACGGCGGGCGCGGTGCGGGGAGCGCGGGGTTTTCGGCGAATGGCGGTGGAAACCCGGTGAATGGCGCCAGGGCCGGGCCCGATGGCTATCCGGCCTGTTGCCGCCCGGGGCTCATCGTGGCCGTGTCTCGAAAGTGGCCGCCACGAACTCCTTCACCCCGCTCCCTCCCGTCAGTCGCAGCCATGCCGGGCCTCCGGCGGGCTCCACCTCGATGGTGAAGCGGAGGAACGGGCAGCAGGCTCGCTCGAGCCCGATCCATTCGGCGAGCTCGGCGATCGCGCGGGCCTCGGGCGCCAGGCGGTAAGCGTAGCCGTCGGGCAGCTCGCGCACTTCGAGCACCCGCTCGCCGAGCCGGCGCAACAGCACGTCGTGGCGCGCTCGCTCCTCCGGGGTGAACGCGGTCAGCACGCACGCAATCGGCAGCTGCGGATCGTTCGTCGCCATACGATGCTCGCTCCTGCCGATGATTACGTCCGCCCGCGAATCGCCCAGGCGCGGGCGACGAGCGAGATCGAGCCGTCGGCCGCAATCGGGAGGCGCGCGCGCACCGCTTCACGCAGCCGCGCCCGAGCGGATTCATCGATGGACATGGCGTAGGCGGGCGCCGGTCCCTGGCCGCCCAGGAAGGGCTGCCAGTAGGCTTCGAAGTCCGCGAACCGTGTCGGGATGTCGATCGCTCGCACCTCGACGCCGCCGAGCCCCGCCGAACGAAACAGGGCCTCGAGCGGCTCGGACCGGCAGAGCGGAAACCGGATGCCCTCGTCCGCCGCCGCGGCGGCCCGGTCGAGTGCCACCGCCGCATCCCAGAATGCCCGCAGGAACTCCATCTTCCCGGCGTAGTCCCACACGTAGGCCGCGATCGTCCCCTGGGCCCGAGTCACGCGCTTCATCTCGGCGAGCCCGGCCGGCGGGTCCGGAACGAAGTTCAAGACGAGCCCCGAGACCACGACGTCAATCGACGCGCTCTCGAGCGGGATCGCGGTCGCGCTTCCCGCGTGAAAGGCCGCGCGGCCGGCGAGGTTCGTGCTCGCGGCCTCGCGGAATCCATCCGCAGGCTCGACGGCGGCGAGCGATACGGGAGCGCACCGATCCGCGATCGCGGCGGAGAGCGCCCCCGTGCCGCACCCCACGTCGAGCCACCGGAGCCCGGCCCGCAGGTTCAACCACGAAAGAAACTCGGGCGCCACCTGTCGGCTCCAGCGGCCGACATAGCGCTCGTAGGGGCTGCCGCGCTCCCAGGTGTCCGCGATTCGAGGCTGGCTCATGGCTCGATGCCCAGACACTAACGCATGAGCACGGGTCCCCGCAGGCCTCGGGGAGATGAACGCGGCCGCGACGGAAACGCCCGGCCCCCGCGGCGTCGTGCCGCGGGGGCCTTCGAACCACGCCCGGCGTTACGAACCTGGCGCGGGCTCGGGCTTCGACGCGGGCGCCTCCTGCACCACGTCGAGCGTCACCCACACGCGCCGCCACTTGCCGGCGCCGTTCTTCGCGGTCACGGAGAGTCCGACGCGCTCCCGCTTGCTTCCGATCGGGACGCGATAGAACCCCCGCCAGACCTTGGCCTCGGAATCGTAGGACATGGGCTGCTTGCCACCGATGCCGTCCCAGAGCGTGACCGCGACGACGTCAGGCGTGCCGCGGGCGATGATCTCGAGCGGCTTCCCCGGAGTGAGCGCCGAGTCCGGCTCGGAGACGGAGATGTCCGGAGGCAGGGAGTCGGCCGAGGCCGGCCCCTGCGCCTCGGGGCTGGGCGAGCCCACCGGGCCGCCCCCCTCGGGCGCGGTGGCCGCGGCCGCGGTCGCCGGCTCGAGGCCGCCCGCCGGGGTTCCGCTGACCACCTGGGCGGTCTGCTCGTCGCTGTGCTTGCCGCAACCCGCGGCCAGCAGACCCGCCAGCAACCAGGCCATGATGAGTGCGCTGCGCTTCATGACGTGTCCTCCAACCGGCTGGGATCGCACTTGCCCGCGCCAGGACGCCGGTCCCTGATCGCGTGCCCGGGTGAGGCCGCATCGGCCGTCACCCGGCGCTACGCCGACGTGCGCCTTTGCGCCGTCGTTCTGGGTCGGACATACATCACGTCGCGTGCCGATCACTCAACCGGCTTACATTCAAGGTGTTGCGCGCTTCACCTCAACTTCTTCACGAGAGAATCGTGTCACGCTTGACACGGGGTCCGATCGGCCACACCCTCGATGTGTGGCTGTAAGGCGCTGCAACCCAAGAGAACAGGCGGATGTCGCTTGATTGACACACCGCCCACCCGCGGCGACACGCGCTCGCGCGCGCTGATCCTTGGGCTGCTTCTCGGTCTGGTGGCATTTCCCCTTCATGCGTCGGCGCAAGGCCAGGACGCCAGGGTCTCGGTGGTCTGGGCTCGCCGCGAACGCGTGGTGCTGGCCGCCGCCGACACGCTCACGCTCGAGCCGGGCGGGCGACTGAGCTTCCTCGAGCGCGGCAGGACCGTAGCGACCGGCGAGGTGACGCGCGTGGTCGACCGCGACATCGCGGTCGCGCGGCTCACGTCGGGCTCTCTCGCGCGCGTGAAGAAGCTCGAGCGCCTGCGCGTGTTGTTCGAGCCGCCCCGGATGCCCGCGCGCTCGATGCTGAGGCTCGGGGTTCCGGGCCCGGGCCGGGCCAACCTGCTCTTCCGGTGCGAGGGGCTCGTGCTCGACGCGGCTTCGCCGGCGCGCGGCTATCGCACGGACGCGCTGGTCGAGCACGGCTATCGTCTGGTGCGCGGGACCGAGCTCACGTCGTCGGCGCCGTGGCCGGATACGCTCCTGCTCCGCCTCTTCGACGAGGCCGCCGACGAGGAGATCGCGCTCGAGCGCGGCGAGCTGGACGCGGGTGTCTTCTGGCCGGGCGAGCTCTCGAGTCACATGCGCGAGGATCCGCGCTGGCGGCCACCGCTGATGGGCGTGCGCGCGCGCGGGGCGCTCGCGGCGATCGAGTCCGTCGCGGGGACTGGGGACGACGCGAGCGCGGCGCTGTCCGACAGCCTCGCTTTCGCTGCCCTCAATCGCGAGCTGTTTCGGGGCGATCTCGCGCCCTGGGGCCCGGCGCAACCTGCGCGCGGCGACACCCGGGGATCGAGCCCGGCACGCTACCTCGTGGATCCCTCGCTTCCCGGCCAGCGCGCACTCCAGGTCATCCTCAATCGCGGCGCGGCCCCGCCGCCCGCGCGCGCAGGCTCCCGCACGGTCGAGGTCGCATACCTCGACGTCTCCATCGGCTCGCCCGACTCGCTCGCCCTCGCGGCTGCGGCACGGGCCCATCGCGGCGCTCCCGCGACCGGGGCGCGCGGCGATTCGACGCGCGTGCGATGCGTCCTCGCGGTGGGATGCCCGCTCGTGTGCGCTCCCGACTTCCGCTCCCGCCTCGAGGCGCTCGGAACCGACGCACTCGTCAACCTGCTCGCCTGCCCGCCCGCGGGGCGCGCGCCTTGAACTCGCTGCGCTCGCGGATCATCCTCGGCTCGGCCCTGGTGGCGCTGGTCCCGCTGGCCATCGCGATGATCGTGCTGTCCGCGCGCATCCAGGCCACGGTCCGCGGTCAGGCGGCCGAGCGGCTCGGGGCCGCCCTGGGCCGGATGGAGGCCCAGCTGCGCTCGGATGGAGAGCGCACCGCAGGGAAGCTCGAGATCCTGGCCCGGGACCCCTCGCTCAAGCGCCTCTATCTGGTCCAGCCCCTCGGCGTGCGCGACCTCTCGGACTACCTGGCGGAGAAGCGCTTCCTGCTCGCGCTCGATTTCCTCGAGGTCGCCGACAGCAGCGGGGCCCTGGTCGCGGACGGCGTCTCGGCCGCCGCGGCCCAGGCGAGCCCGGCATCCTGGAGACCCGGTGGGGCGAGCGAGCGCGGCGCCGCGGGCGTCGCGGTCGTGCACGTCGAAGGCGCCCCGGCCCTCGCCCTGGCCGCGTGGGCGCCGATCCGCTATCAGAGCGCGATCGTCGGGAGGCTGCGCGGCGGCGTGCTCATGGACAGCGCGTTCCTCGCCCGGCTCAAGGAAACGAGCGGCGTCGATCTGGCGCTGCGCGATGCGAACGGCGCGCTCGTCGCCGCGACCCTCGAGGGCGTGAACGGGCGCGGGCTGCCCGCCCCCGGCGCGGTCGCGCCGGTGCGCGTCGCGGGCCGCTCCTACTGGAGCCGCGGCTTCGCGCTCGAGCCGGGGCCGGGTTCGGGACCCGCGGCGAGCGTCCTCGGACTGGTCTCGACCGCCGCCGCCGACCAGACGATCGCGGCACTCCGGCTGGCCTCGGGCGTCCTGGCCCTGCTCGGGCTCGCGATCGCCGTGGTGCTGGGCTGGGTGTGGTCGCTCCAGGTGACGCGGCCGGTCGAGCGCCTCGCGCGGTTCTCGGAGCGCATCGCCCAGGGGCACTGGGACGAGCCCATCGTGCTGCGCAGCGTGCGCGAGCTCCAGCCCCTGGTGTCCGCGCTCGATCGCATGCGGGCGAACCTGGTGAGCTACCGCGACCGGCTGGTCGCGAGCGAGCGCCAGGCGGCCTGGAGCCAGATGGCGCGCCTGGTCGCGCATGAGATCAAGAATCCGCTCACTCCCATCGCGGTGTCGGTCGCCGATCTCAAGCGCAGCTTCGAGCGCGACCGCGCCGACTTTCCGGAGATCCTCGACCAGGCCGCGCGAACCATCACCGAGCAGGTCGAGAGCCTCAAACGCATCCTTCAGGAATTCTCCGATTTCGCCCGCCTTCCGGATGCGCGCTTCGCGCCCTGCCGGCTCTCCGGACTGTGGTCCGATCTGGCGACCCTCTACGGGCGCGAGATCGCCGCGGGCCGCCTCGGTCTGGCGGAGCCGGCGGCGGACCCGGAGTTCAGCGCGGATCCGGGCCAGCTGCGCCAGGCGCTCGTCAACCTGATCAAGAACGGGCTCGAAGCCGTGGAGGCGGAGGCGGTCGGGCGCGTCGAGGTTTCGGCCCGCGTCGAGGACGGCGCGCTCGAGATCAGCGTGACCGACACCGGCCCCGCGTTGAGCGCGGAGCAACGGGCCCGGCTCTTCACGCCCGACTTCACGACCAAGCTGCACGGCAGCGGGCTCGGGCTCACCATCGTCGAGCGCATCGTGCGCGAGCACCGCGGCACCATCGCGGTCGAGGCCGGGGCCGGCCGCGGCACGCGCTTTCGCGTGCGCATTCCCCGCACCCAGGAGGCTTGAGCGTGCCTTCCATCCTGATCGTGGACGACGAGCCCGGCATCGTCAGCAGCCTGCGGGGCGCCCTGAGCCGCGAGGGCTACCAGGTCGAAGGAGCCTCGAGCCTCGCCGAAGGGCGCGACCGGCTGCGCGAGGCCTACGACTTCGTCCTGCTCGACGTCGGCTTTCGCGACGGCAACGGGCTCGACCTGCTGGCCGCGATCGTGGCGGGAGCGCCCCAGACCGCGGTCATCATGATGTCCGGTCAGGCGAGCATCGACATCGCGGTGCGCGCGACCCGGCTGGGCGCGTACGACTTCCTCGAGAAGCCGATCTCGCTCGAGCGCCTGCTCGTCCTGCTGCGCAACGCCACCCTCTCGCTGGCGCTCCAGGACGAGAACGCCCGCCTCCAGCGCCCGGGGCCGGTCCCGATCGTGGGCCGCTCGCGCGCGTTGCGGCGCCTGCTCGAGGAGATCGAGCGGGCCGGGCCCACCCCGGCGCGCGTGCTCATCCAGGGCGAGCACGGCACCGGCAAGGAGCTGGTGGCGCGCGCCCTCCATGCCGCGAGCCCGCGCCGCGCGGGGCCGTTCGTGGCCGTCAACTGCGCCGCGATCCCCGAGGAGCTGGTCGAATCGGAGCTGTTCGGGCACGAGCGCGGGGCGTTCACGGGCGCGACCCAGGCGCGGCGGGGACGTTTCGAGGAGGCCCACGCCGGCACGCTGTTCCTGGACGAGATCGGCGACCTGAGCCCGCGGGCCCAGACCAAGCTGCTGCGCGTGCTCCAGGAGGGCGAGCTGACGCGCGTGGGCGGCAATCGGGCGATCAAGGTGGACGTGCGCGTCATCGCGGCGACCAACCGCGACCTGGCCGCAGCGGCCCGGACGAACGAGTTCCGCGAGGACCTCTACTTTCGGCTCGCCGTGATCCCCATGACCGTTCCACCCCTGCGCGAGCGCACCGAGGACATCCCCGCGCTGGTCGAGCACTTCGCCGCCCAGGTGGCGAAGGAGACCGGGGGCAAGCCGCGCACGTTCAACGCCGGGGCGCTCGAGCGGCTGCGCGCCTACTCGTATCCAGGCAACGTGCGCGAGCTCGGGAACCTGGTCGAGCGGCTGGTCATCATGAGCCCGGGCGCCGGGGTCGGCGCCGACGAGGTGCGCGCCGTGCTGCCGCGCGAAGAGGCGCCGCCGGAATCGGCCGGCCGCTTGAGTGAGGCGGTGCGCGAGTTCGAGAAGCGCCAGATCGAGGCCGCGCTCCAGGCCGAGGGTGGAAACGTGACACGCGCGGCGGCACGGCTCGGGCTCGAGCGGAGCCACCTCTACAAGAAGCTGCGCAAGCTGGGCTGGCAGCCGGAGGGCTGAGCGGCGCGGGCCGCGCGCCGCGAGCGGATCACGTGCGGCGGCGGGAGGTCCGCGGCTTCCAGCGGTGGCTGACCATGCGAACCCGGCCCCGGGCGTCGAAGCGCACCCCTTCGCGCTCGAGCCGCATGCGCTGGGTGAGGCCGCCGGCCGGGTCCCTGCGCGCGAGGCTCAGCCGGCCCACCACGTTCACCACGCGATGCCAGGGCAGCGAGTCGGGAATGGACGCATGGAGCGCGTAGCCGACGAGCCGCGCCTGTCGTGGCAGCCCGGCGACGTCCGCGACCTGGCCGTACGAGGCCACGCGCCCGCGCGGGATGCGCCGGATCACCGCCCAGATGCGCGTGTAGGAGCTGGAGGATGCCGGCCGCGCGGACCCGGGTGCCGCGCCACGAGCGCGCGCGAGGCGTCCCGGCCGGCGTGGGGAGCAGGCCAGCGTCACGGCTCGCGCAACAGGGAGGCGAGGTCGAGCGCGCGCGTGAACATCGCGACGCCACCGTCGGCCGAACGCGGCCAGGCCTCGCGCGGGCGATCCCAGTAGAGCTCGACACCGTTCTGGTCCGGATCGCGCAGGTAGAGCGCCTCGCTCACGCCGTGGTCGCTCGCGCCATCGAGGAGGATCTTCGCCCGCTGGAGCCGGCGCAGCGCGTCGGCGAGTGCTGCGCGCGTCGGGTAGAGGATGGCGACGTGGTACAGGCCGGTCGCATCCGGCGGCGGCGGCGAGCCGCCCTGGCTCTCCCAGGTGTTGAGCCCGATGTGATGGTGGTAGCCGCCGGCCGAGACGAACGCGGCACCCGGACCGTAGCGCTGGGTGAGCTCGAAGCCCAGCACGCCGCAGTAGAAGGCGAGCGAGCGCTCGAGGTCGGCGACCTTGAGGTGAACGTGGCCGATCCTGGTCCCGGGATCGATCGGGTTGGCGTCCGGCTTGGCTTTCATCCGCGTCCTCCGTTCAGCGCGCCGCCGGGCTCCCCCACCCCGCGCCCGATCCGGTCCAGGTCTGCTTGCCGACCGGCAGGTGGCCCACGTCGCTGAACATCACGAGCCGCGTCGTGCCGTCGGAGCGCACCGCGATCACGCTCAGCGACCCGTTCGCGATCTCCATGTGCCGCCAGCGTCGGGTGTCCGCGCCCAGCGCGCGGCTCACGAACCAGCGGATGACGTTGCCGTGGCACACCAGCACGTCGCGCGCGTCGGTCCCGGGCGAGGGCCGGGCGTACTTCGCCCACGCGGCGGCGAGCGTCGAGTCGCACGACTCGAAGTCCTCGGTCTCCATGTCGCCCGTGGTCGGGGCATGGTCGGAGGCGGGCGTGCACTCGTGGATGAGCGAGTCGCGCGCCGGCGTCATCTCGAGCGCCCGGCCGATGATATCGGCGGTCTCCCGGGCGCGGGTGTAATCGCTGGTCACGAGCGATGTCGCCTTCACCGGCAGCTTCGCGAGCCGGGCCCCCACGAGCTTCGCCTGCTCGCGCCCCAGCGCGTTGAGGCCGTTGCCCACGCGGTCGTCGGCGCGATCGTCGCGGTCGTAGTCCCCGTGCCGCACCAGGTAGAGGTAGCGCACCCCGGGAGCCGGCCGCGGCGGGTCCGCGGCCTGGGCACCCGATGCGGCGAGGAGGAAGGCGGCGACCGCCCATCCCCAGCCTCTTATCCTTCCCGCCCCTGGCCCCGGACCCGATCGCCCGACGTGTTGAGCCGCCATGGCGGCGCATCGTACTCCGCTCGTGAACGGGGCGCCACGCGACCGGCCTTGCGAGGGCACGGGCGAGCCTGTACTGATGGCGCGGTCTCACCGCGCCCGGGATCCCGATCACGCCCGCTGGGAGTGTCCGCCATGGAGGAGCAGTCCGCGACGGCGACCGATGCGAAGGCGGCCCCCGGCCCCTGGCGCATGGTGGTGCTGCTCGCCGCCGCCGAGCTGCTCGGCATGTCGGTGTGGTTCGCCGGCAACGCGGCAGGCCCGCAGCTCCGTTTGCGCTGGGGGCTCGACGGCCCCCATCTGGGCTGGCTCACGACCGCGGTCCAGCTCGGCTTCGTGGCCGGCACCGCCTGCGCGGCACTCCTCAATCTCGCCGACCTGTGGCCCGCTCGGGTGTACTTCGCCGCCGCCGCCTTGCTCGCCGGCATCGCCAACCTCGCGCTCGAGACGGCGCCCGACTACGGCACGGCGCTCGCGACCCGGTGTCTGACTGGATGCTTCCTCGCCGGGGTCTATCCGCCGGCGATGAAGATGGTCGCGACCTGGTTCCGGGCGCGACGCGGGCTCGCGATCGGCATCGTCGTCGGGGCGCTCGCGACCGGCAAGGCGCTGCCCTACGTCGCGCACGCGGCCGGGCACGCGAGCCTCGCGGCGATCACCTGGGCCACCTCGGCCGCGGCGGGCCTCTCGGCTCTGCTCGTGCTCCTGTTCTACCGCGACGGACCGTTCCCCTTCGAGCGCCGCGCGTTCGACGTCCGGCTCGTGACCGCGGTCCTCGGGCACCGCGAGACGCGGCTTGCGACCCTGGGGTATCTCGGCCACATGTGGGAGCTCTACGCGATGTGGACCTGGGTGCCGGCCTTCCTCGCCGCGAGCCTGGCCGCGAGTCGCGCGCCGCATCCGGCCTGGCTTCCGGATCTGCTCACCTTCGGCACCCTGGCCGCGGGCGGCGTCGGCTGCGTCTGGGGCGGCTGGGCCGCGGCGCGGATGGGCTACGCGCGGCTCGTCACGCTCGCCATGGCGCTGAGCGGCGCCTGCTGCCTGGGGATCGGGGCATTGTTCGGCGCCAGCCTGTGGCTCCTCGTCCCCGCGTTGTGGGGCTGGGGATTCTTCGTGGTCGCCGACTCCGCACAGTTCAGCTCGATGGTCACCGAGGTCGCGCCCAGGCACGCGGTCGGAACCGCGCTCACGCTCCAGACCTCGCTCGGATTCCTCCTCACGCTGGCCACGATCCAGCTCGTCCCGGTGCTCGAGGGGACACTCGGGTGGCGCTGGGCGTTCGCGGTGCTCGCCCTGGGCCCCGGGTTCGGGATCGCGGCGATCGCGAGGCTCGAGCGCCGCCGGGCCCGGTGGCCGGGGGGCCCGATCAGCGGCGGGCGACCGGCGCCTGCGGGGAGATGTTAGGATCGGTCACCGGCCCGCGCCACGGCCCACCGTAGGAGAGCCCTCGATGAACCCGCTTCGACTCACCCTGACCGCCGCCGCGTTTCTCGTGCTCGCCGCCCCGGGACAGCCCCGGGCGTCCGCGCCTCCCGGCGTCGATACGCGCCCCGCGCAGCTTCCGGTCGCCCGGCCCGGCGAAGCGACCGCCACGTTCGCCGGCGGCTGCTTCTGGTGCATGGAGACGGCGTTCGAGGGCGTGCCCGGGATTCGAAGCGCCACCTCGGGCTACTGCGGCGGCACCGAGCAGCATCCGACCTACGAGGAGGTGGGCGCCGGGAACACCGGCCACGCGGAGAGCGTCCAGGTCATCTTCAATCCGCGGATCATCAGCTACGCAAGCGTGCTCGAGCTCTACTGGCACAACAGCGACCCGTTCTCGGCCGAGGGTCAGTTCTGCGACCGTGGGCACCAGTACCGCCCGGCGATCTTCTACCATGACCAGGCCCAGCACCGGCTCGCCGAGCGGACGAAGCAGAGCATCGAGGCGCGCTTCGAGAAGCGGGTGGTCACCGAGATCGTGGCCTACCGGGAGTTCTGGCCCGCCGAGAACTACCACCAGGACTTCTACAAGAAGGACCCGGAGCGCTACCACTCCTACCGCGAGGGCTGCGGGCGCGACCAGCGGCTGCGCGAGTTGTGGGGCAAGGACGCGGGCCGGGTCGAGGCCGCGGCCGGCGCCCCGGCGCGGCACTGACCCCCGGGGCGCCGCCCGCTCAGCGCTTTCCGGCCGTCGGCTGCTCGCCGGGCATGCGGCGCACCGCGTGGTCCGCAGCCTCGAAGTGGAGCGGCGGCGGCTCGTCGGTGATCAGGTATTCGAGCCGGCGGCGGAACTCCTCGAGCGTGATGCCCGCGGTCGCCGCGAACTTGGCCAGCTCGTGCGGATCCTCGAAATCGTCGCGGCGCAGCCGGATCATGTAGCGCCGCGCAATCGCGTAGCGCGTCGAGTGGATGTCGACCATGCGGATGCGCGCGCGCCCGGTCCCCGAGTCGAGCAGCTGATGGAACGGGATGGGCACGAACTGGCCGGCCTGCATCGAAATCAGTGCTGCGCTCCCGCCCTCGATGAGGTACTTGGCGGCGCAGTAGCCGAGGTCGCGGGTGTACTCCATGTCGAAGGGGATCGGGTCGGCGCAGCGCAGCTCGTAGCCGATGTTCTTGGCCACGATCGTGGTCTCGATGCCGAGGTCGCGCAGGTGGTGCTGGACCTCGCGCTTGAGGATCTCCCCGATGTTGACCTCGTCGATGCGCACGTTGCCGTGGGCGTCACGCTCGACGTCCTCGAGGTGCGCAAGGTCCTGCGGGTCGATCCCCAGGACCACACCCTCGGCGATCACCGCCACCCCGTCGCGGCGCCCGTAGCTCAGGCGCTTGATGATCGAGCCCACCAGGGTGTCGACCAGGGTCTTGAGCTTGATGGGCCGCTGCTCGAACTCCTCGGGAATCAGGGTGATCGTGGAGCCGGCGCCCTTGCCGATCCCGAGCGCCAGGTGGCCCGCCTTGCGGCCCATCGAAATGACGAAGTACCAGCGCGAGGTGGTGCGGGCGTCCACCATGAGGTTCTTGACGATCTCGGCCCCGTGGTGACGCGCGGTCTGGTAGCCGAACGTGTCCACGTTGGGCGGCAGGTCGAGGTCGTTGTCGATGGACTTGGGGACGTGGACGATCTGCATGCGTCCCGCGGCATGCTCCTCGATCTTCATCGCCGAGAACGCGGTGTCGTCCCCGCCGATCGTGATGAGCTGCGAGACGTTCATCCGGAGCAGCGCGAGCACGGTCTGCTCGATGTACTGCGGCGTCGTGGTCGGGTTGGCGCGCGAGATGCCGATGAACGAGCCGCCCCGGAAGTGGATGCGGCTCACGGCGTCGATCGTGAGCGGGTGCACGTGCTCGACATTGCCCTGCATGAGCCACTCGAAGCCGTCCTCGATGCCGAGCACCTCGACCTCGTCGAGCGCGGCGCGGATGGTCGCGGCGCCGATCACGCTGTTGATCCCGGGCGCGGGTCCGCCGCCGACCAGGATCGCGAGCGTCTTTCGGTGGGTCATCGTCTTGCCTCCAGTGCGGGGTGGAGTGGATTGTTGACGGCGCCCGCGCGGGGGTCAAGCGGGGCGACCGGGCCCGCCTTCAGCGGCCGGAGGCGCTCCGCAGCACGAACCACAGATTGGCGGGGCGCTCGGCGAGGCGGCGCATGTACCAGGGGAACCACGCGCGGCCATACGAGATGAGCACCCGGACGCGGAAACCTTCGGCCGCGAGCCGTACCTGCTCCTCGCGCCGGATGCCGTAGAGCATCTGGAACTCGAACGCGTCACGGGGAATTCCCCGCGCCGCGGCGAGCCGGCCCAGGTGGCGAATGGCCGCCAGGTCGTGGGTACCGAACGCGAGCCGCCCGATGGATCCGGCCGCCGCCTCCAGCATGCGCTCGGCGAGCGCCACGAAGCTCGCATCCACCTCGGACTTCCTGGCGAAGGCGAGCGCGGGCGGCTCGGCGTAAGCGCCCTTGACGAGCCTGATCCGCGGCTCGCGTCCGGCCGCGGCGAGCAGCGCCTCGAGGTCGGCGGCGGTGCGCCGCAGGTAGGCCTGGACGCACACGCCGGTGTTGAGGCGCGTGGCGCGCACCCGGCGGTAGAGGTCGAGCGTGGCCTGGGTGTGCGCGCTGTCCTCCATGTCCACCCACACGCAGCGCGCGCGCGCGGCGGCCCGGCCGGCGATGTCCTCGAGGCCCGCCGCCACCAGCTCGCCGCCCACCCCGAGCCCGAGATGCGTCGGCTTGACGGAGATCTCGGTGTCGAGGCCGCGCCGCGCGATCTCCTCGAGCACGCCGGCGTATTGGGCGACGATCTCGCGCGCCTCCTCGGCTCGCGTGACGTCCTCGCCCAGCAGGGTCACGACGCTGCCGATGCCGCGCTCGCGCAGACGCTCGCAGGCGTCGAGCGCCTCGGCCAGGGACTCCCCGGGCATGAAGCGCGTCACCGCGCGGCGGATGAAGGGAACGCGCGGCAGGCGCCGCCGCAGCGTGGAACTGCGGGAAGCCCACAGCAGGCCCGAGCGCAGGCCCGCGCTCGCCAGGCCCATGCGCTAGGCGCCCCCGCCCGTCGTGGCGAGGAGCCGCCGGCGGAGGCCGGCCGAAGCACGCGCGGGGGGCGCGCTCAGGGCGATAAGAAGGTGCGCGGGCGCGGTCCGCCCGCCGAAGGCCGCGCAGGCATTTCGCAGGCGGGCGCTCGCGACCGCCCGGTCCCAGCCCAGGCTCGCCGCCACGTCGGCCCGGGTGTAGCCCTCGAAATACACCATCTCGAGCACGAGCCGCTCTTCGCCCGGCAGCCGCTCGATCGCCTCGCTAACCGCCGCCCGGAGGGACTCGAGATCGGCCAGGGCCTCGTTCCCCGCCGCGCCGCTCGCGTCGGCGGACCCGGGGCCGGCCGGGTGGCGCCGCCGCACCAGGGCGATCGCGCGCTTCCCGGATCGAACCAGCGCCAGCTCGCGGCAGCGCCGCACCAGTGCCAGCGGGGACTCGAGGCTCACGCGGGGTTCGTCCCGCCGCGCCTGGGCGATCGTGTCCTCGACCACGTCCTCCGCGTCGCGCGCGCTTCCGGTGATCCGGAGCGCCAGCCCGTAGAGCGCCTCGATCGCGCTCTCGTGAAGCGCGCTGCGGGCCTCCCGGGCCGGCCCGGCCGGGCGCCCCGGGGGCGCGATGGCGGGCTCAGGCTGGGGCATGGTCGGTCTCCTTCGAGCATCGCGGGGAATCGTTTGGGAACCGATCGGAGCGTAGCGGTGGCCCCGAAGGGCCGTCAAACATGGCCCGTCACACGCCGCCCGGCAGCGCGGAGGCGCGCCGCCCCGGTTGAGCGCCGGGGCCCGCTGCGGTTACAATTGCTGCGCTCGCGGTTCGAGGGGGTGTCGCCACCCCCGGAGGCATCATGCGATTCATCTTGCTCATCATCGGCTTCCTGGGCGCGCTGATGCCCCGCGTGGCCGTCGCGGACCAGGTCTGCGACCGGCTCCTCCCCATGGGTGTGCTCGAGCCTTCGAGCGGGTTCACGAGCGGGTGCGCCCGGCAGTTCTCGCTCAAGCTCGGCGCGGTCCCCGGTCCCGACGGCAACTACATCCTGCTCGAGTACCCGGCCTGCCCGCAGGGTCCGTGCGCCGGGCTCACCTCGACCGTCCAGCTCGAGTGCGCGGCCGCGAGCGGCTACGCCTGCTGCGTGAGCAGCGACCAGCACGTTCCCACCCTGACGGGCACCAACGTCGGGACGCTCGCGGCCGGGCTTTCCGAGCGCATCGCGCTCGACACCGACACGCGGACCGGCATCTGCTACAACACGTACGTCGGAAACGGCGCCCGGGTCGCCAACCTGCCGCTGGCGCACTTTCCCGGGGCATTGCGCAGCGAGATGGTGGTGGACCGTTTCGCCACTGTCTTCCTGGTCGCGCCCGCGGCCGGGAGCGGCCAGTCCACGACCGTCACGCTCGAGTTCCTGGCGCTCGGCGTGACGCCCGCGCGCGGCCACAGCTGGGGCGGGATCAAGCTGCTCTACCGCTAGTTTCATCCGACGAACCGTCCGCAGGGTCCCTCCCCGCGCCCCGTCCGCCCCGGGGCCGCGGCCACGCAGGGCCCCGGCACGGTGAAAATCCCGCGCTTGCGTGTTCGGGTGGAAGTGCCGATATTCTCCCTGTCTTCGGTCGCCGGATGCGTACGGGACCATCCGCGCAGCAGAGATTCGCGGCGGGCGTGCGGCAAGGTCCGGGCTCGACGAAGAGCCGGTCAATAGGACCGGGTGCGGCCGTCGCTGCAGGCGGCATGGTACTGGGGCCTGGCGCCCTGACATCCAAGGAGCAAGAACGTGGCTCGTGGTACGGTGAAGTGGTTCAACGAGGCGAAGGGGTTCGGGTTCATCTCGCAGGAAGGCGGCGAGGACGTGTTCGTTCACTTCTCGGCAATCCAGGGTGAGGGATTCAAGACCCTCGCCGAAGGAGACCCGGTCGAGTTCGACGTGACCCGCGGCCCCAAGGGGCTGCAGGCCGCGAACGTCCGCAAGGTCTAGCTTCGCCCCGGGGGATCACCTCGTGCGGTTCGGGCGGCGCGACAGCGCCGCCCTTCGCACATCCGGGCGCCGCGCCGTCCGCTAGGCGGTCACTTCGTATTCGAGCAGTGCCTCCACCCGGCGCGGCAGGAGCTGGTCGCGGCCGCCCAGACCTTTCAGCTCGATCAGGAACAGCATGGAGTCCACGCGCGCGCCGAGCCGCTCGACCAGGCGGGCGGCCGCGTGGGCGGTTCCGCCGGTCGCGAGCAGGTCGTCCACGATCGCCACGCGCGCGCCTGACTCGAGGGCGTCGGCGTGGATCTCGAGCGCATCCTCCCCGTACTCCAGGGCGTAGCGCTCGCGCAGGGTCTTGCCGGGGAGCTTCCCGAATTTGCGCGCCGGGATGAGCGGCACCTTCCAGTGCAGCGCGAGTCCGGTGCCGAAGACAAACCCGCGCGATTCGATCGCGACCACGGCGTCGGGGCGCGCGGCGCGCGCGGCGAGCCCCTGGATGCTGGCCGCCAGCGCGCTCGGGCTCTGGAGCAGCGGCGTGATGTCCTTGAACACGATGCCGTGCTCGGGAAAGTCCGGCACGTCGCGGATATGGCGGCGCAGGTCGTTCATCGCATGCTCCGGGTTGGAAGTAAGGGTCATTGGACCAGGCCGCCCGCGGCGCGGTCCATCTCGCGCATGTCGATGGCGGCGCGCAGCTTTTCGAGCGCCCGCGCTTCGATCTGGCGCACCCGCTCGCGCGAGATCCCGAAGTGCTGGCCGGTCTGGGCCAGGGTGCGCGCCGCGCCGTCCAGGAATCCGTAGCGGATGCGCAGGATCTGCTCCTCGCGCTGCGAGAGCGAGCGCAGCAGGACGTCGACCTTCTCGCTCTCGAGCTGGAGCTCGACCAGCCGTTCGACCGACAGCGGCGCCTGGCCCAGATCCTCGGCGGTGAGCTGCTCGAACGCCTCCATGTTGGAGCCCTCGTCGAGCGAGCGCAGTCCCGCGAGCAGCCCGGCGAGCCGGCGGGCGCGCTCGGGCGCGATCTTCAGAAGCTGCCCGACTTCGTCGGGCAGCGGCTCGCGGCCCAGCGAGGCGCGCAGCGAGCGCTCGGCGCGCGAGTAGCGGTGAATCTGCTGGAACATCTGGACCGGGATGCGCACCGAGCGCGACTGCTCGGCCACGCCGCGCAGGATGGACTGGCGGATCCAGAGCGCGGCGTAGGTGCTGAAGCGCAGGCCGCGCTCGGGCTGGAAGCCGTCCGCGGCGTGGATGAGGCCGAGATTGCCCTCCTCGATCAGGTCGAGGAGCGGCAGTCCGCGGTTGCGGTAGCCGCGCGCGATGTGGACGACCAGCCGCAGGTTGCCGAGGATCATCCGCTTGCGCGCCTGCGGGTCGCCGGCGCGGGCGCGCCGCGCCAGCTCGAGCAGCTCGGGGTGCGGGATGAGCGGGATGCGGCCGATCTCGCGCAGGTAGAGCTCGACCAGGTCGCGCTCCGGCGCCCGGCCGTCCACGGCGCGCGGCCCGGCGTCGGACTCGGGGGCTTCCGCAGGCTCGGCTTCCTCGGGCAGCCGGATGCCGGCGCGCCCGGCCTGGACCCGGAAGCGCTCGAAAGCCCGATCGTCGAACTCGGGATCGACGAGCAGGGCTTCGTACTCGGGCAGCGAAAGCTCGCCGCGGCGCCCGGCCGCGGCCAACGCGGCTTCGAGGCGATCGGCAAAGCGCGACAGCTCCGGTGGGGCCATCGGTCGTCCTCGCGTCATGCGCTGTGAAAGCCCCGGTGACGGGGCGGTCCCTCGCTCACATCCTCCACGACCTGCTCGACGCGGGACCCGAGGGGCCCGCGCCGCACCGCGGCCGCAAACTCCGCCAGGGCTCCGGGGCCGCCCTCGGCTTCGACCTCGACCGAGCCGTCGGGCCGGTTGCGCACCGTGCCCGCGAGACCCAGCGCCCGCGCCTCGCGGGTCACGAAGTGGCGGAAACCCACCCCCTGGACGCGGCCGTGGACGACGAGGTGGATGCGGTTCATGGGCTGGCGGGTCCGCCTGGGCCTCTCCCCGCCAGCATGCGCCAGGAGGCCGAGGGGGTGTCAAGCGGGCGGCCGCCGCCGCGGCGCGCGGACGGTGCCGCGCAATCGCGCGACGGCGGCCGCCCTGGAAAATGGTCGGGGCGAGAGGATTTGAACCTCCGACCCCCTGGTCCCGAACCAGGTGCGCTACCAGGCTGCGCTACGCCCCGACGATCACGACTCCTTCGCCTCGGGAGGCCGATGCTCGTCCCGCCACGCGTCCCGGCCCACGAGCGGCACGAAGCGGCACTCCCCGTGCCGCCGTCGCTCCCAGCGGCCGCCCGGGAGGCGTCGCCAGGTTTCGAGGTGCTGGAACTGTGGGCCGCCGACCGGGATGACCAGCAGTCCCCGCTCGCCCAACTGCCCGCGCAGAGCCCTGGGCACACGGGGCGCGGCTGCGGCGACGAGCACCCTATCATAGGGCGCAAACTCGGACCAACCCAGACTGCCGTCGCCCGCCAGCAGCCGCACGTTGCTCGCGCCGAAGGCCGCGAGACGCTCGCGCGCGGCCTCGAGCAGGCTCTCGAGCCGCTCGATGCTGAACACCTCGCGGGCGAGTCGCGAGAGCAGGAGCGTCTGGTAGCCGGTGCCGGTGCCGATCTCGAGCACGCGGTGGGTGGCGGCGACCTCGAGCAGCTCGAGCATGCGCCCGACCATGTAGGGCTGCGAGATGGTCTGGCCCGCCAGGCTCGGCAGCGCCCAGTCGCCGTAGGCGCGCTCGCGCAGGTCGGGCGCGACGAACCCGTGGCGCGGGATCTCGTCCATGACCGCGAGGACGCGCTCGTCGCGCACGCCGCGGGCGCGCAGCTGCTCCTCGACCATGCGGTGGCGCGGCTCGGCGGTGGCGTCGGGCCCGCCGTCGGACGGTCCGGTCAGGCCTCGAGATTCCACGACTGCATGCCTTCGAGCGCCCCGTCGTCGGTGAGATCGAGCCGCATCGGCGTCACCGAGACGCGCCCCTCGCTCACGGCGTGGAAATCGGTGCCCGGCTGGGATTCCCACACCGGGTCCTCGCCGCCGATCCAGTAGTAGTCGCGGCCGCGCGGATCGACCTTCTTGACCAGCGTGTCGCGATAGACGCGGCTTCCGAGCCGCGTGATCTGCACCCCCCCCACCTCGTTCCAGGGCCGGTGCGGGATGTTGACGTTGAGGAGCTGGCGGCGCGGCAGGCCGTGGTCGAGGACGTGACGCGTGAGGCGCGCGATGAAGCGAGCGGGCTCGATGAAGTCCGCCGGCTCCCGGGTCGCGAGCGAGGCGGCGATCGACGGCGCCCCCTGGAGCGTGCCCTCGATCGCCGCGGCCACCGTGCCCGAATAGAACACGTCCTCGCCCATGTTGGGCCCGTGGTTGATGCCCGAGATGACCAGATCGGGCGAGCCCTCGAGCAGGCCGTAGTACGCGGTGACGACGCAATCGGTGGGCGTGCCGTCCACGCTGTAGGAGTCCTCCTCGTGCTTGCGGATGCGGAACGGCCGGTTGAGGGTGAGCGAGTGCGAGGTCGCGCTCTGATCGCGGTCGGGCGCCACGATGATGACGCGCCCGAATGGCTTGAGCTCGTGCTTGAGGCGCTGGAGCGCGGGCGCGAAGATGC
This sequence comes from Candidatus Eiseniibacteriota bacterium, assembly GCA_041498315.1. Lineage (GTDB taxonomy): Bacteria > Eisenbacteria > RBG-16-71-46 > RBG-16-71-46 > RBG-16-71-46 > JBGQIE01. The sequence goes on from JBGQIE010000001.1 coordinate 38,580, forward strand.
CGTCGTCGTTGGTGAGCAGGACGATCATGCCGCCTGCCCCCGCTCTCCCGCGGCGCCGCGCGTGTCCGCGAGCGCGCGCGCGGCCGCGCGCATGCGCGCGGGAGGCGACCAGCCCTCGACCGTGAGCCGCGCCATGGTGCCGACGATGCGCGGCACGTCGCGGAACGGATGGATGAGGCTGCGCTCCTCCCCGTACACGGTGGGGATCTCGACCTGGGCGAGCCGGAATCCCAGCCGTGCCGCCCGCACGACCATCTCGGTCTCGACCTCGTAGCGCCCCGGCGTGAGCGGGGTGTGGGCGAGCACCGCGCGGCGGTGGAGCCGGTAGCCGGACTGGCTGTCGCCCACCGGCTGTCCGGCGAGCCAGGTCGCCCAGCCGGAGGAGAACCCGTTCGCGAACCGGCGGGCGGCCGGCATGTCGGTCGAGCGCCGGCGGCAGCCCAGGACGAGGTCGGCCCCCGCCTCGGCGGCCCGCACGAACTCCGGCAGGCATTCGGGCGGATGCTGGCCGTCGGCGTCCAGCGAGACCACCGCGTCGTAGTCAAAGAGTGAGGCGAAGCCGGCGAGCAGCGCGTGCCCCTTGCCGCGGTTGGCCGCGAACGACAGCACGCGGGCGCCGAACTGGCGCGCGACCTGGGCGGTCGCGTCGCGCGAGCCGTCGTCCACGACCAGCACGTCGGGTGCCGGATCGAGCGCCGCGAGCCCCAGCAGCACCTCCCCCAGGTGCGCGGCGGCCTGGTAGGCCGGGATGAGGGCCGCGACGCGCATCAGTGGAGCGCCTCGGGCACCGCCTCGAAGGCGCACCACTGTTCCGGGTGGCGGAGCAACAGCCGGCGCAGGATGGCGCCCAGGTCCGCGCCGGGCGCGGCGGCGCCGGCCGGGGCCCCGGCGTCCGGGCGGGCGGGCGCGAACGCCGGCTCGAAGCAGGCGGCGTAGCGTCGGCCGGGCAGGTGGATCATGACCGCGGGGAGCACGAGCGCTCCGGTGCGGCGCGCCAGGGCCGCCGCGAAGGCGCAGGCGGACGCCGAGCGCCGGCGGGCTTCGCCCGTGGTGCGGCCCAGCGCCGGCCGGTCGGCCATCACCGCGACCCACTCGCCGCGCCGCAGCACCCGCGCCGCCTCGCTCCACGAGGCGCGCGCGGGCAGCATCGAGACCCCCCAGGCGCGGCGCAGGCGCCGGAACCAGCGCTCCACATGCGGGTTCGCGTGCGCACGCGCGACGACGTGGACCCGGGGACCGTTCGCGGCGAGCCAGGCCGCGCCCCATTCCCAGTTGCCGAGGTGGGCGGAGACCACGATGACGCCGCGCCCGGCGGCGCGCGCGGCCTCGAGGTGCTCGCGGCCGCGGATCTCGATCGCGCCCGCGAGGGTCTCGGGAGCCATCGAGTCGAGGCGCAGGAAGTCGCTGAAGGCGAGCGCGAAATGCTCGAAGGATTCGCGCGCCCGCGCGCGGATGGCATGGCGCGGCACGCCGCCCAGCAGGCGCGCGAGGTTGGCCTCCTGGGCGCGTCGCGCCGGGAGCCCGGCATGGAACGCCAGCCGTGCCAGGGCGACGCACAGGCGGTCGGCGAGCCCGGGCGGCACGAGGCGCACCACCAGGTCGGCCGCGCGATAGGCCACCCAGGCGAACATCGTCAGCAGCCACCTCGAGGTTGGCGGACGGGTCGGACGGCGGGTGCCGGGAGCCACGCAGGGTCCGGGAGGCGAGCCCGCAGCTCGTGCGGAAAGAAATGGTCGGGGCGACTGGATTTGAACCAGCGACCACCTGCCCCCCATGCAGGTGCGCTACCGGGCTGCGCTACGCCCCGACCCAGGGGTGTCCGATGGCTCGGACGCACCATCAATCTAGGCCAGTCGGGCCGCCAGGGCAAGTCGTCCGCCCTCCCGCGGCTTCAGCCCTGCCGCAGCTTACCGAGGAGCTGTTTGAGCTCGCTCCTGACCTCGTGGAGGACGACCTTGCGGTCGGCCGCGGTGGCGCCGGCGATCTCGGTGGGCGGATCCTTGCGCTGGTCGAGCAGCCGCCGGCGGGCACCCGCGATCGTGAAGCGGCGCCCGTACAGGAGCTCCTTGATCTGCATCAGGAGCTTGACCTCGTCGGGACGGTACATGCGGTTGCCGGCGCGATTCTTCTTGGGGCGCAGCATGCTGAACTGGGTTTCCCAGTAGCGCAGCACGTGCGCCTTCACGCCCACCATCTCGCTGACTTCGCTGATCGATCGATAGAGCTTGGACTCGGGCTGGATCTCGGTCTTGAGCGGCGCCAACGTGTCCCCCTCTCCCTGGCTCCCGCGGCTCTCGCGCCTCAGGTCTCGCGCTTCAAGTCTCTCGACATCAGGCGCCCGAGCGCATCGCGCGGGCTCAGATTCTCGAACAACATCGCGCATACCTGCTCGGTGATCGGCAGCTCGATCCCGTGACGGGCCCCCAGGTCGCGCGCGGCGCGTGCGGTGTGCACGCCCTCGGCGACCATGACCATCGAGGCCAGGATGTGATCGAGCCGCTCGCCGCGACCGATCCGCTCCCCCACCCCCCGGTTCCGGCTGTGGCGGCTGATCGCGGTGACGATCAGGTCGCCCATCCCGGTGAGCCCGAAAAACGTCTCGCGCCGGCCGCCCATCGCCACCCCGAGCCGCGCGATCTCGGCCAGCCCGCGCGTCAGCAGCGCGGCCTTCGTGTTGTCTCCGAACCCGAGCCCGTCGCTCACACCGGCCGCCACGGCCACCACGTTCTTGAGCGCCGCGCCGTACTCGCATCCCGCGACGTCATCGTTCGTGTACACCCGGAACGCCGGCGACGAGCACAGGGCCTGGACGATGCCGGCCCGCACGTGATCCCGCGCCGCGGCGACCACCGAGGTGGGGATGCCGCGGCTCACTTCCTCGGCGTGGCTCGGACCGGTGAGCACCACCGGGGCGTCCACCCCGAGGCTCTCGATCAGCACCTCGCTCATGCGCTTGAGGCTGCCGAGCTCGAGGCCCTTCGCCGCGCACACCGGCAGCGCCTTGCAACCGGCCTCGAGCACCTGCGCCGCCACGCCGCGCACCGCCTGGGAGGGCACCGCGAACAGCACCACCTCGGCGCCCGCGAGCGCCGCCTTGAGTTCCGGCTGAACCTTAACGCCATCGTGGAGCTTGATGCCAGGCAAAAACTTCCGATTCTCGCGCTCGGCGTCGAGCTGGGCCAGATCGGAGCGGACGTTGCCCCAGATGCGGGCCTCGTGGCCGCCGCGCGCGAGCAGGTCGGCGAGCGTGGTGCCCCACGAGCCGGCGCCCAGGATCGCGACCTTCACGACGCGCGCTCCGACCGGGCGGGGCGGAACGTGAAGCGACGCTCCTGGCCGCGCGCGAGCCGGCCGATGTTGTCGCGATGGCGCAGGATGACGAGGACGGCGACCAGCGCCCCGAAGATCGCCGACGGGCTCGCCGGGCCTCGCAGCAGCGCGAGCGTCACGGCGAAGGCGACGGCGCCCAGCATCGAGCCGACCGAGATGAACCGGGTCGCGCCAACCGCGACCGCGAACACCGCGACGAAGACCGCGAAGGCCGGCGGGCTCAGGGCGAGCAGCACCCCGGTCGTGGTCGCCACCCCCTTGCCGCCGCGGAAGCGCGCGAAGACCGTCCACAGGTGTCCGGCGATCGCGGCCAGGCCGACCGCCACCCGGCACCACTCCGCCCCCCCCGGGAACTGCGCGCCGAGCCTCGAGCCGGCGACGAGCCAGACCGGCAGCGCCCCCTTCGCCATGTCGAGGACCAGGGTCGCGATCCCGATCCCGGGCCCGAGCGAGCGGTAGACGTTCGTGGCGCCGAGATTCCCCGAGCCCAGGGTGCGGACGTCCGCCCCGCGCAGCCCCAGGCCGAGCCACAGCCCGAAGGGCAGCGAGCCGCACAAGTAGCCGATGGCGATCGGGATCAGGACGGCGAGGGCGGGGCTCATGGCGGTCAGTCGCTCTTGCGCACGCGCAGGCGCACCGGCGTGCCGTGGAAGTCGAACGCCGCGGTGAGCTGGAGCCACAGGTAGCGCCGGTAGTTCTCGGAGAGGCGCGAGGGGGCGTTGACGAACAGCGTGAACTCGGGCGGCCCCACGCCGGTCTGGGTCATGTAGTAGATGCGCGCGATGCGTCCGAGCCGCGTGCTCGGGGCCGCGCGGCGGCGCTGGACGTCCTTGAGCCAGTCGTTGAGCCGCGAGGTCGGGATCTTGCGCTGGTGCTCGGCGACGCGCTTGAGGAGCACCTGGGGCAGCTTGGTCAGGTGCAGGCGCGCGGTCGCCGAGATCGGGATCGCGGGCAGGTCGCCCAGCGTCGGGTAGCGATCCTCGCGCTGCTCGGTGAGCGTCTTCCACGCCTGCTCGCGATTCTCGATGAGATCCCACTTGTTGTAGGCGAGCAGCACCGAGCACCCGGCCTCGAAGGAGTTCTGGACCAGGCGGGCTTCCTGGCGCTGGAAGCCGGCGCCCGCGTCCACGACCAGGCAGGCGACGTCGGCGCGCTCGAGCGCGTGGAGGGCGCGGAGGGTGGCGTAGAACTCGGGCTGGTCCTCGAAGTGGGCCTGGCGGCGGATGCCGGCGGTGTCCACCAGGACGAACTCGCCCGCGGGGGTGAGCCAGCGCGCGTCCACCGCGTCCATCGTGGTGCCGGGCTGGGGCTCGACGATCATGCGCGATTCGCCGAGCAGCGCGTTGACGATCGAGGACTTGCCCACGTTGGGACGCCCGATGATGGCGATGCGCGCGCGCGGCTCGTGCTCGGCGGCGCCCTCGGCCGGCAGGCGGGCCACGATCAGGTCGAGCAGGTCGCCGATGCCGAGGCCGCTCTCGGAGGAAATCGGGATGGGCTCGCCCAGACCGAGCCGGTGGAACTCGTGGACGATCGGATCGCCGACCTTGTCCACCTTGTTGACGACCACGAGCGCCCCACCGTGGCGCCGCAGGTTCTGGGCGATCGAGAGATCGAGATCGGTGAGCCCGCTGCGGGCATCCACCATGAAGATCACGAGCTGCGAGAGCCCGATCGCGATCTCGGCCTGACGGCGCACCTCGGCGTCGCGCCCTTCGAGCGCGGTGGGCAGGAATCCGCCGGTGTCCACGAGCATGAACGAGCGCCCGGCCCACTCGGCGCGCGCGGTATTGCGATCGCGCGTGATGCCGGGGCGGTCGTGGACCACGGCGCGGCGCTCGCCCAGGACGCGGTTGAAAAACGTCGATTTGCCGACGTTGGGCCGTCCAATGATCGCGACCACGGGAGTGGACAAGCGTGCCGCCGGCAAGAGCCCCGGGGCGCCGGCCGAAGACCACCCGATCACCGGCGCGCCCAAAGCCAGGTGGAGAATGGAGCGGGCAACGGGGTTCGAACCCGCGACCTCAAGCTTGGGAAGCTCGCGCTCTACCAACTGAGCTATGCCCGCACGGGGAATGTGGCTTCAAGTCCAATCGAAGCTAGTGCCTCAACCCGATGGTGTCAACGAGGCTGAGGCCTGCGCCCGAACCTCACGCTCGCGGCAGGCGGCGCGATGGCCCGGCGGGGCGTGATTGGGCTAGAGTGCCGAACGTGCAGACCATCCCCGACGTCGCGCGCGCGCTCGGACTCGACCCCGCCTTCCTCGACCCGTACGGGCACGACAAGGCCAAGGTCGCCCTGCGCGCGCTCGAGGGACGCGAGCCGCGCGGGCGGCTCATCCTGGTCTCGGCCATCACCCCCACGCCGGCCGGCGAGGGCAAGACCACCACTTCGATCGGCCTCGCCCAGGGGCTGGTCAGGAACGGCGTGCGCGCGGCGGTTGCGCTGCGCGAGCCCTCGCTCGGGCCCAACTTCGGGATCAAGGGGGGCGGGACGGGCGGCGGGCAGTCGCAGGTCGTGCCCTCCGACGACATCAACCTCCATTTCACGGGCGACTTCCACGCGGTGTCGACGGCCCACAACCTGCTTGCCGCCATGGTCGACAACCACCTCTATCACGGCAACGACCTGGGGCTCGACTCGCGTCGCGTGCTGTGGCGGCGGGTGCTCGACATGAACGACCGGGCGCTGCGCGCCACCGTCATCGGGCTGGGCGGCCAGCGCGAGGGCGTGCCGCGCGAGACCGGCTTCGACATCTCAGCGGCGAGCGAGGTCATGGCCATCCTGTGCCTGTCGTCGGGCATCGAGGACCTCAAGCAGCGCCTGGGCCGGATCGTGGTGGGGTATCGCGGCGACGGCTCGCCGGTGCAGGCCCGCGACCTCGACGCCGTGGGGGCGATGGCCGCGCTACTGCGCGACGCCGTGAAGCCCAACCTGGTCCAGACCACCGAGGGAGTCCCGGCGCTGATCCACGGCGGACCGTTCGCGAACATCGCCCACGGCACCAACTCGATCACCGCCACGCGCCTGGCACTCGCCTACGCGGATGCGGTCGTGACCGAGGCGGGGTTCGCTTTCGAGCTCGGGGCGGAGAAGTTCTTCGACATCAACTGCCGCTACGGCGGCTTCTCTCCCTGCTGCACGGTCCTGGTCGCGACCCTGCGCGCCCTCAAGATGCACGGCGGCGTGCCGCTCGCGAACGTCGCCGCTCCCGATCCCGCCGCGGTCGAGAAGGGGCTCCCGAACCTCGAGAAGCACGTCGAGAACATCCGCAAGTTCGAGCAGAAGTGCGTGGTCGCGATCAACAGCTTCCCGACCGACACCGAGGACGAGATCGCCGTGGTCAAGGAGCGCTGCGACGTGCTCGGCCTCGCGGCGGTGGTCTCGAAGCCGTTCTCGGAGGGCGGCGCCGGCTGCCAGGCGCTGGCCGAGACGGTGTGGGCGGTCGCCCGCAAGGGCCGCCCCCACTTCAAGCCGCTCTACGACTGGAACGACTCGATCGAGCAGAAGATCCTGACCGTCGCCTCCGAGATGTACGGCGCCGAGGCGGTGGACTACCAGCTGCGGGCGCGGCGCGACAAGACCCAGCTCGAGAAGCTGGGCTACGCCCAGCTGCCGGTGTGCATCGCGAAGACTCAGTCGTCGCTCTCCGACAACCCCGCGCTGCTGGGCCGGCCCAAGGACTTCCTGGTCACGGTGCGCGAGATCCAGCTCGCGGCCGGCGCCGGGTTCATCGTGCCCATCACCGGGGAGATCCTGCGCATGCCCGGGCTGCCCAAGGAGCCGCTCGCCGAGCGCTTCGATCTCTCGGAGCGGGGCGAAATCGTCTTCCGCCCGCCGGCCGCCGCCTCAGCGAAGTAGCGCCAGCGCCGCTTCGAGCCGCTCGCCCGGGCCCGCGGTGCCGCTGTCGAGGCGCGCGATCATCTCGGGTTCGATCTGGTGGCGGAACCAGGTGCGCTGGCGCTTGGCGAGCTGGCGGGTGCGCAGGCTGACGCGTGATTCCGCCGCGGCCCGCGACAGGCGGCCGTCGATGAGCGCGAGGGCCTCGTCGTAGCCCACCGCGCGCAGGTGCTCGAGCGGGGCGCCCAGGCCGGCGTCGATCAGGCCGCGCGTCTCCTCGGCGAGGCCGGCGTCGAACATCCAGCGCGTGCGCCGCTCGATGCGCGCGGCGAGCTCGCGCGGCGGGCAGGTGAGCTCGAGGACGCGCCACTCCCCTGCCACCGCACCCTCGCGTCCCGCCGCGTGCCAGGCCGAGAGCGGCCGGCCGCTCGACTCGCCGACCTCGAGCGCGCGCAGGACGCGCTGGGCGTCGCGCGCCTCGAGCCGCGCCGCGGTCACCGGATCGAGGGCGGCCAGCCGCCGGTGGAGCGCCTCGGGGCCCGCGGCCGCCAGCTCCGCGCGCAGGCGCGCGCGCACGGCGGGATCGTGCGGGGGCTGGGGGGCGAGCCCGCGCATGGCGGCGTCGAGGTAGAGCCCCGAGCCGCCCACCAGCACCGGGATGCGGCCACGCGCGTGGATCGCGGCGCAGGTGGTTCGCGCCGCCCCCGCGTACCAGCCCGCGGAGGCGCGCTCGCCGAGGCCGAGCGCGTCGAAGAGGTGGTGCGTGCGCGCAGCCCGATCGGCGCGCGAGGGCTTGCCGGTTCCGATCTCGAGCTCGCGGAACACCTGGCGCGAATCGGCGCACACGACCTCACCGCCCAGGGCCTCGGCGATCGCCTCGCCGAGATCCGACTTGCCGGTGGCCGTCGCCCCCACGATCGCGACGACCCGCGGCATTCTCAGACGGAGCCTAGGCGCGGCCAAACCGCCGGTGGAGCTCATCGAGCTCGAGCCGCACGAAGGTCACCCGGCCGTGCGGATCGCCGTGCGGGCGCGAAGTCGCGAACAGCCGGTCGACCAGGGCGCGCATCTCGGTCTGGGTCAGCGCGTCGCCCGCCTTGATCGCCGCGTGGCAGGCGAACGAGCGCGCCAGGTGCTCGGCGAGGTCCTCGTGGGCGCCGCGCCCGGTGGACTCGCTGACGCCGTCGAGCAGGTCCTGGAGGAGCTGGCCGGGCCGCTCGGCCTTGAGGCCTCCGGGCGCACCCTGGATGACGACTGTGGGCGGCCCGAGCGGGCGCAGGTCCCAGCCGAGCTGCTTGAGCCACGGCCCCAGCTCGAGCAGCAGCTCGAACTGGTCGCGCGACAGGTCCACGAGCGCGGGGAACATGAGCTGCTGCGAGACGCCGGGCGCGCCATGGAAGCGTCCCATCGCCTCCTCGAACAGGATGCGCTCGTGGGCGGCGTGCTGATCGAGGATGACGAGCCCGCCCCGCACCGGCGCGAGAATGTAGGTGCGGTGGAGCTGCCACAGATCGGGCTCGGACTCGGCCCCCGGCGCGGGCCCGGCGGCGGCCGGCGCCGAACCCGCCGCGGCGGGCGCGGGTGTGCCCGGCCGCGTGGCGCCGGACGCCCAGCCCGGCCGTTCGACTTCGAGCCCCAGCGAGGTCTGGCCGGGCTTCTCGCGCACCCGGTCGGCCCAGCGCGGCTCGGGACTCTCCGGGGTTCCGCCCCGCACCACCGTGAACGGGGGCTGGAGCCGCGCGAGCGGCACGGCGCACGCGCCGGCGACCAGCCCGAACACGCTGTTCTCGTCGGCGAAGCGCACCTCGCGCTTGGTGGGGTGCACGTTGACGTCGAGCCGCGCGGGCGGGACCTCGAGCCACAAGGTCGCGGCGGGAAAGCGCCCGGCCGGAAGCAGGTTGCCGTAGGCCTGGCGCAACGCCGCGCCCATGAGCGGGCTCTGGATCCAGCGCCGGTTGACGAGGAACACCTGGCCCTCGCGGGTCGCGCGCGCGTGCTCGGGGAGCCCGAGCAGCCCCTCGAGCACGAGCCCGTCGCGCTCGCCGCGCGCCTCGAGCAGCTGTTCCGCGTGTCGCGCGCCCCACAGCGCGGCGGCGCGCTCGCGCACGCTCGCGGCCGCCGGCCAGTCGAAGCGCTCGCGCCCGTCGACCAGCAAGCGCAAGCCGACCCCGGGACAGGCGAGGGCGTAGGCCTCGAGCATGCGGATCGCGGCCCGCAGCTCGCCGGCGGGCGCGATCATGAACTTGCGGCGCGCCGGGGTGTTGAAGAACAGGTCTGTGACCTCGACGGTCGTGCCCGGCGCCCGGGCCGCGGTGCCGCGCTCGCCCGGCGCGCCGCCCTCGACCGCCAGCGTCACCGCGGACTCGGCCCCCGCGGGCCGGCTGGTGAGGCGCAGCCGGCTCACCGCCGCGATGCTGGGCAGGGCCTCGCCGCGGAATCCGAGGCTCCTGAGCCGGTCGAGGTCCTCGAGCGATTCGATCTTGCTGGTGGCGTGGCGCTCGAGCGCCAGCTCGAGCTCGCCGGGCGCGATGCCGCGCCCGTCGTCGGCGACCTGGAAGCCGTGGTCGAGCGAGCGGTCGACGCGCACCTCGACGCTGCGCGCGCCGGCATCCAGCGCGTTCTCGAGCACCTCCTTGAGGGCCGAGAGCGGTCGCTCGATCACCTCGCCGGCGGCGATGCGGGCTGCGGTCGCGGGCGGAAGCCGTCGAATGGGGTGACTCGGTGGGTGGTCCATCGCGGGGGCGCAGCATGACACGGCGGCGCGCGCCGCGGCAAGGCGCGCGCGCGCGCAGGCGATGGAACCGGTGCGGCCGGCGGTGGAGAAGTGTGGAGAAGCGGTGGCGGGCGCCGCTCAGGCGCCGCCGAGCCACTCGTTCGCGCGGCCGAGGAAGCTCTCGCTATCGTCGGGCCCGCCGAGCAGGACTTCTTCCTCGGCGGGGGGCGGAACGGGATCGGGCTGGCCGGACTCCCGCCACGCGTGCTCGAACAGCGACAGCAGCCGGGTGCGGAGCACGCTGTAGGAGCCGGGCGCGTGCGGCGTCAGGAGCAACACCTCGAAGAAACCGGGGCGGCAGATGCAGTCGGTGTCGCGGAGCTGCTCGGGCAGCGTATGGCAGAACTGCTCGACCGGCTCCTGGACCTCGCTGAACACGAAGCGGTGGATCGCGAAGCGCAGCCCGTCGCGCCGGTTGCGGTTGACAGCCAGCTCGATGCGCTGGCGGAACTCGTCGCGGTCGAGCCAGCCGGGCTGGCGCTCGGGCACGAGCGGGAACGAGTGCTCGGCCTGCTCCCGGTCGTGGTGGTCCCAGGTCGAGCGCAGCTCCTCGACCGTCTTCTCCCACATGGTCCAGCCCTCGGCCGGGTCGATCGCGGCCGCGGCGAGCACGCCCTGGCGCTGACCGGTCTTGAACGGCCACGCCCCCCACGCCTTGCCCTCGTCGGGCCCGGACAGGCGCCGGACGACCTGCGCCTCGTCGGACTTGAGCGCGAGATCGACGAGCCCCTTCATGAGCTCGTCCGTGGCGCCGACCTGGGCGACGACCTGGACCTCGCCGGTGCGCCCGGCGTAGAGCTCGGCCGCGGTCGCACCGGTGTCGGACATCAGTCCGGAGAGGGCCTGCTCGAGCCCGCGGCGGTCTTCGGGCGAGGGGAAATCCTCGAGATTCTTGACCAGCGGGTGCGCGGCCTTCACGCGCGCGCCATCGGGCTTGGGCGGCGCCACCGCGGCGTCCTGGGTGAGGTCGGGCAGGGCCTGATCGACGATGTCGTCCATGTCCCCGCCGCCGAGCGCGCTCTCGAGCGCCGCGGCGTGCACGACCATGGGCGCCTCGATCGCGGGCAGTCCGTCCTCGGCGCTCTCGTGGCCATTCAGGAACGACTCGGGCGTGGCGCACGGCGTGCCGAGCACGCGCAGCAGGCCTTCGACCTGGGTGCGGCGCGCGCTGCGCTCGCTCACCAGCGCCAGGTCGAAGATCTCCCGGGTCAGGTCGCCGAGGTCCACGGTGCGCGGCAGGCCGCACAGCTCGGCCACGCGCAGGCCCGGATCGTCGCTCTTGGACCCCGCGACCAGGCGGATCGAGAGCTCGGGGCGCTTGCACAGGACGGGAAGCAGGTCGGCGTCCTGCCAATCGAAATCGATCAGCACGACTCGGCGTGCGGCGCCCGGCTGGACGGCGGAGGGAGCGGTCATGGTGGCAGTAGGATCCTGTCCCTTAAGGAACGCATGGAGCATACCATCGGCCGAAATGCGCTTTGGCTGACGAATCCGGGTAATTTGCGCCAGCCGCCCACGCCCCGGCCGGGCAATCTGCAGCCCCGCGCCGGTGTGATTTGCAAATTGCATGCGGCGGGCGAGAACCGCGGAGCCGGCCGGAGCGCCGGCTATTGCGGGGTATCGTCGGGGATGGGCGGCAGGTCCACCATCTTGAGATCGGGATCGAGGATGCGGACCGGGAAGCGCCGCTTGAGTCCGTCGAAGTAGCTCTCGAGCTGGCGCGCTTCGGTGCGCCGGCGCTCGTCCTCGAGCCGCGCGGCGAGCTGCGCGGGATTCGGCTCGGCGCGCTCGCGGACGCGCAGGCGCACCAGGCCGGCCGGGAACACGATCCAGTCGCTGGCCTCGCCGATCTTGAGCCGCGCCGGCACCCGGGTCCCGAACACCAGCGTGTCGAGATCGCGCGCCCCCAGATAGGGAAGCTTGGTCGCGAGGCCGGCGTCCTCGACGTGCTCGAAGCCTCCCCACAGCGTCGCCAGGCTGTCGAACGACCAGCCGGCCGCCGTCATCGAATCGAGCTCGGCGCGCTTGGCCTCGACCGCGCGCGCCGAGGCGCCGCGCCGGTAGCGATCGAGCGCCGGCGCGTGCGCCGCATCCCAGGCCGGGGGCAGCGGGGCGGTGATGCTGTCCACCCAGCTGATCATGTATCCCGTGCCCTTTTCGTAGTAGATCCCGGGGTAGAGCTCGCCGGGCTTGAGCGCCTCGAGCTTGCGCGCGTAGGTCTCGAACACCTTGTCCCCGCCGGTGTCCTCGCCGATGGCGCGCGCGTAGGGCTGGATCAGAAACGACTGCCGGGCGGACGCGGCGCGGGCCTGGGCGGGGGTGCGGGTGACGCGATAGAGACTGTCGGCGCGACGCGCGGCGACGCTGTCGGCCTTCTCCATCGCGAGGTCGGAGCTCACGTTCGAGTAGCACAGCACGAGCGGCTGGACGAACGCCGGCAGGTACTCGTGGCAGCGGATGATGTGGTAGCCGACTTCGGACTTGACCAGGCCGCTCACCTCGCCGGGGCGGAGCCCGAAGGCGGCGCGCTCGAACTCGGGGAGCATGGTCCCGCGGCCGAAATCGCCGAGATCGCCCCCCTGGTCCCGGGTCGCGAGGTCGTCGCTGTACTCGCGGGCGAGCCGCGCGAAGTTCTCGCCCTTGCGGACGCGCTCGAGCAGGCTGTCGGCACGCGCGCGGGCGCGCGCGTCCGCCTCCGGGCTCCCGTCCACCGGGCTCACGAGAATGTGGCTCGCGTGGACCTGCTCGGGCGCCGCGTAGCGCTCGAGGTGGCGGCGCTGGTACTCCTCGACCTCGCGGTGGGTCATGGTCATCGTCATGAAATCGGGAATCTCGACGATCAGGCTGGTCCAATGGAGTGTCTTCCCGACCGCGAACTGCGCCGGATCCCGATCGTAGAGGGCGCGCGCGCCCTGCTCGTCCGCCTGCTGCTGCCGGGCGGCGAGCCAGGCGATCAGCGCCGGGCGGGCCTGCTCGAAGGTCGGCGTGAAATGGGGCACCTGCGCGTAGACATCGAACACGACCATGCCGTCCGCGAGGCGCGCGCTGCCCACGCCCAGGGCGCCCGCGCGCGCCACCAGCGAGTCGGTCAGAAGCGCCCCCGCCGCACCCGAGTCGACGGGCGCGCCGAGCGGCACGGGGCCCACCTCGCGCACCGCGGCCCCGGTGGCGGCCCGCTCGGCCTTCGGGTCACGCTGCCCGCGCGTCCACAGGTCGGTGATCCGATCGGCCTGTGCGCGCACGATTTCGGCGCGGCGCTCGCTGATCCAGCGCACGCGGACGTTGTCGCGCACCTCGGCGAACGGCTGCGACTCGACCACTCCGGTCCGGCTGTTGAAGCTCGAGTAGTCCGCGAGGTGTCCGCGGTAGTAGCGGTCGAGGTCGGCGGCCGTGGGCTCCCCGGGCGCGGCGGTGGCGGTGTCGAGCATCACGTAGCGCACCCGGTAGGCGGTGCCGCGCAGGCTGTCGAGGCGCACCGGGTAGAGCGCGCGCAGCTGACGCTCTTGAGTATGATCGCGCCGCTCCTGGCGAAGCCGGGCGCGGATCTCGCGGGCGGCTTCGATGAGCTTCGCGGGATGGGCGCGCGTGACCTCGTCCACGCGCACGATGAGCCAGCCCGGATTCGAGGGCACCAGCCTGGGCAGCACGGTGCCCGGGCGCTGGTCGAACACGGCTCTGGCCTGCGCGTCGTCCCCGTGCCAGTACGGAGGAACGTTGCCGGGCAGGATCACGACGCCGGTCTTGAGCCCGCCGAAGAGCTTGCCGGCGTCCTCGAGCCGGGCGCCCCCCTGGACGGCCTGGAGCAGGCTGTCGGCGCGCTGGCGGATGCCCTGCTCCCAGGCCTGCAGCCGCTGCGGCGTGCGCGCCACGTCCCCGCCCAGCTCCTGCTGCACCCACAGGATGGTGACCACCGCCCGATCGGGACGGGTGAACTCGGCGGCATGATCGTGGTAGTAGGCGAGGATGTCGGCCTCGCGCGGCTCGGCGATGGTTCCCGAGAATTCGAGCCGCCGCAGCGCCAGGTAGTCGAACGAGGCGCGCTCGAGCCCCCGCATCGCCCGGGCGCGGACCGCGCGCTCGTCGATCTTGCCGGGCCCGGCTACGCGCTCGGTGAGCTTGCGCGTCGTGATGCCGAGTTTCGCCTGCTCGAGCGCGTTGCGGAACTGGAGCGGGCTGCCGTTCTTGATCGAGAGATACTTGGCCTCGTTGAACACCCCGCCCTCGAGGAAGAACGGGTCCTTGCGCACCACCGCCTCGGCCTCGGCGTCGGTGGCGGTGATACCCTGGCGCCTGGCCTCGAGCACGAGCAGGTCGCGCCGGATGAGCCGCTCCAGCATCTGGCGCTTGACCGTGGGGCGCAGCTCGGCGGGCACCTCGGTGCCGGAGCGGCTGCGGTAGTCGGCCAGCGCCTGGGTCGTGTGCTGGTCGACCTCGGCCGCCGAGATGCTCATCGCGCCCACGGTGGCCGCGGCGTCGGCCGCCGGACGTGGCGCGGGCCCCACTGCGGGGCGTGCGGCCGAGAGCACGACCGGCACCGCCAGGGCGGCGAGCACCAGCGCGCGGAGTGAAGCGCGCCCCGCCCGGCTCGGCATCGAAACCCGGTCCCGTTGCCCGCGGTGGGCTTGACCGTCGACCCCGCGATTCACTAGCGTGCCGCCTCCCATGTGGACCTGCGAGCCCCAAGCTCCGCTGCCGCTGTGGCGGCCCGTCGGAGTCACCGGCGCCATCCTGGCGTTCACGACCCGCCTCGGCGGCGTGAGCGCGCCACCCTACGACACTTTGAACCTCGGCCGCTCGACCTCCGACCGCCCGGAGGCGGTCGCCGAGAATCGCCGCCGGCTCCTGGCGGCGCTCGAGCTCGACCAGCTCGCGACCGCGGGCCAGGTGCACGGGACGGCCGTGGCGTTCGCCGATGGCCCCGGCCACCACGACGGCTGCGACGTGCTCCTCTCCCGTACCCCCGGCCTCGCCCTCGCGGTGACGAGCGCCGACTGCATGCCCATCCTGCTGACCGCGCCGGGCGCGGTCGCCGCCGCCCATGCGGGCTGGCGTGGAACCGCGGCCGGCGCGCCGCGCGCCGCGCTGCGCGCGTTGCTCGAGGCGACCGGAGCCGCGCCCGATCGCGTCGCGGCGCACATCGGGCCCTGCATCCGCCGCTGCTGCTATGACGTGGGTCCCGAGGTCGCGGACCGCTTTCCCGCGGCGGCCGTCGTGCGCGTCGGCGGCGCCTGGCGGCTCGATCTGCCCACCGCGGCGCGGCTTCAGCTGGTCGCCGAGGGATTGCCCGCCGAGCGCATCGCCGACACTGGCGCCTGCACGGCCTGTGAACCCAGCCTGTACTACTCGCACCGCCGCGACGCCGGCCTCACCGGGCGACACTGGGGCATCGCTGCCTTGCGCCCCTGAGCCCACTCTGGCATCGCTACGGCAAAGCGAGGGCGGAGTATAGCAAAGCCGGCCGGCGGTGAAGCAGGCGCCGCGCCCGATGGCGCGCGACTTTGCAAGCTGTGAACTTGCCCGGGCACGGAGCGGGGACTAAACTCCCGGGCCCGTGCGTGGGCGTATCGCCCGCGCCGCTTCAAGGAGGACACGGATGCATCGAACGATGGTGGCCGCGCTGGCCCTGCTGGGCCTCACGGCTGCATGTGCCGGCGCCGCACTCGCTGCGGATGCGGATTCCGCATCGAAGGCCACGTCACCGCCGGCGGCCGGAGCCATGAAGGCGGCCGCCCCTGCGGGCGCGGCTCACAAGGCCACGATGGGAGCCATGATGAAGCCCAAGACCGGACCGGAAGTCGTGGTGCTCGAGACCGTGCTGGGCGACATCGTCATCAAGCTCGCCGACACCGACGCGCCCAAGACCGCAGCCAATTTCCGCAAGCTCGTCGCGGAGAAGTTCTACGACGGGACCTGCTTTCATCGGGTGATCCCCGGCTTCATGATCCAGGGCGGTGATCCGAACTCGAAGAACGCCGACCCCAGCGACGACGGCACCGGCGGCCCGGGCTACACGGTCCCGGCCGAGATCAAGCTCAAGCACCTGCGCGGCTCGGTCGCCACGGCGCGTCAGAGCGATGTCGTGAACCCCAAGCGCGACTCGAGCGGCAGCCAGTTCTTCATCGACGTCGCGCCGCAACCTTCGCTCGACGCCGGCGGGTACACGGTGTTCGGCGAGGTCATCTCGGGCATGGAGACGGTGGACAAGATCGCGGCACTCGCCAACGAGCCCGGGGTCGCGAGCGCGGGAGGCGGTGGCGCCAACCCGCAGAAGAAGGCGCTCATCAAGCGCGCCTATCTCGCCCCGCTCAGCAATTACACGAAGCCGGCGTCCGCGACCACCACGACCAGGACCACGAGCATGACCACGACCACGACGGCGGACACGACCAAGAAGTAGTCCGGCAGACGTCATACACGCGGCGCGGGCCACGGGCGACCGTGGCCCTTTCCGCATGCGTCCGTCAGTCCGGAAGCTCGAGCGGATTGAATCCCAGATCGGGCCGGCGCACGCGCCGGATGGGCGCATCCGCCAGAACGATCTGGATCTCGCAGGTGACCGTCACGACGGCGCGGAACAGGTGCCCACCCACCGCCGCGAAGTCGTCGCCGGCGACGATGATGTGGCAGTGCGGGAACGGCTCGCCCTCGAGGTCGCTGAAATTGCCGGTGAGGGCCAGGATCTCGTGCTCCCCGGTCAGGGTGCGCCGGAGGTAGCTCGAGGTCGGGCGCACGAAGAAGCCCAGCTCGGTCTCCCCCACCGCGCCCAGTCCCGAGATGAGCCCGCCGCGCACGTTCGCGCGACGCGCGAAGGCCGCGAGCGCGGCCGCGATCTCCTCGCCCGGATCGAGCCGGAGCACGTAGCCGTACGACGTGCGCTGCGACTTCATGGCCTGTCCGCTCCCTCGCTCCAGCCCGACCTGGCGAGCCGCGCGGTCCAGCCGAAGAACTCGGCGAGGCGCTCGGGCGCGACCGGGGCCGGGCCCCCGGTCTCGAGCCACACCAGGCGGGCGATCTCCCCGACCGTGCGCCGGCCGTCGCACGCGAACCAGGCCAGCTCGAGCGCGAGCGTGCCGCCCGGGAAAGCGGCCTCAAAGCGGCGGAAGCGCTCGCGCTCCTCGCGGCTCAGCGCAGCATAGCCGGCGAGGAGGTGCCGATGCATCTCGAGCGGCCCCGGGGGACGCACGGGAACGGTGGTGCGCGAGCGGGCGGCGGCGCCCGCGGCGGCGGACGGAGCGGCCGCGGGCGCCCCGGCGTCCAGGCGGCGCAGGCTCGCGAGCGTGGCGCGTGCGCGCAGCGCCTCGGCCTCGGCCGTGCGCGCCGGCTCGGGATGATCGAGGGCGTCGAGCCGGCGCCGCTGCGATCCGCGCTCGACGGCCTCCGCGAGCCAGGCCCGCTCCGGGGCGTCCGCGCTCGCGAGGAAGCCGGCAAATGTCGCGGCACAGCGCGCGGCGAGCGCGAGGGACGCCGGATCGCACTTGTCGGGCGTGTCGTGCGAGGAATGGTAGTAGCGATCGGGCCATTGGATGAGCATCGGGCACGGGATCCCGACCAGCGGGTCCACGAGCACGGCGTGGTCGCTGCCGCCGCCGTACGGCACCTCGCCCATGCGCGTGAGCGAGAAGTGGCCCGGACCCGAGTAGGAGGTCACCCAGTCCTGCGCGCGCTCGCGGATCCGCCGCAGCAGCTCGCCCGCGAAGCTCCCGGCGAAGCAGGGCGGATGCTCGATGAGCAGCGTGCTGCCGCACCGGGCCTGGTCCTCCCCCACCATGTCCAGGTTGAGTGCCGCGACCGTGCGGCGCGCCCGCGCGGCATCGAGCCCCTCGTCCGGCGGGTTCGGCCCCGCGAGCCAGGCGTGGGTTCCGGTGAGCTCCGGCATCCACAGGAAGCGGATCCCGAGCGAGCGCGGGCGCGCCCCGGGCCGCGCGCCGAGGGCCGCGAGCGCCCGCGCGGACTCGAGGGCCGCGGCCACGCCCGAGCCGTTGTCGTTGGCGCTCGGCTCGGGGTGACAGAGGTGCGAGAGCACCAGGACTTCGCGCTCGGAGGCTCCCGGAAGGGTCGCCGAGAGCAGCGGGATGCGCGTGGGAAAGCGCCGGCTCTCGATCTCGACCTCGAGCTCGAGCGCCGCACCGGCCGCGAGGCGCTCGCGCAGCCGTGCGCCGGCGGCGGGGCTCACGACGAATCCCCAGCCGCGCGGCTCCCCGGCGTGCCACCAGAACGAGGTGTAGGCGACCGCCTCCGGGTCGTCGAGCGGGCCGCGCACCGGCGGCAGCAGCCGGCGACCGTCGAACAGGAGGCCGGCCGCACCCCGCTCGACCACGGCCAGCTGATGAACCCGCTGGACCGCGCCCCGGGTGAGCACGATCCGCCCGCGCACCTCACGGCCGCGATAGTGCTCGTCCTCGGTGCCGTCCTCGAGCACGACGATCGGAAACTTCCCCCGGGCGGGGGCGCTGCGCAGGATGAGCGAGAGCTTGAGCCGCGCGTAGTCGCACAGGGTCGCGCGCGCTCTTCCGTCCACCAGCGTGGCGTGGGCTTGGGAGCATTCCCAGCCTTCGGGCATGAGGGCCCCCAGACGGCGCGCGATCCCGTCGCCGGGCGCGTGCTCGAGCGCCACCTTCAAGCCGGAAGCCTCGAGCTCGCCCGCGAGCCAGGACGCGGCGTCGTCGTAGCCCGGGCTCGCCTGGACGCGGTGGAATCGCGACACCGCCTCGACCGCGGCGAGCGCGCGCGCTCCCGACACCTGGTCCCGCAGGGCTTGGAGCAGCGGCTCAAACATCGACGCCTCCCCCGGTGTTCGGATGCGCGTTCGGCTGCGCCGGGCGGGGACGCGGCGTCGCCGCCGCGGCGAGGCCGAGCGCGAGCAGCGCCGGCGCGCCATATTCCACCAGGCGCCAGGCGAATGGCAGGTGAAAGTCGCGACCCCCGGCGGGGGTCGCGAACACGCCGTAGCTCAGGATGGCCGTGGCCGAGAGCAGGATCCAGGGCGCGCTGGGCGCCCAGGGCTCGAGCATCAGGAACCAGCCCTGGTACCACGGATGGGCCACCGGCGAGACCAGCAGCGCGGTCTTGAACGTGGCGCGCACGGCACGCGTCACGTCCGAGCCGCGGACGAGGGCCGCCGCCGCCACGATGACCGTGATGGCGAGGCCGAGGGTGCGGGCGGCGCGGAAGCTGCCGGTCCAGCGCTCGAAGACTTCGAAGCAGAGCGCGTTGTTGCGCCAGGTCTCCCAGTAGGCATGGAGGCCCGAGTTCGATCCGCGCGTGAGCCAGGCGAAGGCGCCGAGCCCGGCGCCGAGGAGGATCAGGGCCAGGGCCCGCGCCCGCCACGGCCAGCGCCGCCACAGGAACGGCAGCGCCACGAGCGGCGCCAGCTTGACCAGCGCGCCGGCCGACAGGGCCGCCGCCGACAGCAGCGGTCGCGCCCGCGCGGCGGCGATCGCCACGAGCAGCCACACCATCGCGGTCGGGTCGTTGTGCCCGCTGCCGGCGTACTCGACCAGCACGAGCGGATTCCAGGCGTAGACGATCGCCCAGGCCGGGCTCCTCCCGTCACGCCGCAGGACCGCGATGAGGATCGCGACCAGCCCCAAGTCGTGGAGCAGGATCCACAGCTTCATGGCGACCAGGGTGGGCGAAACGGCGGCGACCAGCGCGAAGCCGGCCTCGGCGAGCGGCGGATAGATGGTCGCGAGCTCGGGGTGGTTCACCGCCGGATGGATGCGCTGATCGCGCAGCGCGCTCAACGCGGGATCGAGCGGGCTCTGGGTCCATGGATTGCCGCCGTGCAGAAGCACGCGGCCCTCCCAGACGTAGCGGTAGATGTCGTCGGAGAGCGAAGGGGGTGCCGCGATCAGCGCCAGGCGCGCGGCCAGCGCCACGACGAATACCCCGCCCCCCACGCGCGGCAGGGCCGCGTAGCGGGGCAGGCGAAGGAGGGCGAGCGCGTAGCAGCCGAACGCCACCAGGTACAGCGTCTGGAACGCGCGCAGGGCGCCCAGGGCGTCCGGCAGCGAGCCCATGAAGGCGGCGGCGAGCGTGAGCCCCGTCCCCAGGGCAAGCAGCTCGAGGGCCGCGCCCGGCGCTCGCGACACAGCTTAGCGCGGCGCTGGAACCGTGACGCGCAGGGCGCGCTGCGCGAGATTGCCGGCCGCGTCCACGGCACGCACGCTCAGCGTGTGATCGCCGGTCGAGAGCTCGGGGAGCCGGCCGTGGAAGGCCAGCGCCGGCCGGTCGGCCATGCCCCCGTCGGGGGTCACGAGCCGCCAGTCCCCGTCGTCCACCGCCACCTCGATGCGGCTGATCGTGCTCGAAGCGTCCGCCGCCCGGCCCTCGAACGACGCGGCGCCCCGCTCGCCGCGGGCGGAGAGATCCGTCAGCTCGGGCGGCGTGTTGTCGATCGTGAAGGGCGCGCTCATCGCCTCGCTCGTCCGGCCTTCGCCGAGCGGGTTGGCATCCTCGTCCGAGGCGATCACGCGCACCCGGTAGCGCCCGTCCGGGATCGGATTCGTGTCCCAGGTCAGGCCCGGCGCGTCGAGGTCGGCGGCGATCTTGAACCAGCGCGTGCCGCCCTCGAGGCAGGCCTCGACGCGGAAGTGCAGCGCATCCCCGTTGGGATCGCTGCCGCGCCACAGCACGGTGCGCAGCCCGCGCGCCCACATCGGAAGCTCGCGCAGCGCGCGCTGGCTCGTGGCGGGCGGCAGGGTGTACTCGACCTTCTGCCCGCCCGCGAGCGACTGGGTCACGGGCTCCATGCGGGGCTGGATCTCGCCCTCGCGGAAGCTCTGCCCCTGGGGCGCGACGACGACCTCGTCGATGTGGGGCGGAAGGTTCTGCTCGCGCCACGCGGCCTCGACCGATTCGATGCGCGGGTTGCCGCCCGACAGCGCGATCTTCCACTGGAAGTAACGCCCCGGCGGCGAGGCGCTCGCGCGGCCCCCGTCGGCCGCCGGTCCCCCGCTCCAGGCGCTCCAGGTCGTATCGGGCGTGTCGGTGTTGCCGCTGCGGCTCTCGAGCTCGACGTGGGAGTTGCGCGCCTCGCCGCGCCACACCAGGCGCCCGAATCGCGCCAGGCGCCGGGCGTCCTGGACCGTCGACAACAGCTCGCCGCGCTCGGCGCGATCCGGGCCCAGGCGCCACAACGCGGCCGGATTCGAGGTCGCCGCGAGCAGCGCGCCGTCGCTCCCGATCGCCAGGGCGGTGACCTGTCCCGCGGGGGCGGCGAGCCACTGGCTGGCGGCGCCTTCGCGCTCGAGCCGATACACGCCGGCACGATTTCCGGTGGCCGCGAACACGCCGTCGGGCCGGCCGGCGAGCGCGAACACGAACGGCTGAGGGGCGCTCCAGAACGGCACGACGACCGAGTCCGGAACGATGCGGTAGACCACGGCGCGTCCGCCCGCGACCGCGCTCCGGACCGGCGTCGGCCCTTCGGCCGCACCCGGCTCGCCGCTGTCGTCGCTCACCGCCGAGCCGGTGATGGCGGCCGCATAGAGGGCGCCGTCGGGGCCCAGGGCGAGCGAGCGAATCTCGTCCTCGGCCGCGTCGTAGAGCGTGCGCAGCGTGCCGTCCGCGCGCGCCTGGATCACGCGGCCGCGCGAATCGCCCCCGGCGTACACTCCCCCGTGTCCATCCGCGAGGATCGAGATCAGATTGCTCTCGTCGGTATCCACGACGATGCGGGTCGTCGCCTTGGCGCCGCCGCGACCGGCCTCGACCCGCAGCAGCCGGCCGCGGGTGCCGGTGGCCGCGAACCACGCGCTCGCGGGCGAGCTCGCGGAGGCGGCCGGGCCGGCGCGCGCGAGCCCCCACACGTACCGCTCGCCGGTGCGGGCGACGAGCGTGGTGTCGCCGCGCGCACCGATCCGGTAGATGAGCCCCTCGGGACCGGTGCCCGCGACCAGGCCATCACCGTCGGGCGCGAGCGCGAGCACTTGTCCGACCGGGAGCCGCACCCACGGCTTGAGGCCCCCGGAGGCGGTCCAGCGCAGGATCCACCCGCGGTCCGCGCCCGCAGCGACCGAGCCGTCCTTGAGCGCGGCCAGGCTCCAGATGACCGCCGCGCTCTCCGCCCGCGCGACGCTGGTGCGGGGGCCGAGCGCGAGGCCGCCATCCGCGCCCACGACCACGCCGCGCGATACGGAGCGCGCGTAGTCCTGGACTCCGTCGCTCACCCACCATTCGGTCTCGCTGGCGCGCGCCGCTGGGGCAGCGAGGGCCAGGGCGATCATCGCGATGGCAAGCCCGATCGAACGTGCCATCAGGGCGCCTGCGCGTCGACGCGGACCTGGAGCAGAAGCTCGCCGCGGGTGAGCCCGCCGAGCGGCAGCCGGCGTTCGTCGAGCTTGGCGAGACCGCCGCGCCGCCCGGCGTCGCCCGCGCGCTCGCCGCTCGAGAGCATGGCCAGCGCCGACAGCGGCAGCTCGGGATAGTCGCGGCCCTCGCTCGTGACCTCGGGGGCGCGAGCGAACAGCGCGGCGTAGAGCCCGTCGGCGGAGCGGCTGCTCGCCAGCCGCCGCCACGCGTCCGGCAGCGATGTCGGGCGGTAGCGCGCCGGCAGCTCCTTGGCCTCGTAGCGCGACAGCTCGGGTCCGCCGCCCACCCACAGCACGTAGCTGCCCTCGGGGACCTCCTCGGGCATGGCGAGCTCGATCGCGCGCAGCTCGCGCCCGCCCCGCCAGCGCTCGACTTCGCACTCGAGGTGCAGGGTGCCGCCGGGGCGCACCGCACCGCTCAGCAGCCGGACGTTGCGCAGCGTCCACTGCTCGCGCGACGACTCGACCTTCACGCGCACCGCGATGCTGTCGAGGACCAGGGTGTCGAAGGGGTTGTTGAACAGGAAGCGCAGCGGCGAAGCGATCGCCGCGAGCAGGTCGTTGGCCGGCGAGTCGCCCGCCGCGACGTCGCTCAGCGTGAGCGCCTCGGCGCCGTGGCGGTAGATCGCGAGGCTCCAGCGCAGGCTCTGGCTCGCCCCGCTCCCGCCCGACTCGAGCAGGCTGTTGAGCGCCGCCACACCCACCAGCGAGGGCGCCAGCGCGCGATCCTCGACGGTCTCGAACCGGAAGGGCGTGCGGCGTCCCGAGGCCTCCTCGACCGTCACCGCGATCGGCAGGAGCCGGACCTCGCCGCCCAGAACGCCGGCGACCGCGGCGCGGCGGTCCTGGGTGACGACGCCCACCTCGCGGCCGCGCACGCCGAGCTTGAACGACGAGGCCTGGCTCGGCACGACGGTCGTGATCTCGGCGGTCGACATCGGCAACCGCACCTCGCCCGACTGGAAGAACGGGTGCCCGAACAGCAGCACGCGATCCCCGTCACGCCAGGTCAGGGTGCCGATCGCCGACATCTGGAGGTCGCCGCGCATGATGTCGACGGCCACCGCGGCGCCCGGCACGAAGGATTCGGCGCTGGGTCCGCCCGCGAGCGAGCGGCCCCCCGGAATGACCGTCAGCCCGAGCGGCGCGAGCCAGCTCGAGACCGGTTCACGGGCCGCGGCGCTGAGCCCGCCGCAGGCGAGCGGCAGCGCGAGCGGCGTGGGTCCGTTCCGGCCGGCCGAGGGCGGTGGGGCGGGCGGCTCGGGGGCGTCGCTCCAGCGCAGCTCGCGATAGCGCGGGCTTCCGCCGGCCCCCGGCAGCTCGACGCCGGTCGGGCCGGCGCTGCCGGGATTGCCGCGCGAGGTCGGCTGGTCGAGCACCGCCAGCATCTCGCGGATGGGCGTGATGCCGAACAGCGGCTCGCGCGTGAAGCTCCACCCGCTCGAGAGTGCGCCCACGAGCTTGCCCTCGACGTAGACCGGCGAGCCGCTCATCCCCTGCGCCACGCCGGTCTCGATGACGCGCTCGGAGGTCGCGCGGGCGAGGATCATGTCGCCTTCGACCTTGCCCCCCGCCAGCACGCCCACGATCACGGCGTCGAAGGTCTCGATCGAGTCCCCGCGGAACACGGTGCGCACCTCGGCGCGCTGGCCGGGGTGGAGCTGCCCGGGATCGAGCATGGGCACGGGGGCGGCCGGGACAGGAGGCGCGGCGAGCGCCAGAGCGAGCGCGCCCGCCACGAGGGCCGCGCGCGCGCGGCAGGTGGCAAACGTCATGGCCGCGGACTATAGCAGCGCCCGGAAGGGCCGCACAGCCGGTTGGCGAGGAATTGACGAACCATTGAGGTCGTTGTCGGCCCGCGCGTGAAGCCCCTCAACTTGAATGTGGAACAACGAGTCCGTAACCTTGAACGTCATGCCTTCCACCCTGCTGGCCCGCCTCGACCAGGGTCCGTTGATCGCCGATGGGGCCATGGGCACGCGGCTCTACGAGCGCGGCATTCCGTTCGACCAGTGCTTCGACGAACTCAACCTGTCGCAGCCCGAGCAGGTCGAGGCCATCCACCGCGAGTACCTGAGCGCGGGGGCCGAGCTCATCGAGACCAACACCTTCGGCGCGAACGCGATGCGCCTCGCCGCGCACGGGCTCGAGGCCCAGGTGGGCCTGCTCGCGCGCCAGGGGGTCAAGGTGGCGCGCGCGGCCCGCGAGATCGTGGGGGTCAACGCGTTCGTCGCCGGGTCGATCGGACCGCTGGGGCGCCCGCTCGAGCCCTTCGGCCAGGTCACGGCGGCCGAGGCGGAGGCCGCCTTCCGCACCCCGGCCGAAGGACTGCTCGAAGGCGGGTGCGACTGCATCATCCTGGAGACGTTCCAGGATCTGAACGAGATCCTCGCCGCCCTGCGCGCGGTCCGCAAGGTCTCGGTCGACCTGCCGGTGATCGCCCAGATGACGTTCGGGATGGACGGCAAGACCTCCTACGGCCACACCCCCGCGCTCGCGGCGCGCGCGCTTCGCCAGGCGGGCGCCAACGTCGTCGGGGTCAACTGCGGCGTGGGCCCGCAGGCGACGCTCGAGGTGCTCGAGGAGATGGTCCAGGCGGCCGACGGCATCCCGGTCTCGGCGATGCCGAACGCCGGCCTGCCGCAATACGTCGGGGGCCGCTTCCTCTACCTCGCGAGCCCGGAGTACTTCGCCGAGTTCGCCGCGCGCGCGGTTGCCCTCGGGGTGCGGCTGGTGGGCGGCTGCTGCGGCACCACGCCGGCGCACATCCGCGCCATGCGCGAGCGCCTCGCCACCCACCTGCCGGCCGAGAAGCTCGCCCCCGGCGCCGAGGTGCGCGTGCTCGAGCGCCCCCCGGCCCCGGTCGCTCCGCCCGCCGAGGCCGAGGAGCCGCGGCTGCTGCGCCTGCTCAGGGAGAAGTTCGTGGTCAGCGTCGAGATCGATCCGCCGCGCGGCATCAACACCGCGAAGGTCATGGAGGGCGCCCGCCTCATGGCCCACCACGGCGTGGATTGCGTCAACATCGCCGACTCCCCGCTGGCGCGCATCCGCATGAGCGCGGGGGCGCTGGGCTACCAGATCCATACGCACTTCCCGCGGCTCGAGGTCATCCTTCATTTCACCACCCGCGATCGCAACCTCATGGGCCTCCAGAGTGATCTGCTTGGGGCGCACGCGATCGGCCTGCGCAACATCCTGGCGCTCACCGGCGACCCGCCCAGCGTGGGGGACTACCCCAACGCCACCGCGGTGTTCGACACCGACGCCATGGGGCTCATGCGCATCATCCACAAGATGAACCAGGGCACCGATCTCGCCGGCACCTCGATCGGAGCCGCGACCCGCTTCGCCGTGGGCTGCGGGGTGAACCCCACCGCCGAGAACCTCGACCTCGAGATCGAGCGTGTGAAGAAGAAGCTCGACGCCGGTCCCCAGTTCATCATGACCCAGCCGGTCTACGAGCTGTCGTGCTGGGAGCGGTTCCTCGAGCGGCTCGGCGGGCTGTCCCGCATTCCAATCCTGGTCGGCATCCTGCCGCTCCAGTCGTTTCGCCACGCCGAGTTCCTGCACAACGAGGTGCCGGGAATCCTGGTGCCGCAGTGGATCCGCGACAAGATGCGCGCGGCCGGCAACGAGGGGCAGCGGGTCGGGGTCGATCTCGCGCGCGGGCTGCTCGTCGATTGCAAAGGGCTGGCGAACGGCGTCTACCTCATGCCTTCGTTCGGCCGGTACGAGAACTGTCTCGAAGTCCTGGAGGTGCTGCGATGATGAAGGGCATGCTCTATTTCCTGGTCATGGCGGCGGCGATGCTCGGAATCTCGAAGCTGCTGCCCGGGTTCGAGGTCAACGGCTGGGGGCCCGCGATCATCGCGGCGCTCGTGCTCGCCCTGGTCAACGCGATCGTCAAGCCGGTCCTGTTCGTCCTCACCCTGCCGTTCACGATCGTGACGCTCGGCCTGTTCCTGTTCGTGCTCAACGCCTTCATGGTGTGGCTGACCTCGGCGCTGGTGCCGGGCTTCCGGGTGCACGGCTTCGGCACCGCGCTCCTGGCCTCGCTGTTGCTCTCGCTCGTCGGCATGGTGTGGAAGGCGCTCACCCGCGCGGATGACGCGCCCCGGACCTGAGCCGCCCGCGGAAACGCCGGCGCTGCGCCGCGAGCTTCAGCGCCTCGCCGGGGCGGCGCTCGCCGGCGCCTTGTTCGCGGGCGCCGGGGCCGCGGCCCTCGGGCTGACGCTCGACCTGCTCCCGCATGCCGGGGGCCCGGCCCCCGCGGCGGCGCAAGGCCTGCGTAACTTCCTGAACGCCGGCGGCTGGGTGCGCCTGCCGCTGTGGGGAGCCACATGGGGCGCCCTGCGTGCGCTGACCTGGAGCCGCGAGACGCGCGCCCGGGTGATGGCGCTCGTGGTCGCCTTCGCCGCCCTCGCGCTCGCGGTGCTCCCGCGCCCCTATGCGATCGCGCCCGAGGGGACGCCGGTGGGCGGCGCGCCCACGAGCGCCTGGCGCGGCGGCTCCGGGATCGGGGCCAAGTCCATGGCGATCCGCCGCGGGGCCTATGCGTCGCTCGCGGGCGTGCGGGGGATCCTGGCCCTCCGCGGTGATCGGAGCCCGCTCATCCGCGAGCAGGTGGCCCTGGCGCTCGGGGTCAACCTGGTCGTGAGCGACTTCGAGCACTCGGCGCCGGGCCATCCCTCCCGCTACGCGTCCCTTCCCCTGCGCGACAGCCTGCGCGCGGGACTCATGGTCCTGCTCCGCGACTCCGTGGAAGCGGTGCGGGCCGAAGCGGCTCGTGCGCTGTGGAAGGCGCCGCGCACGTTCGGGACCGTGCCCGCGGCCGCCGAGACGCTCGTTGCGGTGCTCGACCGCGCCGGGCGGCCGGGGGTGCCCGAGCGGCTCGCCTGGCTCGCGCTCGATGCCGCGGCCGGCGCGCCCCATCCCGGTCTGCGCGGCGCGGCGGCACGGTTCGCCGCCACGACCACCGACTCCGAGCTGAGACGCGCGGCGCGCCTTGCAGCCGGAGATGCGCCGCGATCGCGGGGCGGGCCGTGAGCCTCCTCCACGACCTGGCCCGCGCGCTCGTGCCGCCGCGATTCCGGCCCGCGGTGAGGGGCCTGCGCTCGCTCGCCTACCTGGGCCGGGCGCGGCAGTGCCCGTGCTGCGGTGGCTGGTTCCGGCGCTTCCTGCCCGCGGGCCGCCCGCCCCGCCCGGATGCGGCCTGCCCCCGCTGCGGCTCGCTCGAGCGCCACCGCCTGCTGTGGCTCTATCTCGGGGCGCGCGCCGCGCTCCTTCAGCCTCCCGTCCGGCTGCTGAGCATCGCGCCCGAAGTCCAGCTTCAGGCGCGGATGCGCAAGCTTCCCGGGATCCGCTACCTGAGCGGCGACCTCGAATCGCCGTTCGCCATGGTGCGCATGGATCTGCTCGCGCTCCCGCTGCGCGACCGGAGCTTCGAGGCCGTCATCTGCAGCCACGTCCTCGAGCACGTCGCGAGCGTCGAGCGCAGCCTGGCGGAGATCCACCGCGTGCTCGCGCCCGGCGGCTGGGCGATCCTCCAATCCCCGATCGACCCCGCGCGCGCGACCACCTTCGAGGATGCGACGGTGACTTCGCCCGAGGAGCGCGCGCGCGTGTTCGGACAGCGCGACCACGTACGCATCTTCGGCCGCGACTACCCTCTCCTGCTCGCGCGGGCGGGATTCGAAGTGAAAGTGGACGGCTTCGCTCGCGAGCAGGGGACGGCGTGGGCCGCGCTCCACGGATTGGACCCGCGGGAGGACATCTTCCTCTGTCTCAAACGCCCGCTCGCGCCGGCGGCCGCCGGCTGAGCCCCCCGGGGAGAGGCCTCACTCCTCGCCACACTCCCGCTTCCAGGCGGCGATGCGGTTGAGCGCCTCGAGCGGGGTCAGGGTCTCGAGGTCGAGCGCGCGCAACGCCTGGACGACCGGGTGAGCACCGGGACTGAAGAGCGGCATCTGCGGCGTGGCCGGCGGGCGGATGCGCGTCTTCCCCCGCGCCGGCTCCAGATGCTCGACCGTGCGCTCGTTCTCGAGCTCGTGGAGCACCTCGGCCGCGCGGGCCAGCACGCGCTCGGGCAGCCCCGCGAGCCGCGCGACGTGGATGCCGTAGGAGCGATCGGCGGCGCCCTCGGCGATGCGGTGGAGGAACACGACGGTGCCGCCCGACTCGCGCGCGGCCACGTGCACGTTGACGAGCCGCGGCAGGTGCTCGGCGAGCTGCGTGAGCTCGTGGTAGTGGGTGGCGAACACGGTGCGCGGGCGCGGGCCGTCGGCGGCGTGGAGCTGCTCGGTGACCGCCCAGGCGAGCGCCAGGCCGTCGTAGGTCGCGGTTCCGCGTCCGACCTCGTCGAGCAACACCAGCGAGCGCGGCGACGCCGAGCGCAGGATGTCGGCGGTCTCGCTCATCTCGACCATGAACGTGCTCTGCCCGGCCCCCAGGCGATCGACGGCGCCCACGCGCGTGAACAGCCGGTCGACCCAGCCGATCTCGGCGCGCGCCGCGGGCACGAACGAGCCGGCCTGGGCGAGCAGCACGATGAGCGCCACCTGGCGCAGGTAGGTGCTCTTGCCGCCCATGTTGGGCCCGGTGAGGAGCAGGATCTGGCGCGCGGCCCCGTCGAGCCGGCAATCGTTGGGCACGAACTCGCCGCGGGCGAGCAGACGCTCGACCACCGGGTGGCGCGCGCCCTCGAGCGTCAGGCGGTCGGATTCGGTCATCACGGGCCGGGTCCAGCCGAAGCGCGCCGCGGCCTCGGCGAGCGCCGCGTGGGCGTCGAGCTCGGCGATGGCGTCGGCGGCGCGCTGGAGCGCGGGCACGAAGACGGCCGCGCGATCGCGCAGCTCCACGAACAGATCGTGCTCGCGCGCCTTGAGCTTCTCCTCGGCGCCCAGCACCTCGCTCTCCTTGGCCTTGAGACCGGGGGTGACGAAGCGCTCGGCGGTGGTCAGGGTCTGGCGCCGTTCGTAGTCCGTCGGCACTTTGTCGAGGTGTGGGCGCGTGACCTCGAGGTAGTACCCGAACACGCGGTTGAACCCCACCTTGAGGCTGCCGATGCCGCTACGGACGCGCTCCCCGGCCTCGAGGTCGGCGATCCAGCGCTTGCCGGAATGGGCGAGATCGTCGAGCTGGTCGCGCACCGCGTCGTAGCCGGGCCGCATGATGCCGCCATCGCGCGCGATCGCGGGTGGATCGTCCACCAGGGCGCGGCCGAGGAGGGTCTCGAGCTCCTCGAAGCTGGTGAGGTGTTCGAGGGCGCCCACGGTGAGCTCCGGGGCGAGGAAGGCGAGCGGGGCGGCGATCGCCGGCAGCCGGGCGAGCGTTCCCCGCAGCGCGCCCAGGTCGCGCGGCGTCGCCTTCGCGCACGCGAGCCGGGCGGTGAGCCGCTCGAGATCGGGCAGCCCGGCCAAGGCTTCGCGCAGTACTGCGCGCGTCGTTCCCGCCTCGAGCCAGGCCCCCACCTGATCGTGGCGCCGCGCGAGCGGCGCGAGATCGGCGAGCGGCCGCTCGAGCCAGCCGCGCAGCCGGCGGCCCCCGGGCGCGGTCGCGCACAGATTGAGGTGCCGCCACAGCGTATGGGTACTCTCGCCGCCCGGCTGGGGCTGGAACAGCTCGAGATGGCGCGCCGTGGCGGCGTCGTAGCGCAGAGTGTGCTCGTCGAGCCAGCGCTCGAGGCGCGTGAGCTGGCGCGCCCGCCCACCCGCCATGCGGTCGAGGTAGTCGAGCGCCGCGGTGAGCGCGCGCGCCGCCTGGGGCAGGTCGGCGAGGGTGGCGGCGGCATCGGGGCCGAGCCGCTCGGGCAGCGCGAGGGCGGCGTCCCCGGCGGCGAAGCGCGCGGCCGGCACCGGGCTCACCGCGCCGGCGAGGCCGCGCAGCGCCCCCTCGAGGCGGGCGGCCGGCGCCGCCTCGAGCCCGAGCGGGATGAGCCATTCCGAGATCGCGCGGCGCGCGAGCCAGCCCGGCGCCTCGATCCAGTCCACCTCCGCGAGCTTGATCTCGCCCGTCGAGGCGTCCGCCAGGCACACGCCCAGATGATCCTCGCCCGGCCACAGCGCGGCGAGGAAGTTGTTGGCGGAGGTTTCGAGGAACGCCTCGCCGGTCACCGATCCCGGAGTGAGGATCTCGGTGACCGCGCGCTCGACCAGGCCCCGCGCCTGGGAGGCGTCCTCGACCTGGTCGCACACCGCGACCTTGCGGCCCAGTCGCAGCAGGCGGGCGATGTAGGCGTCGCGCTGATGCCACGGCACGCCGCACATCGGAATGGGATCGGGATCCTGCTTGTTTCTCGAGGTGAGGGTCAGGCCGAGCAGGGCGGCGCCGGCGACGGCATCGTCGAAGAACATCTCGTAGAAATCGCCGAGCCTGAAGAACAGGAAGGCGTCGGGATGCTCGGCCTTGACGCGCGCGTACTGCTCCATGAGCGGGCTGCGGGCGGCACCCGCGGCACCCGACCGCGAGCCCGCGGCGCGCGCGCGGCTCATGGTCGCGACCGCGGCGAGAGAGGCGCGCCGGCGGGTTCGCCCTCGAGGCCCACGCCCTGGGCTTCGAAGCTGCGCGGGTAGTCCCGCCGCAGCCGCTCGCGCGCGTTACGGGCCACGGCCGCCTGGCCCAGCCGCGCGGCGAGGGTGGCGAGCTGCTCGAGGGCCGCGGCGCCCGCTTCGCCGGGCCGGTTGACGACCAGCCGGGAGAGCAGCTTGAAGGCGCGCTCGGGCTGGCGATCGAGCGTCCAGGCGAAGGCGAGACCGAGCGTGGCGTCCGCGCGCCGCGCGCCGTCGCGGCTCTCGACCTCGCCCAGGAGCGCCCGGGCGCGGCGGCCGTCGGGCACGCCGAGCCAGGCGATCCCGGCGCGGTAGAGCGCCTCGCTCTTGCGCGACGGATCGAATCCCGCCGCGGCCCGGCTGTAGGCGTCGGCCGCCAGGCGGTACTCGGCGCGCGCGACGTGGAGGTCGCCGAGCAAGAGCGCCGCTTCGGCGGCCTGCAGGGTGTGCCGGTGCTGAAGCTCGTAGGCGTGCAGCGGGGCGAGCAGGCTGTCGGCCGGCGCCCCCTCGAGGACGCGCGCGAGATCCGGGGCCAGGGCCAGGACGGCCGCGAGCAGCGTCATCGGGAGCATGGCCGTCGAGGATAAGCGCAAGGCGGCGGTGGCACAAAACATCGGGGCGGCCCGTGGACGGACCGCCCCGCGTGACTGCCGCTGATGTGCCGCTACTCCTCGACCACGTCCTCGACCAGGGCCTTCGGGGCCTTGGCGACCGGCGGTTCTTCGGCCGGCGGGTTGGCGGCGATGCGGGCCCGCACCTGGTTGCGCTTCGAGGTCCATTCCGCGAGCGCGATGTCGTCCTGATCTGCGAGCCAGGCTTTCACGCTCAGGATCAGCCGGTGATTCGCGACGTCGACGCGCGTGACCTTCATCGTGAGCGGCTCCCCGACCTCGAAGGCGTCGTTGGGCCGCTTGAGGTCGTCGATGCCTACCTGGGACAGCGGGACGAAGCCCTCGATGCCCTCGCCCAGATCGACGATGACGCCGCGATCGAACAGCCGGTTGATGGTGCCCGAGAGCACCAAGCCGGAGGGGAATTTGTCAGCGAGCTGCGGCCAGGGATCGTCGCTCACCTGCTTGAGCCCCAGGCTGATGCGGCGATGCTCCTTGTCGATCGAGAGGATGACGACCTCGACCGTGTCGCCCTTCTTGAGCACCTCGCTCGGGTGGGCGACTCGCTTGGTCCACGACATGTCGGACACGTGGACCAGGCCGTCGATGCCCTCCTCGAGCTCGACGAACGCGCCGAAGTTGGTCAGGTTGCGGACCTTGCCCCGGACGCGCATGCCGGTCGGGTACTTCTGGTCGAGGGTGAGCCACGGATCGGGCTCGACCTGCTTCAGGCCCAGCGAGATCTTCTCGTTCGCCTTGTCGACCTTGAGGACCACCGCGTCGATGATGTCGCCGATGTTGACCACCTTGGACGGATGGCGCACGTGCCGGGTCCACGACATTTCGGACACGTGGATCAGCCCCTCGACGCCCTTCTCGAGCTCGATGAATGCGCCGTAGTCGGTGATCGAGACCACCTTGCCCTTGAGCCGGTCGCCGACCTTGTACTTCTCGTCGACGCCCTCCCACGGGTAGGACTCGAGCTGCTTGAGTCCGAGCGAGATGCGCTCCTTCTCGGGGTCGAAGTTGAGCACCTTGACCCGCACCTTGTCCCCGATCTTGACCAGCTCGGAAGGATGCGAGACCCGGCCCCACGACATGTCGGTGATGTGGAGCAGGCCGTCGATCCCGCCCAGGTCCACGAAGGCGCCGAAGTCGGTGATGTTCTTGACCACGCCCTCGCGAATCTGGTCCTTCGCCAGGTCCTTGAGGATGGTGGCCTTCATGCGGTCGCGCTCCTCTTCGAGCACCGCGCGGCGCGACACGACGATGTTGCGGCGCCGCTTGTTGAGCTTGATGATCTTGACCATCACGTTCTGGCCCAGCAGCGCGTCCACGTTCTGGACCTGGCGCAGCGCGATCTGCGAGCCGGGCAGGAAGGCCTCGACCCCGTAGAGGTCGACGACCACGCCGCCCTTGATCTTGCGCACCAGCTTGCCCTCGACGACCTGGCCCTGGTCGTGGGCCTCCTTGACGCGGTCCCAGACCCGGACGAAATCGGCGCGCTGCTTCGAGAGCACGACCAGGCCGTCCTGGTTCTCCATCTTCTCGAGGAAGACGTCGATGGTCTGGCCCACCTGGATGCTCGAGGGGTCGGAGAACTCGCTGAGCGAGATGACCCCCTCGCTCTTGAATCCGACGTCCACCAGTACTTCGTTGTTCTCGATCGCCAGCACCGTACCGCGCACGATCTCGCCCTCGGCGATGGAACGGAGGGACTCCTCGTACTGGCCGAACATCTCGGCGCGGTCCTGGGGACTGAGGTCGTAGTCCTCCTCGTCGGCATTGAGAGGGATCAACGGAGCCTGGGGTGCCCGCGGCGGCGCTTCCGCGACGGGGTTGAGGGTGTTCTCGGTCGTGTCCAGCATGGAAATGAAACCTCCTTGAAACCAGAAATAGGGAACGGCGCCTAGGCCGCTCCGCGTGAAGCCGAATTGAGCTGTCCCGCCCTGAGCATCGCGATCTCGCGCATCACCGCGTCGCCCACGCGCTGGTAGAGCGCGCGGCCGGGCGTGAGATCCGTGTCGTGGCCGGCCAGGTCCCGCCACGGGCGCGCCGGACCGAACCAGATCCGCACCCGCCCGCGCATCACCATCCAGTATCTCGGCCGATGGCTGCCCGAAATGAAGCACGGCACGATCGGCACGTCGGCGTGCACCGCCATCATCCCAACCCCGGGACGCGCCGGATGAAGCTCGCCATCCCGCATCCGGCTGCCCTCCGGAAACATCAGCAGCGCCCCGCCGCTCTTCATCGACGCGATCGCGCGCGACATGCCGCTCATGTCCGCCATGCCGCGCCGGATCGGGATCGCGTTGACGCTCCGGATCAGCGGCCCCAGCAACGGTGCCGAGAACAGCTCTTCCTTGGCGAGGAAATGGGCTTCCCTGGGGATGGCGGCTCCGACCAGCGGCGGATCCCAGAACGAGATGTGATTCGAGGCGACGATCAGCCCGCCCGTGAGCGGAATCTGGTCGCGACCCTTCACTTCCCAGCGGGACAAGGCCCCAAGGACGGTGCTTGCCAAAAACCGGGCTGCACTATAATACGCGCCCACCCCAAACTCCTAATCGGAACTCGGGCCCGCGGGGCCCGGCCCCGGGCCCGCGCCGGAGCCGGCGGCGGGATTGGCCCCGGGATCGGAACCTCCGCCCGGACCCCCGCCTGCCCCACGCTCCCCCGGCCCGCCCCCCGAGCGCGCGGCGGCGGCGGACTGCGCCCGCGGGAAGGCCGGGTGCGCCCGGACGACGCCCAGCACCTCGACCACTACATGTTCGGCGTCACGCCGGCTGCCGTCAATCATGGTCGCCCCGGGCGGGGGCATGAGCGGGCTGTCGCTGCGGCCGCGGTCCCGGGCGTCGCGGCGCGCCAGCTCCTCCTGGACCTGGTCGAGGGGCGCAGCGATGCCGCGCGCTTCGAGCTCGCGGGCGCGGCGTCGCGCCCGGGTCTCGAGGTCGGCGTCGAGGAAGATCTTCACCTCGGCGTCCGGGAACACGACCGTGCCCAGGTCCCGGCCCTCGGCGACCAGCGGCCCGCGATCGCGCAGCGCCCGCTGGATCTCCTGGAGGCGACGCCGCACGCCCGGCATGGCCGCAAGCCGCGAGGACATCTCGCTCACCGTCGGGGTGCGGATCTCGCCGCTCACGTCGGCGCCGTCGAGCCACACGTGCGCATGCTCGGGCGAGCCCGAGAGGTCGAGCCGGGTCGCGCCCAGGCACTCCTCGATCGCGTGCGGATCCTCGAGCGCCACACCCTGGTGCTGGAGCTTGAGCGCGGCGGCGCGATAGAGGGCGCCGGTGTCCACGTAGAGGAACCCGAGCCGCGAGGCGACCGCGCGCGCGGTGGTGCTCTTGCCGGCCGCGGCGGGCCCGTCGATGGTCACGACGAAGCTCATGGCCGCCGGGTTCCGCCCGCGGATGCCTCGAGGGTGCCCCCGAGCCGCGCGAGCTCGCCCGCGAAGCCCGGGTAGGAGGTGGCGATCGCCGCGGCGTCGTCGATCGTGACCGGGCCGCGGGCGCGCGTGGCGAGGACCGCGAAGGCCATCGCGATGCGGTGGTCTCCCGCCGCGTCCACCGTGCCCGCGCTCGGCTCGCCGCCCTCGATCTCGATCCCGTCCGGCCGCTCGCGCGCGGCGATGCCGAGCCGCTCGAGGTTCGAGGCCAGGGCCACGAGCCGGTCGCTCTCCTTGTGCCGCAGCTCCCCGGCGCCGGTCAGGCACGAGCGCCCGCGCGCCGCACTCGCCGCCACGGTCCAGGCCGGGACCTCGTCGATGAGACGCGGCACCCACTCGGGCGGGATGTCGAAGGCCGAGAGTCGATCGGGCCCCGTGACCGTCACGTCGCCCAGCTCCTCGCCCGCCTCGAGCCCGCTCCGCGTGACCTCGACCCCCGCGCCCATGGCGGCCAGGACGTCGAGCAGCCCGGTGCGGGTCGGATTGAGACTGACCGACGTGGCGGTGACGCGCCCGCCGGGCGTGGCCGCCGCGGCGGCAAGGAAGAACGCGGCCGCCGAGAAGTCCCCGGGCACGGTGAGCGAGAGCGGTCGCGGAGCGGCCGGCCCCTGCACGGTGACGCGCCGGCCGCCGCCCGGGCGCTCGTCGCGCTGGAGCGCCACGCCGGCCGCGGCGAGCATGCGCTCGGTGTGGTCGCGGGCCGGGCCCGGCAGCTCGACCGAGGTCGTCCCGGCCGCCGAGAGCCCGGCGAGCAGGACGCACGTTTCCACCTGTGCGCTCGCCACCGGCACCGCGTAGTCGAGGGGCTTCAGCAGTCCGCCGCGCACGACCAGCGGCGGGCGGCGATCCTGGTCGCGCGCGCACACCTGGGCGCCCATGCGGCGCAGCGGCTCGACGACCCGGCCGACTGGGCGGCGGTTGAGCGACGCGTCGCCGGCGAGCACGCTCAGGAAGGGCCGGGTCGCGACGATCCCGGCGAGCAGCCGCAGCGAGGTCCCCGAGTTGCCGCAGTCGAGCACGCCGGCCGCCTCGCGGGTCGGCCCGCCGCGGCCGCGCAGCTCGAGCCGGCCGGGGGTCGCCCCGCGCTCGCGCTCGTGGGCGAGCACCTCGAGACCGAGCTCCTCGGCGCAGCGCAGGGTCGCGAGGCAGTCCTCACCGGGGTTGGGGTGGCGGATCTCCGAGACGCCGTCGGCGAGCAGGGCGAACAGGCACGCGCGATGGGTGATGGACTTGTCGCCCGGCGGCGCGAAGCGGCCCGCGAGCGGCGGCCCCGGGGCGACGGTGAGGCGGGCGTCGTTCAATGCGGGCTGCGACGTCGGGGCGCGGCCTTTCTCCGCCCGCGCGCCGCGGCGCGGCTCGATCGCGGGCGGGCGGGCGCCGAGCGGGCGCGGGCCCCGCCCACCGCCGCGCGGGATCGCGCCGGGCGCTCGCCCTGGGCGGCGGCGGCAGCCGCGCGCAGGGACTGGAGATTCCGCCAGGTCACGAACTCCTCGAGCATCTCGCGGTGGCGCGTCTCGAGCCCGGAGAACATGCAGGCGAGCTGGTAACCCTTGTCGCCCCGCTTGGCGGTCGAGGGGTCGCAGCGCACCACGATGCCCTCGCACTTGAGCAGCTCGTTGCCGGCCCGCACGCCCGGCATGCGCGGCAGCACAATGGTGAGGTCCACCTTCGAATAGGGCGCGAGGAAATGCGACGAGCGGCAGTACACGCCGCTCGAGGAGATGTTCTGGCTCTCGGTGACGACCTGCGCGGATGAGCTGTCGGTGGGACGGCCCTCGACGCGCATGCTGAGACGCGCTTCGGTGCGCGCCTTCTTGCGGCGCTCCGCACCTCCCCTGCGTCGCTTGAGCGGCATTCGCTACCTCCGATGTCGCCGGCGCGTCGTCGGCCGCCGGGGCGCCTCGAGCGCCAGGTCACATTCGCGGGCCGGCACGTCCACCCGGGCAACGGTGACCTCGACGACGTCGCCGAAGCTGAAACGGCGGCGGGTGCGCCGGCCCACCATGCGGACACCGGAAGGATCGAGCACGAACGTATCGTCGAGGTAGAGCGAAGGCCGCACGAATCCTTCCGCCGGAACATCCTCGAGCTCGACGAAGAACCCCTGGGGAATCAGACCGCTGATGATACCCGATGCGCGGTCCCCGAGTCGCGCCTCGAGAAAGCGCAGCGTCTTCACCTTGACCGCCTCGCGCTCCGCCATCGCCGCGGTCTGCTCGGCGTCGCTGCACTGGCCGGCGAGCGCGGCCAGCGCGGCGGGGTCCCAGGCCTCGGGCTCGGGGGCCGGGTGCGCCGCGCCGGCGTGCGGGTGCGCGTGGCCCGCGGGCGGGCCCGAGCGGATCCACTCGCGCACGCGGCGATGGTTGTGGAGATCGGGATAGCGGCGGATGGGCGAGGTGAAGTGGCAGTACTCGCGGGTCGCGAGCCCGAAATGGCCGAGGTCCGCCTCGTGGTAGCGGGCGCGCGCGAGCGAGCGCAGGACCAGGCGGTGGAGCAGCCGGCGATGGGCCGGATCGAGCGGCACGTGGAGCAGGGCCTGCAGGGCGCGCGCCGGCTCGGTCGTAGCACCCAGCCGAGGCAGGCCGAGCGCCCGGAGCATGAGATCGAGCTCGTGGAGCTTGGACTCGGCGGGCGGCTCGTGAATGCGGTAGAGCACGCCCCCGTACCGGCTCGTGCCCGGGGTGCGGCGCGCCCCCTCCTCCCCCACGCAGCGGTTGGCGAGCAGCATGAACTCCTCGATGAGCTGGTGGCTCTCGAGCTGGACGCGGCGCTCGACCCGCAGCGGCACGCCGTGGGCGTCCACCCAGGCCTTGGTCTCGGGCACGTCGAGATCGAGCGCCCCGGCCGCCAGGCGCCGGCGGCGCAGCCCGCGCGCGAGCTTGCGCAGCGTCAGCAGGGCGTCCTGGAGTGGCTCCTCGAAGGGCGTCTTGCCGTCCAGCCCCTCCTGCACCTCGGCATAGTGAAGGCGGTGGCGGCTACGGATGACGGTCTCGGCGAAGCGGTGGCCGTGGCGATGGCCCTCGTGATCGAGCTCGACGAATACCGAGAGCGCGAGCCGGTCGCGATCGGGCTTGAGCGAGCACACGTCGGCCGAGAGCGTCTCGGGGAGCATGGGGATGACCCCGCCCGGCAGGTAGCAGCTGGTGCCGCGGCGGCGCGCCTCGCGGTCGAGGGCCGAGCCCGGCCGGACGTAGTGGGACACGTCGGCGATGTGGATGCCGACCTCGAGGCGGTCGCGCGCGAGGCGGCGCACCGAGAGCGCGTCGTCGTGATCGCGCGCGTCCTCGGGATCGATCGTGAACACCAGCTGGTCGCGCAGATCGAGACGGCCGTGCCGC
Source organism: Candidatus Eiseniibacteriota bacterium (assembly GCA_041498315.1). GTDB lineage: Bacteria > Eisenbacteria > RBG-16-71-46 > RBG-16-71-46 > RBG-16-71-46 > JBGQIE01. The sequence continues at coordinate 76,780 of JBGQIE010000001.1, forward strand.
TCGCGGGCGCCCGGCTCGTGACACGCCTCCGCTTCGCGCAGGGCGGCCGCGGGGAATCGGTGCCGGAGCCGATACTGGGACGCGACGGCCGCATCGTCCCATTCGGGACGGTCGTCCGCGCCCAGCACCTCGATCAGGAACGCCGGCCCCGCATCGGGGACTTCGGCGACGCAGAAGTCCCCGTCCTCTGGCGCGTGCGATCCCTTCCACACCAGATCGCGCGCGCCGCC
>JBGQIE010000002.1:0-59171 GCA_041498315.1 Candidatus Eiseniibacteriota bacterium
GAGCGGATCTTCTGGTCCGGGACGAACGCGTCCCATTCGAGACTCAGGCGGACGGCCTTGGCGATCTCCGTGTCCGTTCGCCCGACGCTCCCCGGCGACTTGGCCTGGATGTCGTCGGCCACGTCGAGCACGCCGATGACGCGGTGCGCGGCCTCCCGGGCGGCCAGCTTCTTCGCGTAACTGTCCACGTTCCCCGTCAGCGTCACGACGCCATTGTCCACCTCGACCCCGATCTCGGTCTGTTTCACCCGCGAGTCCCAGCGCAGCTCGCGGAAAACGTCCTGCTGAATCTCCTGGTCGGTCTTGGCCAATGCAACAGGCATGACAGCCTCCTTTCGATTCGTCGAACCGGCATCGCCTGCCCCGGCGGAACCACCATGCCGGCCGACCCTGCCATCTTGAGACGAAACGGAATCCCCCGCATGATTCCGCTGCATCATTCCCGCGTATCGCCTTCTTTCACGGCCTTTGCGGGCCGCTTAATGAGGATGAATCATTGCGAAGAAGGGATCGCCCGATACTCTGGCAGATGACCCTCGCGGCCGGACGCAGGCGGCAACAATTGTCCGGCCGACGGCGCTCGCAGGTCCGGAACCTCACACCCGAACAAGGAGGCGACCATGCCCCACAAACAACTGCTCTTCCGGTCCGCGGCACGAGAGAAGCTGCTCGCGGGAGCGACCGCACTCGCCGATGCCGTGCGCGTGACGCTGGGTCCCAAGTCGAAGAGCGTTCTGATCGAGAAAAAATGGGGCAGCCCCATCGTCTGTAACGACGGCGTGACCATCGCCAAGGAGTTGGAGCTCGAGGACGCCGATGAGAACCTGGGAGCGCGCATGATGCGGGAAGCCGCCAACCGGACCGGCGATGCGGTCGGCGACGGAACGAGCACGGCAACGATCCTCGCTCACGCGATTTTCGCGGAGGGTCTGCGCAACGTCGCGGCGGGTGCCTCGGCGGTGGACATCAAGCGAGGGCTCGACCGGGGCGCTCGCGTGGCGATCGACGCTCTGCGCGCGCTTTCGCGCCCGGTCCCGGAACGCCGTGAGAAAGCGCAAGTCGCCACGATCTCGGCGCACAACGACCCGAAGATCGGGGAGCTCGTGGCCGATGCGATCGAGCGGGTCGGCGGCGAGGGAGTCATCTCGGTCGAGGAGGCGAAGGGAACGGAGACGGCCCTGGAGGTCGTCGAAGGGATGCAATTCGACCGCGGGTTTCTCTCCGCCTACTTCATCACGGACCCGGAGCGGATGGAATGCGTTCTCGAGGACCCCTTCCTGCTCCTTTACGAGAAGAAGATCAGCACGCTTGCGGATTTTCTTCCGCTGCTCGAGCAGATTGCCAAGTCCGGGCATCCGCTGCTGGTCGTCGCCGAAGATGTCGAGGGCGAGGCGCTCGCGACCCTGGTCGTCAACAGGCTGCGCGGCACGCTGGCGGTGTGCGCGGTCAAGGCGCCGGGCTTTGGCGACCGCCGCAAGGCCATGATGGAGGACATCGCGGTGCTCACCGCCGGCAAGGTGATCTCCGAGGACATCGGCCTCAAGCTCGAGAACGTGCGCGTCGAGGATCTCGGACGCGCCAAGAACATCACCATCGACAAGGACAACACGACGATCGTCGATGGGGCCGGCAAGAAGGTCGACATCCAGGGCCGGATCGGCCAGATCAAGAAGGAGATCGAGGACACGACCTCGGACTACGACCGCGAGAAGCTCCAGGAGCGTCTGGCCAAGCTCGCGGGCGGCGTGGCGGTGATCAACGTCGGCGCCGCGACCGAGACCGAGATGAAGGAAAAGAAGGCCCGCGTCGAGGACGCGCTGCACGCGACCCGCGCCGCGGTCGAAGAGGGCATCGTTCCGGGCGGCGGCGTGGCGTACCTGCGCTGCATTCCGGTGCTCGACCGGCTCTCGAAGGAGCTGCAGGGTGACGAGCAGGTGGGCGTCAACATCATCAAGCGCGCGCTCGAGCAGCCGCTCCGCACCCTGTGCCAGAACGCCGGCGTCGAGGGTTCGGTGATCGTCGAGCACGTCAAGGGCTACAAGGGCGAGGAGAAGTTCACCGGCTACGACGTGGACGCGGAGAAGTACGTGGACATGTTCAAGGCCGGCATCATCGACCCGACCAAGGTCGCGCGTACCGCGCTGCAGAACGCGGCGAGCGTGGCGAGCCTGCTGCTCACGACCGAGGCGCTGATCACGGAGATCCCGGAGAAGAAGAAGGCGGCGGCCGCTCCGGGCGGCGGCGGTGGTGGTTACGGCGGAGAAGACTTCTAGAGCGCCGTCGTAATAAAGTCGTCAAGAAGCGGGCCGGGGAGAAATCCCCGGCCCGTTGTTTTCATCCCAAGCGGCGTCGGCAGGTCATTAGAGCTTCGGCTTGGACCACGCCGGCACGCCTTCGGGATGGGTGAGCTTCTGGGAGCGTCCGGTTTTACACCCGCTCCTGGACCACCGCCCGGGGGAAATCCGAGGCCACCGCTCCACCCGGACGTGTGCGGTGGCTTCGTACGCCAGGGCCCGTTGCCGGCTCCGCCCGGGCGCCCCGCTCGCCGCCGCCCCGGCCGCCACGACCCCGGCCGCCGCTCCCGCCCCCCGCCTCACCCGCGCGTCCGCGCGACCTTCTTCGCCGCCGGTTTTTTGATATGCCGCGCCGGTCGCCCCGGGTTTGCCCCCACTCGTTCAGCCCGATAGGGTCCCGCTCGCCCACGACCCACCGACCGGGCTCCGATTTCACTCGTGACCAAGGAGATCGAGATGAAGCGCAACTCCCGCGCGGCCTCCCTGCTGCTCGCCCTCGTCGTGCTCGGGCTGACGGGCGCCGGGGCCGCGCTCGCGCAGGACGCCGTTTCGAGCGACACGAAGGATTCCCGCACCTCCGCCGCCAAGGCCGATGCCAGGGGGGCGGCCGTGGCCGCCAAGCCCGACGTGCCCAAGCCCGGCGACGACAAGCCGTTCAGCGAGGTCGTGAAGGACATGGACGTCATCCAGGGTGTGTTCACGTTCTACCGCCACGCCGACGACAACCGGATGCTCATGGAGATCCGGCCCGACCAGCTCGACAAGCGCTTCCTGTTCGGCGCCACGCTCGATCAGGCGGTGGGCGAGCGCGGCATCTACGGGGCCCAGGTGCTGGGCGACTTCCCGTTCGTGCTGCGCCAGGTCGGCAAGAGCATCCAGCTCATTCAGGAGAACACCGCCTTCAGCGCGCCGCCCGGCTCGCCCGCGGCGCGCGCGATCGCGCGCTCGTTCCCGGGCTCGATCCTGGGCGCGGCGAAGCTCCAGTCCAAGCCGCACCCCGATCGCAAGAGCATCCTCATCGATCCCGCCGAGCTGTTCGTCAAGGATCTGCCGGGCTTCGCGGCCGGCCTGTCGCAGGCCTACCAGCCATCGAGCTACAGCTTCGACAAGGAGAAGAGCGGGCTGCGGGACATCAAGGCCTTCCCGGACAACGTGCTGCTCGAGGTCGCGCTCGACTACGGCACCGACAACCCGAGGACGCCTTCGATCACGCTTCCCGACGCCCGCAGCATTCCGCTGGTCGTGAAGTACGAGCTCTCGACGCTCAAGGACACCGGCTACCAGCCCCGCATCGCCGACGACCGCGTCGGCCATTTCATCACCATCCGGCAGGACTTCGCCTCCGACCGACCGGCCTCGCCCTACGTGCGCTACATCACGCGCTGGAAGCTCGAGAAGTCGGACCCCAACGCGGCGCTCTCGCCCCCTAAGGAGCCGATCGTCTACTGGCTCGAGAACACGATCCCGGTCGAATACCGTGAGGCGGTCACCGAGGGCGTGCTGCTGTGGAACAAGGCGTTCGAGAAGATCGGCTTCAAGGACGCGATCGTCGTCAAGCAGCAGCCCGACGACGCGACCTGGGACCCCGCCGACTCGCGCTACAACACGATCCGCTGGTTCGCGGGCGTGGACGCCACCTTCGCGATCGGCCCCTCGCGCGCCAACCCCTATACCGGCCAGATCTACGACGCAGACATCAGCATCGCCGAGGGCATCGTGCGCAACGCGCGCCGGCTGGGCGAGGAGTACGTGAACCCGATCACCCAGCCCGACGAATCGGGGACCTGGCTCGCGACCGCCTGGAACCGGAATCCGCGCGCGGCCTGCGATCTCGCGAGCGGCCTGGTTCAGCAGGCGGCGCTCGGGATCTCGGTGCTCGAGGCCCGGGGCGCGCTGCGCCCCGAAGTCGAGGCCCGACTCATGCACCAGTACATCGTCGAGCTGGTCGCCCACGAGGTCGGCCACACCCTGGGCCTGCGCCACAACTTCCGCGGCAGCAGCATCCTCAAGCCCAGCGAGCTGAACGACGTGGCGAAGACCGAGAGCATCGGCCAGTCGGCCTCCGTCATGGACTACAACCCGGTCATCGTCGCGCCGAAGGGCACGACCCAGGGCGATTTCGTGCCCACCACGCTCGGACCCTACGACTACTGGGCGATCGAGTACGCCTACAAGCCGATCGCCGGCGACGAGACCGACGCGCTGGCCCGGATCGCCGCGCGCGCGGGCACTGACCCGATGCTGCCCTACTCGACCGACGAGGACGCCCAGGGCACCTACTCGGCGATCTCGATCGACCCGTTCGCGAACCAGTACGATCAGACCGACGACCCGCTCGCCTACTTCCGCGGGCGCCTCCAGCTCGTCAACGAGCTGTGGGCGAACATGGAGAGCAAGCTCGCCAAGCCCGGCGATGGCTACCAGGTGTACCGGCGGGCGATGGCGCGCGGGCTGTCGGACGACTTCCGCTCGCTGGTGACGTCGTCGAAGTTCATCGGCGGGATCTACCACCACCGCGATCACGTCGGCGATCCGGGGGACCGGCTTCCCTACCAGCCGGTGCCGGCGGCGAAGCAGCGCGAGGCGCTCGATTTCCTGGCGACCTACGCGTTCGGTCCGCGCGCCTTCCAGGTGCCGGCGAGCCTGCAGAACCGGCTCGCGATCGAGCGCAACCCGGGGCTCGACTTCGCGACCTACTTCGGCGCCCAGCGGCTCGATTTCCCCTGGCACGACGCGGTGCTCAACATCCAGCGCACGGTGCTCACCCGGCTCTACAACCCGATCACGCTCGGGCGCATCCAGGACAACGAGCTGCGCTTCGCGAAGAGCGAGAAGCCGTTCAAGATGGCCGACCTGTTCAACGGCCTGAACGCCACGATCTGGTCGGAGCTGGACGCTGGAGCGTCCGAGGTCACGAGCCTGCGCCGCAACCTGCAGCGCGAGCAGCTCAAGCAGCTCATCCGGCTGGCGTTGCGCCAGCCGGCGCCGGCGGCCGGCCCCGGGCTGCTCGGCCCCGGCGTGGCCGCACCGCCGCCGCCGCTTCCGCCCGAGGACGCGACGACGCTCGCCCGCGCGAGCCTGGTGCGGATCCAGGGCAAGGTCCGCACCGCCCTGGCGGGCAAGGCGGTCACCGACGCGACGACCCGGGCGCACCTGCAGGAAACCGACGCGCGCATCGGCGCGGCGCTCGCCGCCACGCTCGACCGGCGCGCGGACTAGCTCCGCAGGGGCGACGGGCCGCCGGACGCACCGGGGGCCGGGCTTCGATGCCCGGCCCCCCTGCGTTTGCGCGTCGGGCGCGTTTCGGGCACACTCCTTTGCCGCTTTCAGCCCCGGATGACCCCTGCCACGCGGCTCATCCGATCCACGAGACCCGACAGGAGCCTTCCGTGATCGCCGCGACGCAAATCAAAGTGGGCATGGTCATCATGCACAACGGCAAGCCGCACCGGGTGACCAACGTGCTGCACGTCACCCCGGGCAACTGGCGCGGCATGGTGCAGACCCGCCTGGTCAACATCCAGACCGGCAGCAACGCCGAACACCGGTTCCGCTCCGAGGACAAGGTCGATCGGGCCAACCTCGAGGAGCACGTGCTGCAGTTCAGCTACCGGGCGGCCGACGAGTTCCACTTCATGAACACCGAGTCCTACGAGATGATGGCGCTCCACTCCGACGTGCTCGGCGACGCGGTCGGCTTCATCACCGAGGGAATGACGATCAAGGCCCAGTACTTCGAGGGCCGGGTCGTGGGCGTCGATCTGCCCATGTTCGTCGAGCTGGCGGTCCGCGAGACCACGCCCAACATCAAGGGCGCGGCGGTGCAGAACACCTCGAAGCCGGCGATCCTGGAGACCGGCCTCGAGATCAAGGTCCCGCCCTACATCGAGTCGGGCAACCGGGTCAAGATCGACACCCGGACCGGGGAGTTCGTCGAGCGGGCGTAGCTTCGCCCCCCGCTAGAACACCGACGCCGCCAGATGGACGTCGGCCTCCGACCAGGCCTTCCGGAAGCGCTCGTCCGCCACCGCGGCCTCGGTCGTCAGGCCCTGCGCGCGCAGCGCCTTCGTGAGCCCGAGCAGCGACCAGCCGTTGTCGGGGTGCCGGCGCAGGTCCTCGCGATAGACTCCCTCGGCCTGCTGCGCGCGCCCCGAGGCGAGCAGCGCGGCGCCCAGCGCGTGCCGCACCGGCCAGTACCAGGTCGGGGGCTCGTCGTAGTGGAGGCTGTCCTCCTGGGCGACCGCGAGACGGAGCAGACGCAGCGACTCGTCGGTGCGCCTGCGGCGGCCCGCCAGCTCGCCCGCCAGCGCGTTGGAGGCGACCCGCAGCAGCAGCGGCGCGGGATTGATGCTGATGATCATGTCGGGCGGCACGTGCGCGGCGGTCGCGCGCAGCGAATCGAGCGCGCCGGCGGCGCCGGCGAGATCGCCCTTGCCGGCGAGCGCCATCCCGCGCGCGTAGTGCCACACCGCGCGCGCGTAGCGCTCCGCGGCCGGCGGGGCCGGCTCCGCGAGCGCCTCGTCCCAGCGGCCGAAGCGCACCAGCGTCACGATCGGGTAGGGCGGCGCGAGCTCGAGCATCGACATCTGGGCGATGAGATCGGGCGACAGGTTGCCCACCAGCTTGCGCGCCGCGGCGATCGCCTCGGCGCTGCGGCCCTCCATCATCGCCGTGAACCAGATGAACTGGATGTTGTGGTTGTAGTACATGAGCGGATAGGAGCCCTGCGGGTTCTGCTCCGCGATGTACTTCTCGTCCACCGCGACGGCCTTCCGGTTTTGCTCCAGGGCCTCGCGGTACTGTCCGGTGCGGGCGTAAATGTGGGACGGCATGTGAACCAGGTGGCCGGCGCCTGGCACCAGGGTCTCGAGCCTTCTCGCGGCCTCGAGCGCGCGCTCGGGATGGTCCGAGGCCTCGACCGCGTGGATGTAGAAATGGTTCGCGCCCGGATGGTCGGGATGCTTGCGGAGCAGGGCCTCGAGGGTCGCCACCGCCTGGAGCGTGCCGGGATTGGGCCGGCCTTCGTGGGACCACTGATTCCACGGATTCAGATCGAGGATGGACTCGGCGTACAGCGCGGCCGCATCGGCGTCGGCGGGCAGGCGCTTCGACAGGGCCCGCATCGCGTCGCAATACGCGCTGTCGAGCGCGGTGCGGCGCGCGTTCGGCTCGGCGGAGTACCGGGTCAGGAGCGCCCCGATGAAGGCGCGATCGGCGGCAGGGGCGCCCTTCGCGAGCGCGGAGGCCCGGGCGACTGCATCGAGCGCGATCCTGCCGTGCTCCTCGTCCATCGGCAGGTTGATGTTGGGACCGGCTGAGACGCCCACGCCCCACCAGGCCATCGCGCACCGGGGATCGAGCCGCGCGGCCTCACGGAAGGCGCGGATCGCCTCGTCGTGATTGAAGCCGTAGTAGAGCCGCAGTCCCTGGTCGAAGAACTTCTGGGCCCGGGGGGACGAGGTCGTGACCGGGTGGGTCCAGGTGCCCAGGTTCGTGTAGAGCGGCGGCGGCGTGTTCGTCGCCGCGGGCGCGCCGTGGTCGTGCTGGGCCCAGGCGGTCAGGGGGACGAGCAGGGCGACGGCCGCGAACCGGCAGATGCTGAACGACATGCGCAGTCCTCCTGGCGAACGCGAGCGGACGGGTGCTGGGATGGCGGGGAATCTGCCACGCTCGCCGCGCGCCCGGCAAGCCCCGGGCCTCCCCCGTCTGGCGGCACGAAGACGGTTTACCACAGGTACACACTCCGACATCGAGTCGGAATTTTCCCAACGGCCCTTCCGTTGGGCGTGGAAAGCCGGGCGCGGCGCAAGTAGGATTCCCGACGGTCTCGGCCGCACCACCAGCCGGTGGTTCCCATCACGAAGCACACCTGGCGCGCGCCGCGGACGCCGGGGAGCTTGCGGCCGGGAGGAATGTGGCCGCCGCGGCTGACGTCCCACGTCGCAGCCGACTCCCGGGATCCGATTTCGCCACTCGAAGTCGCGATTCCCCCGACGGACCTGGGGGCCGGGAAGGAGGTGTCCCGTGAGATTTGCTTCGAACCGTGCGGGTCGTGCCATCCAGTTCGCGTTCGTCGCCGTCGCGGTCGCGTGCATCACGCTCGCCGCCGGGTCGGCGCACGCGCAGCCGCCCAACACGCCCCCGGGCGTGGACCACTACCTGGTCTACAAGGTGCTCAACCCGCCGCAGTACCCGGTTCCCGTGATCCTGAGCGATCAGTTCCTCCAGCACGTGACCTCGCAGGTGCTGACCCTCGAGTTCTTCATGACGCCGGTGAACAAGAACCACGAGGGGATCATCGACGACATCACCCACTACACGTGGTGGCTCACGTCCGCACAGCCGTTCGGCGCGACCGCGCTGGTCTCGAATCAGTTCAGGCCCGACCAGGCGCTCAACGTCTTCGATCCGCACTTCCTGCTCAATCCGGCGCTGAAGGGCATCACGCAGCCGCCCTCGGGCCCGATCCCGCCCAAGAACCACTATCGGGTCTACGACGCGAACGGGCTGCCCATCGAGGTGCCCGTGTCCCTGCAGGATCAGTTCTACCAGTACCAGGCGATGGTTCATTTCCCGAGGTTCCTGGCGCCTCCGGTCGAGAAGATCTTCCAGGGCGTCGTGTTCCCGATCTTCGACCCGGTCGCCCACCTGGTCATCTACGACATCAGCATGCTTCCGCCGGTGGCGCCGCCCCCGCCTCCGGTGTTCGCGAAGGACGAGTTCGGGATCTGGCATCTTGAGCTCGGCCAGCCCATCTTCCTGTGCGTGCCGTCCTACAAGACGGGCGTCGTGGGAACGCAGGGGACGACGTGGGGCAAGCTGAAGGCGTTGTATCGGTAGGCCGGTTCGTGCGGCCGCCGCGCGCGGCCGCGGCGTGACGGCAGGTCCGCGCGGGTGCCACGTCCCGCGGGAACGGCGGTCGTCACGTGGAGGGAATTCCGAGCGCTCCGTCGCGCCTCATATGGCGGGGCGCTCGGGCTTTCGGAGCGTCACGGCGTGACGCGTGCCTCAGGCCCGCAGCAGCTCGAACACCTCGGCGTTGGTCTTGCAGCGGGTGAGCAGCTCGAGCAGCTTGGTCATCGCCTCCTGGGTCTGGAGCCCCGCGAGCCCGCGGCGGAGCAGGTGGAGACGCGGCACGATGTCGGCCGGGTAGAGCTTCTCCTCCTTGCGCGTGCCGCTCCTCTGGATGTCGATCGCCGGGTAGATGCGGCGCTCGGCCAGCTCGCGCGACAGGTAGATCTCGCTGTTCCCGGTGCCCTTGAACTCCTCGAAGATGATCTGGTCCATGCGCGAGCCGGTGTCGATGAGCGCGGTGCCGAGGATCGTGAGCGAGCCGCCGCCCTCGATCTTGCGCGCGGCCCCGAAGATCTGGCGCGGCGACTGCATCGCCTGGGAGTCGAGCCCGCCCGACATCGTGCGTCCGCTGCCCTCCGAGCCCGCATTGTAGGCACGCGCGAGCCGGGTGATCGAGTCGAGCAGCAGCACGACGTCCTTGCCTTCGAGGACCAGGCTCGCGACCACCTCCATCGCGTGCTCGGTCGTGTCGATGTGCTCCTGGATGGTCATGTCGCTCGAGGCCGCGATGACGGTCGCCGGCGTGTTGCGCTTGAAGTCGGTGACCTCCTCGGGGCGCTCGTCGACGAGCAGCGCGTACACGGCCACCTCGGGATGGTTGTACGAGATCGAAGCGGCGATGCTCTGGAGGATGCGGGTCTTGCCGGCCTTGGGAGGAGAGACGATCAGGCAGCGCTGGCCGCGGCCGAGCGGGGCGATGATGTCGATGGCCCGTCCGGTGATGCGATCCCCGTAGGGCGGGTCACCCTTGCCGGGCGGCAGCTCGAGGATGAAGCGCTCGGTGGGGTCGAGCGCCGCGCCGATCTGCTGCATGTCGCGCAGGATCTCGAGCCCGCGGTGCCGGTCGCCGCCGTTCGAGCGGCCGGGCTCCCCGCGCCCGCGGCCCCGCCTCCGTCCTCCCGGTCCCGGGGGCCGGCCCATCGCCGGCGCGCCGTGGTTGTTCCCGTAGGGCTGTGGCGGAATGTTGTTGAGCGGCCGGCTGTTGCCGCGGGGCCGGCGGCGGCGGCGGCGGCTGCCCCCGGGCTGCATCGGTGGCTGGGACTGCGGTTGCGGCGCGTCCGAATACGCCGCGGCGTCGGGCGATCCACCCGGCGCGGACGTCATGGGCCCGCGCGGGCGGCGTCGACGTGATCTCATGTGTGGTCCTTGCTGTGCCTCGTCGCCGCGGCGCCGGAAGGAAGCAAGGCGGGCGCGGACAAGCGGAAGCGGGGTGTCGGTCGGAAGCGGATTCGTGCTCACGCGCCGGCCGGGCATCCGGAGGCTCCGGCGACTGGCCGGCCTCCAGCTCTCTCAACCCATTGCATCCTCGCCAGCCGGAACTCTGAACTTCCCGGCGGGGGCGGGGTGACGCTCTCGGTCACCACCTCGATCGGGAGGCGACGGCGGGGCGAACGTCCACGACGTCCGGCGCCTGATTCCGCCACCCAAGGCGTGCGCGAGCATTATCACCGCGCGCGGGCGCAATGTCCAGCGGGGGAAACAGCGCTGCCCGGCCCGGCCCGGGGGCCGCCCTCCGTCGTGGGTCCCCATACTTCGCCCCACTCGTGGGGCGGCCCCCGGGCCGGGCCGTGCAGCGCTGTCTAGACGATGCCATCTAGCGCTTGCCGCCGTGCCATTCGGTCTCGGCGACCTCGGCGCGTCGGTTGCACCAGCGCGCCATGACGAACAGCAGGTCGGCGAGCCGGTTGAGATAGCGCACCAGGACGGGCTCGACGGGCTCTTCGCGCCGCAGCTCGACCAGCCGGCGTTCCGCCCGCCGGCACACGGTGCGCGCCAGGTGGAGCTGGACCGCGAGCAGCGAGCCCGCCGGCAGGACGAAGTTCTTGAGCGGCGGCAGCTCCGCATCGAGGCGGTCGATCAGGCGCTCGAGGGCGGCGACGTCCGCATCTCCGATGCGATCGAGGTTCGCGAGCATCCCGGGGTCCGCCGCCGCCAGCTCGGCGCCCAGCGCGAACAGTCGCGACTGGAGCGCCTCGAAATCGGCGGCGAGCCAGCCGGCAGCGTCGTGCGCGCGCGCCACGCCCAGCGCGGCGTTGAGCTCGTCCACGCTCCCGTAGGCCTCGACCCGCGGCGCGCACTTGAGCACGCGGCCGGGCCCCAGCAGGCCGGTGGTGCCGTCGTCGCCGGTGCGGGTGTAGATCTTCATGGCGGCGGAGTCTAGCCCAGGGTCCCTTTCTTGAGCAGCGCGATCTGGCCGGCGTGGTAGATGCCATGCTGCGCCGCGCCGTGGGCGAGGACGTACGCGGAGTACGACTCGCCGGCCGCGCGCCGCTCGAGGGCGGCTTCGGTCAGGTTGGCGATCGCGCGCGCGGCTTCGCGGTGCCGGCGCTCGAGCAGCCGCAGCGCCCGCCGCCACGCGGCGGCCGAGCGCCCACCCACCGCCGGCCAGTCCTGGGCGGGCGTGGGCGACGTCGGCTCGCCCGCCAGCCGGCGCGCGGCCACGTGCTCCCAGGCGGCGATGTGAAGCACGACCTCCCAGATCGAATGCGCGCCCGCGACCGGCCGCGCCGCGGCGCGCCGCGCGCTAACGCCCTGCAGCACCTCGAACACGGCCGGGCCATGCCAGGCGGGGCCGGCGAAGGCCCGGGCGTGCTGGTCCTTGATCCGCTCGACTTCCCGCATCGATTCCTCCTCCCCCTTAGTCCCACCCGCGCGCCGCGCCCGCTTGCCAGTCCGGGCGCGGTGCGGCATGATACATCCCCTTTATCGCCATCGACTCACTCCACTGCGCGGAGCTCATGGGCTTTCGGGACCAACTCTCGGCCGTCCTGCGCGGCGATCTCGCCGCGGACCTCACCCCAGAAGCGCGCGAACAGCTCGAAAGTCTCGTCCACGACGCCCAGGCCGAAGGCGAGGTCGTGTTCGTGCGCAACGAGTGCGCCGGCCGCACCCGCCAGGCCGGCGCCTCGCCCGGAGTCGAGTACCTGCTCGCCGCCGCCTGCGCCCTGAACGGCGAGGTCGAGCGGGCGAGCCAGACGCTGCTCGCGCTGGGCGAGAAGCTGGCCGCGGCGAAGCGCTGGGAGCCGCTCGCCGCCGTCGCGGAGCGGGCGCTCGCGCTCGAGGAGACGCACGCGGCCGCCCGCCTGCTGGTGCGGGCCCACGAGGGCCTGGGCCAGGAGCCGGCCCGGATCGAGGCGCTCGAGCGCGCCTGGGGGCTCATGCCCGACGATCTCGAGCTCGGACTCAAGCTCGCCGTGCGCCTCGGCGACTCGGGCGAGGGGGACCGGCGGCGGGCGCTGCTCACCGAGCTCATTCCGCGCTTCGCCGAGCAGTCCCAGTTCGCGGGGCTCGAAGAGGCGGCGCTCGAGTTCGTCGAGCACCACGAGATCGACGGACTGGTCAAGCTCCTGCGCACGCTGCCCAGAGTGGCCGAGCAGGGCGCGCTCAGGGAGTGCCAGCAGCTGCTCGCGATCGGCTTTCCCGAGGTCGCGCGCGCGGGCCGCGCCGGGGAGGGCCACATCGCGCTGCGCGAGACCGTGGCGATCGCGATCGAGCGCGAGGGGCCGGCGGCGGGCGAGCCGTTCCGCGACGCGCTGGTCGAGTCGCTGCGCCAGGGGCCGGGGCGCGAGTGCCCCGAGCCCGAGCCGGTCCTGTTGGCCTCGGGGGTCGCCGACCGCACGAAGCCGCTGCTCCCGGCGCTCGAGCGCTTCGATCTCATCGTGGCCCTGCCGCCCGGGCGCGCCGTCCACCACGACTCCTTCGGCGCGGGGCGCGTGGCCTCGAACGACGGCGAGACCGTGCTCATCGACTTCGCCCACGCGCGCGGGCACAAGATGCCCTACGCCGCGGCGCGCCGCACGCTGACCCTGCTGCCCGAGGACGATCTGCGCCTGCTGCGCATCGCCCGGCCCGAGGAGTTCAAGCGCCTGCTCGCCGACGAGCCCGCCGAGATCCTGGCGCGCGCGCTCAAGGCGCTCGCGGGCGCCGCCGACGCGCAGAAGCTCAAGGTGTTCCTGGTGGGCACGGGCCTGATCCCGGCCACGGAGTGGACCGCGTTTTGGCGCCGCGCCCGCGCCGGGGCCGCCCGGCACCCGGGCATCGACCACGCGCGCGCCTTCGAGCAGCACTACCGCCTGACCCCCGCGCCCACCGCCACGGCGGCGTCCGAGTCCGGAGCCGGGCCGGTCACGACGCCGCTGCCCGCGCTCGAGCCGCGCAAGTCCGTGAAGTCGAACCTCCAGAAGCTGCGCAAGTTCCTCACCCAGCATCCGCAGGCCGAGGCCGCGCTCGCCCAGCGCTTCGGCAAGTTCGTGCTGCGCGCGATGACCGACGAGGAGGGCGATCGCGCCGACCGCGCGCGCGCCGGGCTCTACGCCGCGCGCTGGTTCCCGGAGCGCGCCGGGGAGTGGGCGGTCGTCCTCCAGCGGCTGTGGGACCAGGGCCTCGCGATCACCGATCTCGCGAACGAGGACGAGCAGCTCGCCGTGCTCGAGGCGTCGCACGCCGCGGGCGTGGATGCCGACGCCATCCTCTCGGCGCTCGACTCGCGGTTCTCGGCGGTCCAGGCGGTCGCGCAGGGCATCCGCGACGCGCTCGACGAGGGCGGGCGCGCGCAGCTGCGGCGCACCCTGCTGGTCCATGCCGCGCGCTACCCCTCGGCCGCGCTGCGGCTGATCGAGGAGGCGGTCGGCGACCCCGCCGGCCTCCCGGGGGTGAGCGGCTGGCTGGTGCTGTGGTCGGCGCTGGCGCTCATCGAGGAGCGCCCCAAGCCCTCGGTGGCCGACAAGGTGCTGCGCTGGCTCGAGCCCGAGGGGGCGTTCGACCGCCTGCTCGCGGGCACGGAGTGCCCCACCGAGATCCGGCTCAAGGTCCGCGTCCTGCTGCGCCAGTGGCGATCGAGCGACCGCTTCCTGTTCCCGGCGCTCGACGGGCTCCAGCGGATGGGGCTGGGCGACGAGGCCGAATCCCTGCGGGCGCACCGGCAGCGGCGCGCCGACAAGCTGTTCGACCGGGTCGGCCAGCAGGTCGAGGAGGTCGAGGCGCCGATCATGACGCGCGCCACGTGGGAGAGGCTCCAGCACGAGCTCGACCGTCTCGAGAAGGAGCTGCGGACGACCATCCCGGCCACGATCCAGAAGGCGCGCGAGCTCGGCGACCTCAAGGAGAACGCGGAATATCACTCCGCCAAGCTCAAGCAGGCCAACGTGAGCAAGCTGGTCGCGGCACTCCAGCTGCGATTGGCGCGCGCGCGCTTCGTGGACGACATGGAGCATCGCGACGGCATCGTGGGCCTGGGGGCGGAGGTCGTGCTCGAGAGCGACACCGACGTTCAGACCTGGTGGATCCTCGGGGACAGCGAGCATCATCACGGCTCGCACGTCGTGTCGTTCCAGGCGCCGGTGGGACGCGCGCTCATGGGGCGCGCGATCGGCGACGATGTCGTCCTGGGCGAGGGCGCTCAGAGTCGCCGCTACCGCATCGTGTCGATCGAGCGCAAGTTGCCGCCGAAGGAATCGGAGACGGCCGAAGAATCACACGGCTGAATCCGAATCGGCGCGCCGATGTCAAGCCCGCACTAAAGCATACAAAAGTCTCTGCGCACGCCGAGCAATTTTCCTTGGGCCCGCCCGGGGTTCACGCTATGGTGCTCGACGCTGTTCAGCCGCTCGCGCTGCGCGACGGGAATCGCCGCCGCGAGCTTCGGCGATCGATGGTGGACGACGATTCTCGGCTGGCCTGCGTGCGGACCGGATCCGTGCCCAGGCCCCGTGGGCGGCGAAGACATTGAAGTTTGGCCGCATCGACAGCGGTGACCCTTGTGTCGCCGTCTCGGTTGGGTCGGAAAGGGATTTCCCGCCGCCCACCTTTCGGTTCGGAGTCCAGGTCCCGTCCCGGGACCCGGTGACTCGGAGACCCCATTGACGCTCCAGGCGCGCACTCAAGGACTGAGTCTGACCGTCGAAGAATCCCTGCGGGGCGTGCTGGCGCTGGGACTGCTCGAGGCGGAGGGCGTCGAGATGGAGCCCGTGCCGCCCGAGTTCGAGCGCGAGCGCGACGAGCTGGTCGCGCGCCTGAGCGCCCAGTACGCGGGCCGCGCCCCCGCGGACATCCCGGGGGTCGCCGAGACCCGCGCGCTGTTCCACCAGCTCGACATCGATCCCACCAAGACGCGCCCAAGCAGCGAGGCCCTGCTGCGCCGCGTGCTCCAGGGCAAGGGGTTGCCGCGGGTCAACCTGGCCGTGGACGTGTGCAACCTGAGCTCGCTCGAGCACCAGATTCCGCTCGGCCTCTACGATCGGGACCAGGTGCGCGGGGCGGTGCGGGTGCGCGTGGGCCAGGAGGCCGAAGGCTACCCGGGGATCCGCAAGCAGCGCGTCAACCTCGCCGGCCGGCTGCTGCTCGCCGACGACGAGGGTCCGTTCGGCGCGCCGACCTCGGACTCGGCGCGCACCGCGGTCTCGGCCCGCACGCGGCGTCTGCTGGTCGTGCTGTTCTGCCCGGTCGAGCGCGCCGACCGCCAGTTGTCGGCGACGCTCGAGCACATCGCCAACCTGCTGACGCGCTTCTGCGCGGCGGGCGTCAGCGCCGTCCAGGTCGTGCAGTAGCCGCGGCGTCACCCATGGACACACCATCCCCCGCAAGGAGGCGTTCATGATGAAAACGATCGTGCTGCTCGCCGTGCTGGCCGTCGCGCTGAGCGCGGCGACCGCGGGCGCGGTGGGCATCGGCATCGAGCCGTTCGCCGGGCTGAGCTACCCCGTCCTTCAGGATGACCGCACCCAGGGATCGATCTGGGGCTTCCGCGTGCCGGTCAGCGTCGTCCCGCTCCTGACCGTCGAGCCCTACTACTCGTCGGCGAGCTACGGCGACAAGACGATCACGACGATCGCCGGCTCGAGCACCCGTGACGGCGGCAAGGTGTCCGCCTGGGGCGTCAACCTGCTGCTCTCGGCCGGCGGGCCGGCCTTCAAGTTCTTTCCCTACATCGGGCTGGGCTCGAACAAGGACGAGCGGGCGGCGACCGCCGACCTGACGAAGTCCGGCTACAACTTCGGGCTCGGCGTCGGCTTCGGGCTGCCCATGAAGCTCGGCGTCGACGTGCGCGGCGAGCTCCAGATGATCGTGGACGGTGATGTCTCCCGGAAGTTCGCGAACGCGACGGCCGGCGTGTCCTACCACTTCCTCTCGTTGCCCTAGGGGGACGCCATGATCCATCGCCTGCGGATGATTCTGCCCAGCCTCGCCCTCGCCCTCCTGACCGGCGCCGGCTGCGTGCTGGTCTCGGGCCAGTTCCTGGTCAAGCTGGAATTCGGAAACATCGCGGTCAACAGCGCCTCGAACGTCAACGGCTATTACGTCGACCTCGCGACCAACAGCACTTACAACGACCACAAGAGCGACATCAAGTCGCTCGAGGACATCGCGCTGCTGGGCGCGGTGCACAACACCGGGGGCTCGAGCCTCACGTTGAGCGTCTACCTGCTCGACGGCAACCCGGGCGCGATCTCCGCGGCGACCGTCACCTCGACCGGCATCCGGGTGTGGGGTCCGCTCACGGTCGCGGCCGGGGCCACCGAGAAGCTCGACTGGGACCGCTCGGCCGCGCTGTTCGGGGCGGGCAAGACGCCGCTGTTCTCCCGCATCAAGAGCGGCGACAAGTTCACGCTCTACGCCGTCGGCAGCACCGCTCCGTTCACGTTCGATTTCAACAACGGGGTGCTCATCGCGGTGATCGGCGCCGGCAAGTAGCCGGAGGAACGCCTAACGCCGGGCCGCGCGTCGCGCGACCCGGCGTTTTCATGGGTGCCCGGGGCGGTGCTTCAGCCCGACCAGCGGTTCGTGATCGGCAGGCGCCGGTCCTTGCCGAAGGCGCGCGGCGAGATCTTGATGCCGGGCGGGCTCTGGCGGCGCTTGTACTCGGCGCGGTCCACCATGCGCAGGATGGATCGCACCGTCGCCTCGTCGTACCCCAGCTCGGCGATCTCGCTCGCCGACCGGTCCTCCTCGACGTAGAGCTTGAGCACCGGATCGAGCAGCTCGTAGGGCGGCAGCGTGTCCTGGTCGGTCTGGCCGGGCTTGAGCTCGGCGGTCGGCGGGCGCGTGAGCGTGCGCTCCGGGATCGGGGCCGGGCTCGAGCGCTGGTTGCGGTGGCGCGCGAGCTTGAACACCATCGTCTTGTAGACGTCCTTCAGCACGGCGAAGCCGCCCGCCATGTCGCCGTAGAGCGTGCAGTAGCCGACCGAGACCTCGCTCTTGTTCCCGGTCGTGAGGACGAGCCAGCCGAACTTGTTCGAGAGCGCCATCAGGTAGTTGCCGCGGATGCGCGCCTGGAGGTTCTCGTCGGTGAGGTCGGGGGTGGCGCCCGCCGGATCGCGCCCGCCGAGCGCGGGGGCGAGTACCCGGCGATAGGACTCGAACACCTCCGAGATCGGGATCTGGTGGAGGCGAAGGCCGAGCATCTTCGCGAGCGCCTCCGCGTCCTCGCGCGAGGCGCTCGAGGTGTACGCGGACGGCATGCTGATTCCGACGACGCGGCCGGGCCCGAGGGCGTCCACCGCGATGCAGGCGCACAGCGCCGAGTCCACGCCGCCCGAGAGCCCGAGCACCGCGGTCTCGAATCCGTTCTTGGTGACGTAGTCGCGGGTGCCGAGCACCAGCGCCTCGTACACCTCGTGGGTCAGGTCCTGCGGCGCGTTGACCGGACGCCGCTCGAGCGCCGGGCGGGTCGCGACCGCGGTCGCCTGTCCGCCGCCCGCGGATCCGGATTCCACGGCGGGCGCGCCCGGCGCGCGCCCGGACGGGGCCAGCGGCAGGTCGATGCGCGGGGTGGCCTCGCCGCCGTCGAGGATGCGGCCCTTGCGCAGGCGCGGATCGTGGAGCCGGGCGTTGAAGACCTCGTCGAGATCCACGTCGGCGATGACCAGATCCTCCGCGAACATGGCCCCTTCGGCGAGCACCTGGCCCTGCTCGCTCACGATCAGGCTCGCGCCGTCGAACACGATCTCGTCCTGCGCGCCCACCAGGTTGCAGTAGCACACCACCACCAGGTTGTCGGCGGCGCGCGTGCACAGCATGCGCTTGCGCGCCTGGGCCTTGCCGGCGTGGTAGGGCGAGGCCGAGACGTTGATGATGACCTCGGCGCCGCCGCGGATGACCTGCTCCTCGATCGGGCCGCCCGGGAACCAGATGTCCTCGCAGATGCTCACCCCGATGACGGCCCGGCCGCGCGCGAACACCGCGTTGCGGGTCGCCGGCATGAAGTAGCGGTTCTCGTCGAACACGCCGTAGTTGGGCAGGTAGCGCTTGCGGTAGGTGCCCATCAGGCGGCCGTCGTGGAGCACCGCCGCGGCGTCGTAGAGGTCCACGTCGCGGTCCACCGTGCCCACGACCACCGTCATGCCCGCGGTGTGGGGCAGGAGCGCGTGGGTGCACTCGATCGCGCGCTCGATGAACGAGGGCTTGAGGAGCAGGTCCTCGGGGGGGGTAGCCCGTGACCACCATCTCGGGGAGCGCCAGGACCTCGACGCCGCGCGCGCGGGCGCGGTCGATCGCGTCCACGATCCGCTTGAAGTTCCCGTCCAGGTCGCCGACCGTGGGATTGAGCTGGGCGAGACCGAGACGCAGTTCACGCATGGGCGGGCGATTGTGCGGCTTCCCGGGAGGCGGCGCAAGAACGGGGGCGGCGGCGGCCTCCGGGGCGGGCCGATAACGAAAACGCCCGGCACTCGCCGGGCGGTCCCGTTCTGGCGGACGTGGGCGTCCGCCCTCAAGAGAGAAGCAGGGCCGAGCGGCGCTTGGTGCCGTGGCCACTGCCTCTGACCCCATCCGGCGACAGGGGCCTCACAGGACCCTACCTTTACTGGCCGCCGATGGCTCTTGAAAATGCTTTGGATGCGACCGGCTCTCGGTCCGGTGCCATCCGTCCAACATGAAATGCAAGTCCCGTTCCGCGTGGGAACGGGGCCCAAATAGGCCTAAGTCATTGTCCCACCGAGGCCATGACGTTCCAAGCGAAAAATACTTTCCCGCGCCTTGCGAATCCCGGACCGTATTTCGCCATCTCACCGCGCGGGGCCAAGTTGGGGCTTTCGACCCTACCGACCCACCCTCGAACCCGGCCTGGGATCCCCCGGGACGGGCCGCCTCGAGACCAGGAAAGCCAGCCCCGCGAGGCCGGCCATGGCGACGTAGAGGTCCTGGCTCGCCTGGGCGAAGGCCAGGGTGCTGAACCCCTGGTGGCCGGTGCTGCGCAGCAGCCCGCCGCCGTGGGCCTGGTAGCGCGAGGCGACGATCGCCGCCGCCGCCGCGGCTCCGCCCGCGATGCCGAGGTTGCGCATCGTGGCCTGGAGCCCGGCCGCCAGCCCGAGCCGGTCGGCCGGCACGGCGCTCATCACGGCGCTCGCGTTGGGCACGGTGAACAGCCCGAGTCCCAGCCCCGCGAGGGCCATCCCCCCGGCGAGGAGCCAGGGCGCGGGCGCGACCGAGAGCCGCGAGAGCACGAGGAACCCCACGGCCGCGATCGCGATCCCCAGGCTCACGAGCCGGTCGTTGCCCCAGCGATCGGCCCAGCGCCCGGCGAGCGGGGCCACGAGCAGCGCCACGAGCGGCACGACCGCCAGCCAGCGTCCGCTCTGCGCCGCGCTGAAGCCCAGGACCTCCTCGAGGTAGAGCGGCATGTGGAACCCCACCGTGATCGCGAGCGCCTGCCCGAGCATCGTGATGAGCACCGCGCGGCCCAGGGCCCCGCGCAGGGCGCCGACCGGCAGCAGCGGGTCCGCCGAACGGCGCTCGAGCGCGAAGAACCCGAGCAGCGCGAGGGCCGCGGCGAGGAACGCGAGCCACACCGAGGGCGCCCACCAGCCCGACTCAGGACCGCGCGAGAGCCCGAGCATGACGAGCACCAGGGCCGCGCACCACAGGCCCGCGTCCGGCAGGCTCGGCATCATCCCGGCGGCGCCCCGCGAGGGCGGGTCCGCGGGCACACGCGCGCGCAGCTGAACCAGGGCGAGCACTCCGAGCGGCAGGTTGAGGAGGAAGATCCAGCGCCACGAGAAGTGCACCAGCATGCCGCCGATCGGGGGCCCGAGCGCCAGCCCCACGCCCACCATGGCGCCGAAGGCGCCAAGCGCCCGGCCGCGCTCCCCTTCGGGGAAGTTCGAGATCAGGATCGCCGCGCTGTTCGCCGTCATCATCGCGGCGCCCAGGCCCTGGAGCGCGCGCGCCGCGACCAGGGTGCCGGCCCCCGGCGCCGCCGCGCACAGCGCCGAGGCGATCGTGAACACGACCAGCCCCGCGCCGTAGACGCGGCGGCGCCCCACCCGGTCGGCGAGGCGCCCCAGGGTGAGCAGCAGCCCGGTGATCGTGACGACGTACGACAACACCACCCACTCGATGGTCGTGAGCGGCACGCGAAAGGCGCGCGCCATCGTGGGGAGCGCGATGTTGACCACGCTGATGTCGAGCGTGGCCATGACGGTGCCGATCGCCAGAGCCGGGAACACGCGCCAGCGCGGCAGGACCCCGCTCGCTGCCGCGGGCGTCACGCCCCGTCCCCCACCACGCGCTCAGGCCTCACGCACCCAGCGGACGATCTCCGGGAGGTTCGGGGTCTTGCCGTGCATGAGCAGTCCGACCCGGAACACCTTGGCGGCCAGGGCGATCGCGAGCCAGCCCGAGCCCGCGAGCAACGCCAGCGAGAGCGCGATCTGCCAGGCCGGGACCGCCGAGGAAGGCGCGGCGAGCCGCAGGATCATCGCGACCGGCGCCATGGGCGGGAACAGCGAGAGCCCGAGCGCGATCGGGGAGTCGGGGCGCGAGAGGATCAGCGTCATCATGTAGAAGGGGATGAAGTTCATGAACGTGAACGCGAACGAGAACTGCTGCGCCTCCCGCATGTTGTTCGTCACGGCGCCGATCCCGGTCATGAGGCTGCCGTAGAACAGATAGCCGAGCAGGAAGTAGACCACCGACAGCACGATCAGGGTGGGCGGGACCTGCACGTGCGCGAGCATCGCGATCGGGCTGGCCGCGAACGCGCCCATCACGATCCAGGCGCCCACCATCGTGAGCCCGGCGCCGCCCAGCCCGATGAGCTTCCCGAACAGCAGGTCCTCGGCGCTCACGGTGCACAGCAGCGACTCGAGGATGCGGGACTCCTTTTCCTCGGCCACGCCCTGGAGCAGGTACTGGCCGCCGATCACGATGCTCAGCCCCAGCAGCATGGCGAAGGCGAAGGGCACCAGGAAGTCGGCGAGCTCGCGCGCGTCGTCTTTGAGCCCGAAGCGGCCGTCGCGATCGAGCGCGTACACGTCCATGCCGCGCGTCGGGCGCGCGACCCGCTCGATACGCAGCGAGTCCACCTCCCCCTGGAGCAGTCCGCGCACCAGCCAGCGCGTGACCGGCCGCTCGTCGGCGCTGGAGAACAGGTTGCTCGAGCGCACGTAGCGCCGCAGGCGTCCGGTCGCGAGGTAGTCCGCGGGCACCACCAGCATCTGGTCCACGGTGCCGGCGCGCAGCGCCGCCTCGCCCGCGGCCTGATCGGGGAAGAAGCGCACGTCGGCGTGGTACGACGGCGCCGCCGCCGCGGGAACACCCGGGGCGGGACGCGCGAACGGGTTGCCCTCGGGCGGGAGCGAGGTGCTGATCTCGCGGGGCGCGCCGCTCAGCAGGCCGGTCGAATCGACCACGCCCAGCGCGTGGAAGTTGCGGATCGCGCGCATCGCCTCGCCCACCTGCGGCTTGATCATGATGAACATCAGGAAGGTGTAGAGCGCGGGCATGCCGATGACCGTGAACACGAACGCCTTGCGGCGGATGGTGGTGAGGTACTCGCGCCGCGCGATCGTCCGCACCCGGCTCCAGGCGGCCGCCATCACGCGCCTCCCCGGCCCGCCGCGACCGGGGTCGCCAGCTCGTCCACGGTCGGCGGTCCGCTCCGGCCGTGATCGAGCCCCAGCCCCTCGCGCACCACCTTGATGAAGATGTCCTCGAGCGGGAGCGAGGCCACCGAGAACGATTCGATCGCCACGCCGCGGTCGAGCAGCGACCGCAGCACCTCGGCCGGGGTGGCCGCCGGATCCAGCGTCAGGGTGGTCGCGCCGTTCACGCGCTCGGTCGCGAGCACCCCCGGGAGCCGGTCGGGAACGCCCTCGGCGCGCACCACGATCGCGTGGCCCGCGTACTGGCGGCGCAGCTCGCGCACCGCGCCGTAGAGCACCATGTGCCCGCGGTTGATCATGAGCGCGCGATCGCACTGCTCCTCGACCTTGTTCATCTGGTGGGTCGAGAGCAGCACCGTGGCGCCGCGCTCGCGCCGCTCGCGCAGGATCTCCTCGAGCAGCTGGACGTTGAGCGGATCGAGACCGCTGAAGGGCTCGTCGAGGATCAGCAGCCGGGGCTCGCCGATCAGGGCGGTGCAGATCTGGACCTTCTGCTGCATCCCCTTCGAGAGCGCCTGGACCTGCTTCATCGCCCACTCGCCCAGGCCCACGCGCGTGAGCAGCTCCATCGCGCGGTCGCGCGCCTCGCGGCGCGACAGACCCTTGAGCTCGCCGTAGTAGGCCAGCGCCTCGAGGGTGCGCACCCGCCGGTAGAGCCCGCGCTCCTCGGGCAGGTAGGCGATCTCGCGCCGCAGGTCGCCGCCCACCGGGCGCCCCTGGAAGCGCACCTCGCCCTCGTCGGGGCGCAGGATGTCGGTGATCATCCGGATGAGCGTGGTCTTGCCGGCGCCGTTGGGGCCGAGCAGGGCGAAGATCTCCCCGGGCTCGACCTCGAACGACACCTGGTTGACCACGGCGCGCCCATCGTAGCGCTTGGTGCAGCCGCGGACTTCGAGCATGGAATCCCCAGTGGGCGGGCCAGCGTGGAAAACCCGGAGCCTAGAAGAACGCATCCGCCGGCTCAAGCCGGTGGTGGAGCCCCGGCCAGCGGCGCGTCGGGGAAGCCAGAAAATTGGCATGTTGGCCCGGCCGATAGTGGCCGATGCTGGCCAAGTATCGTGGTTCCAAGGCCCGTCCCTGGCCCTGGACTTGCACCTCTTCGTGGAGGCCCATGAAGATCCCGACCCCCATCCCGACGGCCGCGCTCGCGCGGCCGCTGGTCCTGTTGCTGGCGCTCGCCCTCATGGTCGCCGGGTGCGGCAAGTCCACGAAGCCGGTAGTCATTCCGCCGCTCAGCAAGGTGGATCTCGCCCCGGCCGCCGACACGCTCCAGATCGGGCAGGTGCATCGCCTCACCGGGACCGCCTACGACCTGAGCAGCGCCGTCGTCCAGGTGCCGTTCGCCTGGACCAGCACCGATCCGGCCGTCGCCACGGTCTCCCCGGTGGGATTCGTCACGGGCCAAAGCGAAGGCAGCACGATCGTCATCGCCGCGGCCGGGGGCTTCAGCGACAGCACGCTGGTCGCGGTCTATCCCGACACCGGCTGGATCGCCCAGACCAGCAACGCCATCGAGAATCTCTACGGCGTTCACTTCCGTCCCGACGGCCACAACGGCTGGGCGGTGGGAAGCGGCGGGCTCATCCTCTCGACGACCGACGCGGGCGTGACCTGGTCGCGCCAGGTCCCGTCGAGCTTCACGCTCAACGCGGTGTGGTTCTGGACCGACGACGACGGCTGCGTGGCCGGCAACGCAGGCACGATCCTCAAGAGCACGCGGCTCCTGGACGGCTCGCTCTCCTGGGCGCGCGCCGATTCGGTGTTCGCGAGCGAGAACCTCTACGACGTCACCTTCGCGCACAGCGACAGCCTGATCGGCTGGGCGGTGGGCCAGAACGGAATCGTGCTGCGCAGCATCAACGGCGGGAACCGGTGGGAGAAGCAGTTCATCCCCGGCGGCCAGACGCTGCGCGGCGTATCGTTCTCGAGCACCCAGGACGGCTGGGCGGTGGGCGACAACGGCGTCATCGCCGGCACCCACGACCGCGGCCTGACCTGGTTCGTCGTGCAGCCTGCCCTGACCAGCCAGGGATTGAAGTCGGTGTGGCGCGCGAGCGCGCTGCGCGCGGTTGCCGTCGGCGGCGTGGGCGTGGCCCCGCGCACCTGGGCACCGCCCGCCGACTCGATCCAGTGGAAGCTCGAGAACGCCGGGGCGGCCTTCCAGCTCTCGGGCGTGAGCTTCGGCGATTCGGTCGCCTACGCGGCGGGCTCGAGCGCCGGCGCCGGCGCGCTGCTGCGCAGCGACGACTTCGGCGTCACCTGGATCGCGCAGACCCCGCGCTCGCAGTACGCGCTCAACGACGTGTACTTCGTGGACCGCCAGCACGGCTGGGCGGTCGGCAACAGCGGGGTCATCCGGCACACCGCCCGCGGCGGCGGAAAGTAGGGTGACGCGCCCGGGGCTCGTCTCCGGGCGTGCTAAGCTGCGGGGCGCCGGCTCAGTCCGCCGGCGCTCCTTCGCTTTTCCCCACCACCCGGAGCCCGCCCCTACCGCATGGCCACCGCGCGCCTCGTCATCGTGGATGGCTACAACGTCATCCTGCGCTCGCCCCTGCTCAAGCCGGGCGAGGGGCGCACGCTCCGCGAAGCGCGCGCCAAGCTCGTGAACCTCCTCGCCTGGACCTTTGCCCCGGGCGAGGTGCAGTTCATCGTGGTGTTCGACGGCGCCGAGGGGATGGCCGCGGGCGGGCGCGAAGGGGGCATCGAGGTGCGCTACTCGCGCCCGCCGCACAAGGCCGACGACCTCATCCGCGAGCTGGTCGAGGACCGCGTCGGGAAGGTCGAGCGCCTGACCGTCGTGACCTCGGATCTCGAGGTCGCGCGTCACGCGCGCGCCATGGGCGCCGACATCGCGCTCGCCGATCTGTTCCTCGCCAGCGCCATGGGCCCCGCGGCCCCGGAGGCGTCCGAGAAGCCGACCACGACACTGTCGAAGAAGGAGCTGGAGGAGTGGGCGAAGCTGTTTCGCGCGCCGCGACCCGGCGAGGCGCAGGGCGGCGGCCTGGACGACGAGTAGGCCCGGCGCGGGCGAAACGATGCGGGCGGCCGGTTCAGGACCGGCCGCCCGTCGTGCTTCGCGGCACAGCGCCGCTAGGGCAGGAACTCCGCCATCAGGTTCTCGGGGACGAGCGAGTAGGGGAAAGCCCAGGCTTGCGAATCGTACGGCGCCTGGTCGTCGAACAGCGTTCCGTTCGAGAACGCGTTGACCCCGAAGTGCTGGAGCCCCGGCGGGGGAAGCATGCCGGCCGTCGGCGTGAGGATCGGCCACACGGCGGTGTAGGTGTTGTCGCCGTTGTTGTGGAAGCGGAAGCGGCGGTCGTGATGGTAGAACACCACCACGTCGTCGTTTCGGCCGGTCGTGACCGTGAGCGTGACCGGGCTGCCGGGCTGGAGCCGCAGCACCCTGCGCAGGCGCTGGAAGGCGAGCGGGTCGTCGATCGTCGTGTCGAGCGGAGCGCTCTGGATCCGCAGGCTCAGGATGTTCGTGGTCGCGTCCTTCGAAGTGACCTTGACGCCCGAGATCCCCGCGATGCGCCACACCGGCTCGCCGGTTTCGCCCGCGAGCCGCACGCGCTTCAGCAGCACGCGGCGCACCCAGTGATCCTCGAGCGGCTTGTGGATGACGTTCCGGACGGCGGTGGGCGGCGGAAGATCCCCGGCCGGCGGCCCGACCAGGATGTTGAACTGGCCGACCAGACGCTTGCGGATGGTCACGATCGCGGTCGTGGGCTTTCCGTTCTCGTCGTTGTCGGAGAACTCGAACTCGAGCGTGCGGTCCTGCTCCCGGATCGCGCGCCAGAAGTTGAGCGGCTGGATCGCGGTCATCAGGCCGGACGGGCCGCCGCCGAGCGTGGTCTCGAAGGCCGCGTCGGAGAGCCCATCCTCGATCGCCTGGGGAGCGGCCGCCATGGCGCTGGCAATGAGCGCCTGGTCGTTGCTGGGCGTGGCGCCGGAGCCGCTGGCCAGGGGGCTCACGACCTGCTTGCTCTTGCCGCATCCGGCAAGCAGGCCCGCCGCCAGGATCAGGGCAAGGGCTGGAAAGCGAGTGATTCTCATGCTGCGTTCCTCCGTCGTGGTCCGAGTCTTCGAATCGGGCCGGTTGATCCGGGGCAAGGGTCGGGGGACCGGGCCGGGAGGACTGCACCAGGCGTGCCATCGAGCGCATGCGCCGAACGCGTTGGGCCGCAACGCGCGCGCGCGCGCCGCGCCCGGACCGGTGTACGCAACGGGGCACCCGCGCCCGCGCCCGCGACACGGCCGGGACACTCTCCGCGGCCGCGCACCCGGCGCGGTGAAGCAAAGCGGGGCGCGGGCTCGATGCCCGCGCCCCGCGTGGGTGGCTCCCGCCCGGCCTAGGGCCGGAACATCACGGATTGGTCGGTCATGAAGGTGATCTGGGTACCGGGCTTGATCGCGACCTGGTAGCCCTTGGTGCCCGACACCACGGCGCTCGTCGCCGCGCCGCCGATCAGCGCGCCGATGAGGCTGCCCTTGCCGCTGCCGCCGATCGCGTGTCCGATCACGGCCCCGGCCACCGCGCCGCCGCCGATCGCACCCAGGTTCCGGGCGCGGGTCGAGCCGGCGATGATCGAATCGGTGCTGCCGCGCACCGCGATGTCCCGGCCGTTCACGTTGACCGAGCTCACGCCGAGCAGCAGCATGGCGCGGTCGCCCTTCTTCGCCGGGGTGGACCCTCTGACCACTCCGCTCACGGTGCTGCCGGCCGGGATCAGCACCCGGTCGCCCACGATGACGTTGTCCTGGACCGTGCCGCTCCACGAATCGCCCGCCTGCGCGGTCTCGGAGGTGATCGCGGCGGCGATCTGGACCTTGATCGGCGTGCCCGCCGCCATCGAGATGCCCGGCGCTTCGGCCGGTCGCTGGTTCTCGGTCGCCCGGGGCGCCGGTCTGGGTGCCGGTTTGGTCGCGCGCGGCTTGGGCGCCGGGGTGGGAGGCGGTGCCTCGGCCTTCGGAGGCTCCTGGTACGGGGTCTGCGGCGTGATGTCGCCGCTCGGCCGCTCGGTCGGGTTGGTCGCGACCAGGCTGTCGCTCGAGGATTCGGTGGTCGCCTGCCCCGCCTTCTTCCCGCAGCCCAGCGCGGCGAGGGCCGCGATCAGGGCGATGATGACGATGGAGAGATTTCGAATGCGCATGATGACGTGTCCTTTCTGGTTTCGCCGGCATCCCGGCCGGCTCGTCGATCCGTCCACCCGGCGCCTCCTGGTGCGCGGGCCCAGCTCATGAACGGTCGGTCGGAACGCAGCATGCCGCGCCTCGGTCCTGAAATCAAGCGCGCGTCGGTTGGGTGCGCGTCGGTTGGGCCGCGCACCGCGATGGGCTAGGCTGCGCGCCGTCCGGCTCCCCGCCGGAGCGCCGCCGAGGAGGCCTCGATGGATGTCGTGCTGGGTCGCGCGAAGCTCACGGCTTCGAAGGCCGGAGCCGTGGCGCTCGGAATCGCGGAAGGCGAGAGGCCGACGCGGGGTGCCCCCGCCGAAGTGGACCGGAAGTGCCGCGGAGCGGTGAGCGCGCTGCTCAAGTCGCGCGATTTCACCGGCCGGGCCTTGGAGATCGCGGTGCTCTATCCGCGCGGGCTCGGCTCCCCGCGACTGATCCTGATCGGTCTCGGCAAGCGCGGCGCGATCGACGAGCAGGGGCTGCGCCTCGCGGCCGCGCAGGCGGCGCGCCGGGCGCGCGAGCTGGGCGCGCGCACGCTCGCCCTCGCGCTCCCCGAGCCGGGCGGACGCGCGGATGCCCCGCGGCTCGCGGGTCTGGCCCAGGCGTGCGCGGAAGGCGCGGTGCTCGGGCACTACCGGCACACCGCCTATCGGAGCGATCCGGGACCGGCGCCGCTGCGCAAGATCGAGATCGTCCCGGGCGCCCCGGAGGGCCGGAAAGGCAGCGGGCGCGACGGGCGGCCGGCGCTCGCGGCCGCCGTCGCGCGCGGGGCGCGCTGGGCCGAGGGGGCCTGCCTGGCCCGCGATCTGGCCAGCACGCCGGGGCAGGACCTCACCCCCGAGGTGCTGGCGCGCCGCGCCCGCGAGATCGCGCGCGATACCGGCTCGAAGTGCCGCGTGCTCGGCGTGCCCGAGCTCGAGCGGCTCGGGATGGGCGCCCTGCTCGCGGTCGGGCGCGGAAGCGTTCATCCGCCGCGCTTCATCGTGCTCGAGCGTGCCCCGCGGCCGCGGCGCGCCGCGGCGGCCGGGCGGCGCGCCGCCGCGCGCGTGCCCACGGTGGTCGTCATCGGCAAGGGGATCACCTTCGACACCGGCGGCATCTCGCTCAAGCCCGCCCCCGACATGGCCAAGATGAAGTACGACATGTCCGGGGCCGCGGCGGTGCTGGGCCTGTTCTCGGCGTTGCCCGAGGCCGGGGACGGAGCGGGCCTCCCGTTCCGGGTCGTGGGACTCGTTCCGGCCGCCGAAAACATGCCGGGCGGCGGGGCGCTCAAGCCCGGCGACGTCGTGCGCGCCCTCGACGGCACCTCGATCGAGGTCACGAACACCGACGCCGAGGGCCGGCTGGTGCTGGCCGACGCGCTCGGCTACGCCGCGCGCCTCAAGCCCGTCGCGGTCGTGGACCTCGCGACGCTCACCGGCGCCATCTCGATCGCGCTCGGGCATCTTGCCGCCGGCCTGTTCACGGCGGACGAGGGGCTCGCCCAGGAGCTGCTCTCGGCCTCCGCGGCGAGCGGGGAGCGGCTGTGGCGCATGCCGCTGTCGGACGACTATGCCATCGGGCTGCGCAGCGACATCGCGGACCTCGCGAATTCGAGCGGCGCGCGCGAGGGCGGGGCCATCCTGGGCGCGGTGTTCCTCAAGCGCTTCGCGCGCGGGATGCCCTGGGCGCACCTGGACATCGCCAGCACCGCGTGGAGCCCGGTCGAGCGCCCGCTCGAGCCGCGCGGGCCGACGGGATTCGGCGTGCGCCTGCTGCTGGAGTGGCTCAGCCGCCGGGCTTCGGCTTCGGCGCGCGCGACTTGACCGCCGCGGGCTCGCGCTCGACGCGCAGCCCGCTCACGGGTTCCGCGAGGCGCAGCATCCTGCCGCCCGGCGCGGCCCAGGCGATGAACTTCATGTGCCCGTCGCCGATCTCGAGCTTGCGCGCCTGGACCGGCCGCGCGCCCCAGCGGATGGTCTCGCTCCCGAGATCGGTGGCGGTCGCCTCGATCATGGTGTCCCTCGGACCCATGACGAACAGCACGACCGGGCGCCGGTCGAAGGTCTTGCCGTGCAGGCTGCGGCAGATGAGGTCGAAGCACACGAACATCTTGGGATCCATGACGAACACGCGCCCGGGCGGCAGCACCAGCTCGTCGACGTCGCCGCTCCCGTCGTACTGCCGCTCGCTCGTGATCGTGGTGTCGCCCAGGCGCAGCCCGCGGCCCAGCACGTGTCCGGCGAAGTGCTGCTTGGACCGGTAGTTCCGCAGGCCGTAGTCGTAGAGCCCCAGGATCTGCGCCACGTCCTTGCGCAGCGTGTCGCCGCCCGGGAGCACCTGGAAGCTGCGCGAGGTCACGAGCAGCGAGTCGCCGTAGCCGACGAACGCGAACACCTCGGTGCCGAGGAGCTGCTCGGCCTGGTAGATCCGGAAGCTGCCGCGATCGATCTCGACGCTGCCCTCTCCGGGCACCGCCAGGTCCTGGGTGCGCGCGACCAGCGGCAGCGCCAGCACGCCGGACACGAGGACCGCCAGCACGGGACGCATCATTCGGAGAAGCCTAGCACAGGGCGCGCGGAGCGCATGTCACGGCGTTCGCAAATCGGCGCCGCGCTCAGCGCTCGAGGCGCGCGACGCACTCGATATGGGGGGTGTGCGGGAACAGGTCGAAGGGGGCGGTCTCGACCAGCCGGTAGCCCCGGCCCGCGAAATCCCGGACGTCCCGCGCCAGGGTGGCCGGATTGCACGAGACGTACGCGATGCGGTGCGGCTCGAGCTCGGCGACCCGCGCGACGACGCGCGGATGGAGCCCGGCGCGCGGCGGATCGACGACCACGACCGCGGGCCTTGGGGCCCCGGGCAGCTCGCCGCGCGCCCACTGGCGCAGTACGCGCCGCGCCTCGCCGGCGACGAAGCGCGCGTTCGCGATGCCGTTGCGCTCGGCGTTGCGGCGCGCCGCGGCGACCGCCGCCTCGACCGACTCGACGCCCACGACCTGGCCCGCGACGCGCGCGAGCAGGAGGGTGAGCGTGCCGGTGCCGCAGTAGAGATCGAGGACCAGGTCGCTGCCGCCGGGTCCCGCGGCCTCGAGCGCCGCGGCGTAGAGCGCCTCGGCCTGGCGGCTGTTGGTCTGCAGGAACGCGTTCGCCGAGGCCTCGAACTCGAGCCCCAGCAGGCGCTCGACGATCGCCGGCCGCCCCCACAGCACGCGCTCCTCCTCCGCGTACGCGATGTTGGCCTGCGAGCGGTTGAGCCCGAGCGTCACCGAGCGCACCGCGGGCGACAGCGCGGCGATGCCGCGCGCCCACGGCTCGAGCGCGGGAATCTCCTCGGAGGCGGCGACCAGGTTGACCGCGCACTCGTCGGTCGTCGGCAGGTGGCGCACGGTGAGGAAGCGCACCACGCCCTCGTGGCGCACCGGGTGGTAGGCGCGCCAGCCGTGCGCGGCCGCGAAGCCTTGAGTCCAGCGCACGATCTCGACGGTGAGGGTACTCGGGAGCAGGCAGGTCTCGATCGCGAACACGCGGTCGTAGCCGCCGCGCTCGTGAAGGCCGAGGATCGGCGCGCCCGCGGCGGCACCCGCTCCCTGCGCGCCGGGATGGAAGCTGAACTCCATCTTGTTGCGGTAGCCGAACACCTCGGGCGCCGGAACGATCGCGCGCACGCGCGGCGCCTCGATCCCGCCGATGCGCTGCAGGGTGTCCTCGACCTGGCGCTGCTTGATGCGGCACTGCTCCTCGTAGCGCAGATCCTGGAAGCGGCAGCCGCCGCAGCGGCCGAAGTGCGGGCAGGGCGCTTCGATCCGCGACGCCGAGGGATGATCGAGCGCTTCGAGGCGCGCCTCGGCCCAGCCGCGCCGCAGCCGGGTGACGCGCGCGCGCAGGCGATCGCCCGGAAGCCCGCCCTCGACGAACACGACCCGTCCCTCGTGCCGGGCCAGCGCCTTGCCGCCCAGCACGAGGTCCTGGACCTCGAGGTTTAACAGGTCATTGACTTTCATGGTGCAGGACGCCGCGTCGGGCAGGGCCGGACATGCGTTGGTGGGCGGGTGGGCAAATGGGTGGAACCACGGAGGGCGCTCGGGCGTTTATCGGGATGACGCGTTCGCCCGCGCCCAATCCCCATTGAACGCTAGCACAGGAGGAACACGATGAGAAAAGCCGCATGGCGCCGCTGGGCCGCAGTGAGCGGCGCGACGCTCGCGCTCGCTGCCTTCGCCACCGCCACCTCGTTCAGCGCCGAATCGACCAGGGGATCCGCCGGTGGTGAGCGCGCCTGGCTCGGCGTCTACACCCAGACGCTCACACCCGAGCTGCGCGAGGGCATGAACTACCGTGGTCCGGGCGTGCTCGTGAATCGCGTAGTCGGGGACAGCCCGGCCGATCGCGCAGGCGTGCGGAAGGGCGACGTCATCACCGGCGTCAACTCGCGCACCGTCGATTCGCCCGAGGCGCTGGCCGACATCGTCGGCCGGGGCAGGAGCGGCCAGTCCATCTCGCTGCGCGTCATGCGCGACAACCTGGTGAGGAACTTCACCGCCACGCTCGCCGGGCGCTCCGAGGACGATGGCACGGACGAGATGGGCGGCGGCTCGCCCGACATCCACATCGACGGTCCCGATTCCGACCTGCCCCACGGCATGGACCTCAACCTGCCCCGCGTGATGCGCTGGATGGGTCGCGGCCGGCTGGGCGTGCGGATCGAGACCCTGAGTCCCGACCTCGCCGGCTACTTCAACGTCCCCGACGGCAAGGGGGTGCTGGTCATCGAGGTCATGAAGGACACGCCCGCCGAGAAGGCGGGGGTCAAGGCCGGCGACGTCATCACGCGGGTCGGCGACCACCCGGTCGCGGACGCCGAGGACCTGACGCGCGAGCTCGGGAACGAGGAGGGCAGGGTCTCCCTCGGCATCATCCGCAAGGGCGCGCGGCGCACGATCGACGCCGAGATCGAGAAGCAGGAGCGCGTGGTGCGCATCCGCCGCGGCGACGGCTCGATGCGGCTGAACGACGACCGCGGGATGCGCGACGGCATGATTTCCCAGCGCGACCTCGACGAGCTGCGCCGGCAGATCGAGGAGCTGCGCCGCCAGGTGGAGCGGCTGCAGAAGAAGTAGGTGGACGGGACGTCGCAGGGGGAGCGCCGGTCGAGGCTTGTGCGCATGGGGCGCGGCCGAGACGCAGCGCGGCGCTCCCTCTCCGGCGGTCCGGTCCGGCGCCTCCCCGGCGCGTGATATCCTCCTCCGCGGCATGACCCTTCATCACGTGCGCTACTGCCTCCGGTGCGGCCAGCGCCTCGTCCGCCGCGACGATAACGGCGCGCCGCGCCCTACCTGCCCGAGCTGCGGCTACATCCACTACCGCAATCCCGCTCCGGCCGCGGGCGTGATCCTCGCGCGCGACGGCGGCATCCTGATGGTCAAGCGCAAGTACGATCCCCGGGCGGGATCCTGGTGCCTGCCGGCGGGCTTCCTCGAGTACGGGGAGTCCCCGGAGCGCTGCGCGGTGCGCGAGCTGCGCGAGGAGACCGGCATCCGGGCGCGACTCACCGGGCTGCTGGGCGTGTACGCCGGCATCGACGATCCGCGCGTGCGCACCGTGCTCATCCTCTATTCGGCCGATGGGGTCGGCGGCCGGCTCAAGCCCGGCGACGACGCCATCGAGGCCCGCTTCTTCCCGCTGGGCCGCCTGCCGCGGGAGCTGGCGTTCGTCTCTCATGAACGGGCGATCGCCGAGTTTCGCGAGCGGCAGGCCCCGCCGCACTAGGCGCACCACCCCGGCCGGCTCCCCGCTGGCCTGATCCTTGCCCTTTCCGTGCCGGATCGGATTCTCGGGCGCTCGTTTCATGCCTGCCACGGGCTTGGGCCAGGAGCAACAACTCCATGAAATCAATCGCGATAGTCCTGCTGACCGGCGCGCTCGCGTTCATGGCCGCGCGCGCCGAAGCCCAGACGTTCAGCGCCAGACGTCTGGGCATGGGTGGCGTGGTTTTGGGCGCCTCGGGCGCGAATGTCGCCTATCGCGCCGTGCCCCCGGAGACCTCGAACGAGCGCAGCCTGTCGCTCCCGATCGGCCTCATCCAGGTGCTCTCCAATCCGCCCGAGTTCGACTCGAGCAAGCCCGACTTCAACGCCTATGAGATCGCCAACCTGCTCTACAACGTGCCCTGGAACCTCCAGATCGTCGAGCCCGATCCGGTCTCGAGCGACGTCAACATCGCGATCTCGCAGAGCTCGCTCTCGGTGGACCTGGGCGACGTCAAGAAGGTGTTCCCGTCCGACCACAGCCGGATCGGGGCGGTCGTCAACGGCCCCTCGCTCGGCTTCGGCATCAAGAGCGTCTTCGTCGGGCTCATCCCGGTGGTCGAGTACGACAACGACATCAGCCTCAACGCGGCGCTCCACGACGCGCTCGCGGACGCCCAGCCGTTCGTGCCCAATACCGAGTACGCCCTGTTCGACAAGGGCCGCGCGCAGACCGCAGCCGGGGCGGAGCTGGGGGCCGCGCTGCCGCTCATGAGGAGCGGGGACCGCGACGGGTTCTACGTCGGCTCGCGCGTCAAGGTGCTGCGCGGGCTCGCCTACGCCGACGCCGACAGCAAGCTCGGCTTCGTCACCGGCGACACGCTGTTCACGAACCCGGTGGACGTCAACTTCATCGGCACCACGCGGAGCGCCGGGCCCAACGACGGCGGCTGGGGCGCGGGGCTCGATCTGGGCGCGGTGTGGATCACGAGCGGCCTCGAGCTGGGGCTGGGCGTCAACGACATCGCCACCCAGATCGACTGGAAGGTGCGCGAGAGCGCGATCTACAACGATCCGGCGACCGGCAAGTACTCCGAGCACGTGCTGGCCGAACAGGTGGACTACAAGAGCCGCATCCCGGCCGTGGTCACCGCGAACGCCGCGGTCCATCTCGGCCGCACGCTGCTCGCGGGCGACGTCGTGAGCGGGGTCAACAACACCCAGAGTCACCTCGGCGCCGAGCTGTGGACCGGCCCGGTGGCGCTGCGCGCTGGCGGCTCGATCGATGCCAATCGCCTGGTCCAGGGATCGTGCGGCGCCGGATGGCGGTTCGGCCGCCTCGGGCTGGATCTCGCCCTGTCGAGCCACAGTCGCAACCTCACGCGCGAGCGCGCCCTTGAACTCGGGGCCGGGCTCTCGTTCTACCGGTAGGAGGGGCTCATGCGCATGCGACGGACGTTGCTCCTGACCGCCGCCGCGGTGATGCTCGCCGGCTGCGGTGACCGCAGGCTCGTGCTCAAGGTGGACGTGCTGAGCTTCATGGACCCGGCTTCGCGGCAGGCGGATTTCGGCCCCATCCCGACCTTCCCGGGCGGGCTGTGGACCGGCGAGATCCCGCTCATCGACGACCAGCACGTCAGCATGCTCCAGGGCCTGAACGACGCGGCCGACATCCAGTCGGTGACCCTGAGCTTCGGCGCGCTCGTGATCGACTTCGACGGCTCCGGCCAGGACACGGTGCGGATCTACATGAGCGACGAGCAGACCGCACCGCGCACCACCGCCCCGGTGCTCGCCCTGGGGATGACGCTGAGCCCGGGCCAGACCGACACCCTGCGTGCCGTGCTGGGCGACGACCCGCGGGTGGCCTCGCTGTTCGCGTCCAAGCAGATGCGCGTGAGCGTCACGACCGCGGTGCGCGGGCCCCTGCTCGGCAACAGCCTGAGCGGGCGGTTCAAGCTCACCGGCATCGACGGCGTGGTGATCGCGAAGTCGAAGGGCTACTAGGGCCGCGGCTCGCCCGGCGGCGAAGCCCGCTCAGGGGCGGCGCGGGCCGGTCATGAAGGGCGGCTGCCGCTCGGCGGCGCCCATGTCCTCGGCGGCGAAGTAGGCCGCCGCCATTTCCCGCATACCCGCCCGGGTGTAGACGTCGGCGCGCGGCTCCTCGATCACCCCGGCGATGACCTCGGCGACCTCGCGGGCCGGCTGGGCGCCGTGCAGGGTGCGCGAATCGGGTCCACCGCCGCGCGCGTGCGAGCCGAACTCGGTCGCGACCACCCCGGGCGACACCGTCGACACGTGGATGCCCGGAAACGCGTCGCGCAGCTCGATGCGCAGGCTGCCGGTGAGCGCGTTGAGCGCATGCTTGGCGGCGCTGTAGGCCGAGCGCGCGTGAAACAGCGGCAGGCGCCCGAGCATCGAGGAGACGTTGATGATGTGCCCGCTCCCGCGCGTTTTGAAGTGCGGGAGCACGGCCTGCATGCCGTAGAGCGCGGACTTCACGTTGACGAGCATCATCTCGTCGAAGTCCTCGTCCTCGAGCTCGCTCACCGGCCGGGTGATCCCCCGGCCCGCGTTGTTGACCCACACGTCCACCTGGCCGAAGCGGGCCAGCGCCGCCTCGAGGAGGCGCGCGACCTGCTCGCGGCGCGTGACGTCCGCGACCACCGGCAGGGCCTGGGGGCCGGCTTTCGCCGCCACCTCGCCCAGCTCGCGCTCGCGGCGCGCCGCGAGCACCGGGCGGGCGCCGCGCCCGCCCACGAGCCCGGCCAGCTCCGCCCCGATGCCGCTGCTGGCCCCGGTGATGACGATGACGCGGTCGCGCATGGGGGCATCCTACCTCCGCCCGGCCCGGTGCGCAGGCCTGGGGCTTCTGGCGCGCAACGCCGCGGGCGGCGTATCGTGGACGCCCGCGCCCCAGAGAGCTCCACCGAGGGCTCCACCGTGATCGAGCTGTCCGAAATCCGCGCCGCCGCCGGGCGCATCGTTGGGCAGGTGCACCGCACGCCGCTCGTGCCCTCGCGCCTCATCGGCGAGCGCGCCGGCCTGCGGCTGGCGCTCAAGTGCGAGAACTTCCAGAAGACCGGCTCGTTCAAGCCGCGCGGTGCGCTCAACAAGGTGCTGTCGCTCTCCGCGGTGGAGCGCGGGCGCGGGCTGGTCACGGTCTCGGCCGGCAATCACGCGCAGGCGGTGGCCTGGGCGGCACGCAGCGTCGGCGCGCCGTGCGCGGTCGTGATGCCGACCGGGGCGCCGCGCTCGAAGCTCGAGGCGGTGCGCGGCTACGGCGCCGAGGTCGTGCTCCACGACGACCGCGCCACGCTCTTCGACCGGCTCGAGCAGGTGCGCGCGGAGCGCGGCATGACCTTCATCCATCCGTTCGACGATCCGGTCGTGCTGGCGGGCGCGGGCACGGTGGGGCTCGAGATCCTCGCCGACCAGCCCGAGGTCGAGGCGGTGTTCGTGCCGGTGGGGGGCGGCGGCCTCATGGGCGGCGTCGCGTCGGCCGTCAAGGCGCTCGCCCCGGCGGTGCGGGTGATCGCGGTCGAGCTGGCGGCCGGGCCGGGCCTCGGACCGGCGCTCGCGGCCGGCAAGCCGGTCCCGGTCCCGCGGCCCGCGGACACCCTGTGCGACGGCATGACGCCGCCGTTCGTGGGCGCGCTCCCGCTCGAGATCGCGCGCCAGGCCGTGGACGAGATCGTGACCGTGACCGAGGAGCAGGTCCTCGAGGCGCTCGAGCTGCTGCTCACGCGCGCCAAGCTCTACGTCGAAGGATCGGGCGCCGCCGCCACGGCGGCCGCCCTCGCGGGCGCGCACCTGCCGCGGGGCGGGCGCGTCGTGGCGATCGTCTCGGGCGGCAACACCGACGCCGAGCGCATGCTGGCCGCGCTCGCGGCGCGGCGCTGAACGCCGCAGCGCCGCGATTCGCGGCCCGGAATAGGTCTTGTCGGGGCCGGGCGCGCTGTTATCGTCGTTCGCGATCGAAGGGCCCGATCCGGGCGCCATTGCCGGGGGAAGCGCGATGACCGTGAACTGGAACTGGGTGCTGGTGGTGGCGGGGGCCGTGCTCGTCCTCGTCGAGGTCGTGCTCGGCGGGTTCACGGGCTTCGACCTCGCCCTCATCGGCTCGTCGCTGGTGCTGGGAGGCATCGTGGGGCTCGCCTTCCACAGCGCCGCGGCCGGATTCATCGCCGCGAGCATCCTGTGCGTGGGCTACATCGCCGCGGGCAGGCGCTGGGTGCGCGGGCGGCTCAAGCGGCCCCAGGTGCCGACGAATACCGACGCCGTCGTGGGTCAGCGGGCGCTCGTCGTCCGCACCATCGCGACGCACGCGCCCGGCCAGGTCCGGGTGCGGGACGAGGTCTGGCGCGCGCGCCCGGCCTCCGGGAGCACGGGCCCGTTCGAAGCGGGCGCGGAGGTCACGGTCGAGGGGGTGGACGGGGTCACGCTGCTGGTGAGGGGGGCTTCCTCATGAATGCGCCGATCGGTACGGTTCTGGTTTCCATCCTGCTGTTCATCACGCTGATCGCCCTGCTGCGCTCCTCCCGCGTCGTGGCGCAGTTCGAGAAGGGCCTCATCATGCGGCTCGGCCGCTACCGCGCGACCGCGGACTCCGGGCTCACCTTTCTGATGCCGCTGATCGAGGACATGATCAAGGTGGACATGCGGGAACGGGTCATCAACGTCGAGCCCCAGAAGGTCATCACCAAGGACAACGTTTCGGTCACCGTGGACGCGGTGATCTATTACCGCATCAGCGACCCGGTCAAGGCCACCTTCGAGGTCCAGAACTTCGGCTACGCGGCGACCACCCTGGCCCAGACCAACCTGCGCAACCTGATCGGCGACAAGTCGCTCGATGAAACGCTCACGGCACGCGACATCATCAACCAGAACCTGCGCAACGTGCTGGACGAGGCCACCAACACCTGGGGCGTCAAGGTGACGCGGGTCGAGGTCCAGAAGATCGACCCGCCCGCCGACATCACCGAGGCCATGTCCCGCCAGATGAAGGCCGAGCGCGACAAACGCGCCGCGATCCTCGAGGCGGAGGGCTTCAAGCAGTCCCAAATCCTGCAGGCCGAGGGCGTGAAGCAATCGGAGATCCTGAAGGCCGAGGGGGACGCCCAGGCCCGGATCACGCGCGCGACGGCCGAGGCCCGAGCCATCGAGATGGTCTCGAACGCCGCCGAGTCGTTCTTCAAGGAGCGCGCCGAGGTGAGCAAGCGGCTCGACGTGCTCAACAACGTCCTGGCCCAGCAGACCAAGTTCATCGTGCCGGCGGGCTCGGACCTCGTGAACGTGCTGGGGCTCGACGACAAGGGCGTCGTCCCCTTGAAGAAGTAGGTCCGGACCGCCGGCGACGGCTGCCCGCGCCCGCGCGGGGCCGGCTCAGCGCACGTACACCGCCGGGCGCGCCGGAGCGACCGGAGCGGCCGGAAAGACCGCGGCACCCCGCGGCGCCAACGCGTGCGTGCCCAGGACGGTCGCCATCATCGCGGCGGCGAGCTGCGCGCGGTCGAGGTCCATGTCGTCGAACAGCTCGCCCTCGCGCTTGTTGCTCAGGTTGAGCACCCCCCACATCCGGTTGCTGTAGACCAGCGGGACGCAGATGAACGAGTCCGAGTTGTAGTCCTCGCGGCCGCTGCGGCCCGCGCCCGCCGCATCCTGCTTGACCCGCACGAACAGCGGTTTGCGGTTGTGGGCGACCCACCCCGACACGCCCTGTCCGATGCGCACCCGGATGTGCTTCCCGAGCTCCGGATCCATGCCGCGCTGGGCGGCGATGACCAGCGTCTCGCCCGCCGGGTCGAGCTGCATGAGGCTGCAGCGCTCGACGCCGAAGTGCTGGGCGAACCAGGTGACCAGCGTGGTCGTGAACTCGGCCGGCTGGTGGTCCTGGGCCAGCACCTGGGTGACCTCCTTCATGAAGCCGACCGTGCGCTGGTACTCGGCGGCCCGCGCCTGGGTCACGGTGAGCTGCGAGTAGGCGTCCGTGAGCTGCTCGGTGGCCGCGGCCGACTGCTCCTCGAGGGCGGTGAGCGTGCCCTTGACGCGCTCGAGCTCGGTCTTGTACTGGCTCGAGTTCTGGTCGAGCAGCTCGATCTCCCGCGTCAGGGCCTCGAGCCGGCGGGCCTTGGCCTTGTTGTCCTCCTCGAGCTCGCTGGTCTGGGTATTGAGCCGGTGGATGCGGTCGTTGAAGTCGGCCGCCGCGGCGCGCGGCACGGCCGGATCGAGCTCCGCCTCGCGGCCGCGGGTCATGCGATAGAGGTGCTGGGAGAGCGCGAGCGCCGCCATGCTCTTGACCGGGATGACGTCGCCCACCACCTTGCTCCCGAACGCCGCCTTCTTCTCGCTCGCCAGCACCAGCAGGGCCAGCATATCCTCCTGGTCCGCCAGGGGCAGGCAGACGCACGACTGCCAATTGGGCAGGGGGGTCAGGGATCGAAGGGCGGCCGCCTCCGCGAGATCCGGCTCGTAGTAGGGCGCGCCGGTAAATAGCTGGGAAATGAGGGAGCGGCGGTCCGAATGATTGAAAAATGCACTGGGATGGAAGAACTTTCGCACGAGTCGGGCCGGCAGCTGGCTGACCGGGATGGTGACGTCGCGGCGCACCAGGCGGCTGCCCATGCGCTCGTAGGTGTTGACCAGCGCATCATGGCTGACCTCGTAGAACGCCAGCGTCGCGCGCCAGTCGGGTCGCACGGCCTGCAGGTAGCCGAGGAATTCGAACACGACGGCTTCCGTGTCGCGTGACCGGGCGAGGCGATCGGAGATGTCGCGCAGATCGAACTTCGACATGGTGAGCCTCCCTTGGGGGGACGGACGGACGATGCCCCCTAAGGCGCAAACCGCATGCCGCCGGAGGCCCCTGGAGCGGCCCCGGGCCGGCCTCGTTTCCCGTGTTCTTTTGCCCACCACCCTCATTTTGCGAGGCCCATTGCGATGCGCCGACTGACCGCCGACCGACCGATTCTGAGCATGACCTCCGAGCTGGGCCAGGTGATGGCCGCGGCGCGCGCCCGCGAGCAGGCGGGCGAGCGCGTGATCCACCTCGAGCGCGGGGAGCCCGATTTCGACACGCCCGCGCACATCACCGAGGCGCTCGCGGCCGCGGCGCGCGCGGGGGAGACGCACTATCCCGATCCGCGCGGCGTGCCCG
Organism: Candidatus Eiseniibacteriota bacterium; assembly: GCA_041498315.1. GTDB lineage: Bacteria > Eisenbacteria > RBG-16-71-46 > RBG-16-71-46 > RBG-16-71-46 > JBGQIE01. Next base: position 40,306 of record JBGQIE010000002.1, read on the forward strand.
CCCTGCGCCAGGCCCTGGTCGAGAAGCTCGCGCGCGAGAACGGGATCCGCTGCGAGCCCGACGACGTGGTCGTGACCGCGGGCGGCACGCACGCCCTGTTCATCGCGTTCCAGGCCCTGCTTTCGCCCGGCGACGAGCTGCTCGTGCTCTCGCCCCACTGGATGGCGATTCCCAAGCTGGTCGCCCTGGCGCACGGGGCGCGCTACCGCACGGTTCCCGCCTACCTCGACCTCCACGAGAACCGGCTCAGCCCCGCGGCCTTCGCCGATCGCCTGCGCGGGGCACTGCGGCCCGAGACGCGCGGGTTCTACGTCAACACGCCCAACAACCCGACCGGGGCGGTGCTCACCCGCGAGCAGCTCGAGGCGATCGCCGCGGTGGCGCGCGAGCGCGACCTGTGGGTGGTGAGCGACGAGGCCTACGAGCACCTGCTGTTCGACGGTGCCCGGCACGTGAGCATCGCCTCGCTCCCGGGGATGTCGGAGCGCACGGTGAGCGTCTACACGTTCTCGAAGACCTACGCGATGACCGGCTGGCGCGTGGGCTACCTGGCCGCCCCGCCCGAGCTGCGTGCCAGCGCCGGCCCGCTGCTCTCCTTCTACACCACGCACGGGGTGTTTCCCGCGGTCCAGAGCGCGGCGCGCGCGGCGGTCCTGGGACCGCAGCACGAGGCCGAGGCGATGCGCCGCGAGTACCAGCAGCGCCGCGATCTGCTGATCGCCGGGCTCGCGGGCCAGTCCTCGATCCGGGTGCCGAGCCCGCGCGGCGCCTTCTACGCCTTCGCCGACGTCGGCGGCGCGCTCGCCGGGCGCGACATCTGGGACCTGGTGCGCGAGTGGCTGTCGTTCGGCGTCGCGGTCCTGCCGGGCACCGCCTTCGGGCCGGAGTACGGGAGCTGGGTGCGGATGTCGCTCGCCACGCGGCGCGAGGACGTGATCGAGGGCGCGCGCCGGCTGCGCGACCACGTCGCCGCGACCGGCACCGCGGCGCGCGCCTGAGCGCGCGGAGTCGGACCATGCGCTATTGCCCGGAGTGCGGCGCGGAGTACGGGGAGCAGGTCGCGGCCTGCCCGCGCTGCCGGGTCGTGCTCGAGAGCGAGCCGCCGGCCGAGGATCGCGAGCCCGAGGTCGTGCACCGGGTGCCCGACGCGGCGGCGGGCGCGCTGCTGTGCGGCGTTCTCGAGCACCACGGCATCCAGTCGATCCTCAAGAGCGCCACGCTGCCGGGCTACGGGTCGGTGCGCCGCGACTGGACCACGACGGCCTGGGGGGAGATCCTGGTCGCCCACGAGGACGCGGCCGAGGCGCGCGCGCTCATCGCCGACTATCTGGCGGCGCTCGAGCGGGGCGGCGAGGTGCGCGACGAGGACGTCGAGGACGCGGGGCCGTTCTAGAGCCCGCCGGCCTCGGCGCCCGCGGACGCTCAGCGCTCCATCTCGATCGATCAGCGCTTGCGGCCGCGCGCGGCGCGCTCCGGTTCCCCGTGGTGGCCGGGCTCGCTGTCGCTCTCGGAGTCGTCGTCCTCGACCTCGATGACGAAGTTGCCCGAAATGCGCTGCGGCACGATCACGCGGTGGAGCGCGACCGCGAACACGTCGTCCATGGTCTCGACCGGAATCAGCTCGAGCTGCTCGCGCACGTCCTTGGGCACGTCGTCGAGATCCTTCTCGTTCGCGGCCGGGTAGAGCATGGTGCGGAAGCCGGCCCGGTAGGCGGCCAGCGCCTTTTCGCGCAGCCCGCCCACCTGGAGCACGCGCCCGCGCAGGCTGACCTCGCCCGACATGGCGACGTCGTGACGGATCGGGCGGTCGCTCAGCACCGAGGCGATGACCAGGCCGACCGTGATGCCCGCCGAGGGGCCGTCCTTGGGGACGCCGGCCGCGGGGAAGTGGATGTGGATGTCGTAGTTCGCGAACGACTCGGCGTCGATCTCGAGCAGGTCGGCGCGCGACCGCACGTAGGAGTGCGCCGCCTGGACGCTCTCCTTCATGACCTCGCCGAGCTGGCCCGTGGTCATGACGCGCCCGGAGCCCGGCATCTTGAGCGCCTCGACGATCAGGATCTCGCCGCCCGCGGCAGTCCACGCCAGCCCGGCCGCGACCCCGACCTCGTCGCTCTTGCCCACCATCTCCGGCGTGTAGAGCCGGTGGCCGAGGTAGGACTCGAGCCGGGTCACGGTCACCGTGTGCTTGCGCGCATCGCCGGTCGCGCGCGCCCGCGCCACCTTGCGGCAGATCATCGCGAGCTGGCGCCCCAGCCCGCGCACGCCGGCCTCGAGCGTGTAGTGGCGCACCAGGCCGCGCATCGCCTCGTCCGAGATGCTCAGGTCGCGCGCGGACAGGCCATGGTCGTGGAGCTGGCGCGGCAGCAGGAAGCGGCGCGCGATCTCGACCTTTTCGTCCTCGGCGTAGCCCGGCACCTCGATGAGCTCGAGACGCTCCTGAAGACTGTCGGGCACCATGTCGAGGTTGTTCGCGCAGAACAGCATGACCGCGTGCGACAGATCGACCGACAGGCCGAGGTAGTGATCGGTGAAGTGCGCGCTGCTTTCGGGATCGAGCAGCTCGAGCAGCACCTCGATGACGCCCAGGCCACCCTCGCCCACCAGGCGGTCCACGCCGTCGATCATGAGCACCGGGTTGTTGACGCCCGCCTCGTGGAGCGCGCGCACGATCTTGCCCGGGCCGGCGCCGGGCTGGAGGCGTGACACGCCGCGCAGCTCGCTGGCATCGCTGGTGCCGGAGACGGTGGTGCGCACGAACGGCCGATGGAGCGCGCGGGCCACGGCGGCGCCCAGCGATGACTTGCCGGTGCCGGGCGAGCCGACCAGGCAGAGCGCCGGCCCCGGCAGGTCGGGCTTGAGGCGCCGCACCGCCAGGTACTCGATCACCCGCTCCTTGGCCTTGACCAGTCCCAGGTGCTCGCGCTCGAGCTCGGCCTCGACCTGCTTCAAGTCCGCGTCCTCGGACGCGCCCTGGTCCCACGGCAGCGACCACAGCCACTGGAGGTAGGCGCGCACCTGTCCCGCCTCGGCCGAGCCGGGCGGAAGCCGGCGCAGCCGGTCCATGTCGCGCTGGGCCTGGCGCGCCACCTCGGGCGGCAGGCTTCCCACCGCCATCGCGCGGGATGGGGTGGTGGGATCGGTGCGGGAATGCTCGATGGCTGCGGTCGCCGACTCGGCGCGCATTCCGCCACGGGGCTTTCTCGTCGGGTTGATCTGGGATCGAACCGGTCTGGGCATTAGGGACTCCGAACGCTGAGCGGCAGCTTTGAGGAGCTGGTCGTTACGGAGGGGGCCCCGGGCAAGCTAGCCCGGCTTGTGTTCAATCGTTCCGATATGCAAATCGCTCGCCGGGAGCACCGGATTGACATCTCGATCCCGGGTGCCGCTCCAAGCCAATATGTGGCATCGAGTTGCTGTACCGGCCCACGCCAGTCCAGAGGTTCACCGAACCCGCGCGCGCAGGTGGTTGCGCGCTTGGATCTTAACCACTGGGTTGTTTGAGCAGCCGGCTTTGCATGTGGTGGGGCAAATCGCCATGCAGTTGCAAAACGCAAAACAAAGTTTAAGTGCCATGCTCAAAGCGCTTTCCACCCGTGAGGTCGGCGGCGGCGGCATGTTTCGACGCCGGCCGGCGTTGCATCCTCGACCCTGCCCGGGACGTCCTGCCGGCAAGACGCCAATTGGATCCTGCGCCGGCGGCCGATCGAGTCGCGGACCGAGCTGATCGAGCCGCGGCGCCCCACGAGGAGGGCTGCACCCCGGCACTCGCCAACGACAACCCGCGAAACGGCATCCGTGCATTGGGGCGTTTTGCCCAGGGAAACATGATTATTGGCGGGTCAACCGTCGCGAAATACTCCGCCCGGCCTTGTGGTCACCGCGCGGGCTGGGCTAGACTCATTAACGGGTTTGAACATCCACCCTGATTCGCGGGCCCCCTCTAGCGAAGCCTTTCCCGCGACCCCCGGGTGGCAGGAGGGCACTTCGTGGTGCGGCCCTCTACGGATGTACACCTCGCACCTCAACCTCGAGGGAGGAGAACCATGAAGAAGATTGCGACCATTCTCATCGCGGTGGCTGGTCTCGTGTTCGTGACCAGCTCGGCGATGGCCGCAGGTCAGGCGCTTCGCATCAGCCAGGTTTATGGCGGCGGCGGCAATACCGGCGCCCAGTACAACCAGGATTTCATCGAGATCATCAATGCCAGCGGCGTTCCCGTGGACATCAGCGGCTGGGCCGTCGAGTACGCCTCGGCCGCGGGCAGCTGGGGGACGTCGTTCCTCTCGGGCGGCGTGACGTTCAATAACTATGCGGTGTTCCCTGCGGGCACCACGATTCAGCCGTGCAGCTACATCCTGATCGGCGGGGCGACCTCATCGACCTCGGGCGTCAACCTGCCCACGCCCGACTTCACGCTTCCCACCAACCTGAGCGCCGCGAATGGAAACGTCGGCCTGTTCACGCAGGTGAACTCGGCCACGGCGTGCGGCTCCGAGATCGGCCTCGTCGACAAGGTTGCCTACGGCACCGGTGCCTGCAAAGAGGGGGCGTTGGCGGCCGGCGGTCTCTCGAATACGACGGCGGCCGTCCGCAACAACTGCGGCCTGACGGACACGGATCAGAATGGGTCCGACTTCACGACCAGCGGTCCGCCGGTCCCGCACAACGCAGCGTCCGGACAAAGCACGTGCTGCCTGGCCACGCGGACCTCATCGACCACGTGGGGCAAGATCAAGAGCATCTACAGGTAGTCCAGAACCAGCATCGCGTCATGAGGCCCCGCCCATCCGGGTGGGGCCTCATGCGTTGGCGGCCGCGCGCCATCCTTCAGCGGTCGAAGTGGAATGGCCGGCCCGCCCGGTAGTCGGCGAGCTGCTCCGCGTAGCGAACGCCGGCCACGGAGTCGCGCTCCGCGCGCGCCAGCTCGACGGCGCGAACGCCGGCCCGAACCGCGTCCGAGAACCGGCGTGCCTCGGCATAGGACGCGGCCAGCGTGCTGTAGAGCACGGCCATCGGCTCCTTGCTCGAGGCGACGGCCTTTTCCGCCATCCGAACGGCCTGGGAGCCGTCGCGGTGCCGGGGATCGGCGTGCGTGGCGCGAATCCAGGCAATGTTGTTGAGCGCGTCGAGGTCGTCGGGAGTCCGGCGCACCAGCTCGGAGTACTGCGCGATCGCTTCCTCGACGCGCCCCTCGCGCGTCAGCGCGACCGCGAGCAGCCGCCGGACCCTGGGTTCCGCGGGACGCAGCTCGACGGCCTGGCGCAGGGCGGTCTCCGCTTCGGCGAAGCGGCCTCGCGTCCCCAGCACCGCGCCAAGCTCGACCAGCGTGGGATAGTGGTCGGGCTCGAGCCGCAGCGCCGCCTGATACTGTTCGATCGCCTCGTCGAACCGGCCCCGCTTCATGAGCGTGAGCCCGAAGTTGTGGCGGACCACGACCCCGTCGCGCTCCTGGAGGGCCCTGCGGAATTCGGTGATCGCCTCGTCGGTCCGGCCCAACGCATTCAGCGCGACTGCCATGTTGGCCCGGGTGTAGGGGTACTGCGTGTTCACGCGCAGGACGGCCTGGAAGTGTCCCAGGGCCTCGCCGGGGTGACCCGTATTGAGCTGCTCGGTGCCCAGGCAGTGGTGCGCCAGGGGGTTCATGGGGTCGAGCGCGAGCGTGTACGTGAACAGCGTGTGGTTGTTCCTCCACAGCGCCACCTGGCGCGCCGTGGCCACGCCCAGGATTCCCAGGATCGAGCACGCGACCGCGACCGCGGCGATCCGGATGGCGCGCGCCTTCGGCAACAGCTCGTCCAGCGTCCAGACGAGCGCGACGCCGATCCCGATCACGGGCAGGTAGGTGTAGCGGTCCGCGTGGGACTGGATACCCACCTGGACCAGCCCGATGACCGGCACGAGCATTCCCACGTACCAGAGCCAGCCCACGAGCAAGTGCGGCCGCGGCCTTGCCTGCCACACGACCAGCGCCGTGACCGCCGCCAGCGCGAACGCGGACAGCACGCCGCTCGACACGTCCAGGGTGCCGGTCAGCCGGTACAAGGGCAGAAGCCCGTGCGGCCAGAACGTGAGCCCGATATAGCGCCAGTACGAGATCGAGGCGTTCACCAGCCGCGCCAGAAGCGGCATGTCGCCGGCATTGACCACGGCCCCGGTGACGCGCTGCACCAGAAACGTGGTCACCGATGAGGCCACGGCCAGCACGAACAGCGGCCACTTCTCGAGGAGCAGGCCCCCCAGCGAGCGCACCGGCGCCCGCCCGGATCGCGCCCGCGCGTCTCCGCGCCAGCGGAAGCCCCGCAGCCGTCCGATCGGCCAGATATCCAGCAGCACGAGCACGCACGGCAGCGTGACGAGCATGGGCTTGGCCATCAGGCCCGCAGCGAGGCAGGTCGCCACCCAGGCGTAGCGCCCGCGCCCGGGATGCTCGGCCCAGCGGGCGTAGGCCAGGAGCGTCAACATGAAGAACAGGCCGCTCAGCACGTCCTTGAGCTCCGACACCCACGCCACCGACTCGACCCGCAGGGGATGAATCGCGAACAGCGCGGCGACCAGCAGGCTCTTCCACCACGCGCCCGTCAGCCGCGCGAGGGCGATGGTCAGCAGGAGGGCGCTCGTCGTGTGCAGCGCGAGGCTTACCGCGTGATGCCCGGCAGGATTCAGACCGAACAGCTGGGCGCTCAGCATGTGGAGCACGGACGTCAGCGGGTGGAAGTTGCCGCCGTGCGGCGCGTGCATGATCCAGCGCAGTCCCGCGAGCGTGAGACCCTGATTGATGTGCGTATTGGTGATGATGTAGTCGGGATCGTCGAAGCCGATCCAGCCATTGCGCAGGACGCCCCCGAACGTGGCCAGCGTGGCGGCCGCAAGGGCAATCAGGCCCGCGCGACGCTCGTGCCGGGCCCAGAAGGAGACGCTCGTCGGGGAGGCTTCGGGCCCGCCGGGCTCGAAGGCGGTGGTCGGTGGTGGCCCGCTCGGGGCGGCCGGCCGGGACCTGGTGGCGGGCGGGCGGCCCACAGCAGTAGGGCGGATCCTGGCCATGCGCACCATCCTAACCCAGGACGCGCGCGCTCAACCCCGGGCCGCCCGGCCAGCCCTGATCCAGCCGTAGGCCGCGTTCACCAGCAGGAATACCGCGAACGCGCGCGCCAGCACATCGTGCGGCAGGCTCTGGGCGAACCACGCCGCCACCGGGCCGCCGAGCGCCGCGCCGACTGCGAGCCCCGGGACCAGGCGGCCCACGAGGTTGCCGTGGCGCGCGTGCTCGAAGGCCCCCGCGGGGGCGGTCACGAGGATCACGGCGAGCGAGGTGCCCTGGGCCGCCGGCTGGGTCATCCCGAGCAGCAGCGTGAAGGCGGGCACCGCGATGAGCCCGCCGCCCACGCCCATGAATCCCGCGAGCAGCCCGACCGCGGCGCCGAGCCCCAGGTCGAGCGCGAGGCCCGGCCAGCCTTGCAGGGTGGGCGTGCCCGAGCCGGTGGGGAGGCGCCACAGCAGCCGCAGGGCGACCGCGACCAGGAACAGCGCGAACGCGCGCGCGAGGGCGCGCCTCGAGATCCTGGAGGCCCAGCGCGCTCCGTAGCGCGCCGTGACCACGCTCGCGACCGCGACCAGGGCCGCGGTGCCCCAGACTACGTTGCCGTGAGCGGCGTACACGAACACCGAGGCGAGCGCGGTGGCGCCGATCGCGGCCAGGGAGGTGCCGTGCGCCTGATGCTGGGTGAGCTTGAACGGGCCGGTGAGGATGGGCACCAGTACGATGCCGCCGCCGACGCCGAACAATCCGCCGGCCAGGCCCGCCGCCGCGCCCGCGAGCGCGGCGCCGGCCTGGTCGCGCACGGTCATGGGGCGGGGCTAGGAGTGAGGCGTCGTGGCGCTGGGCGGGCCGGTGTACTGAAGCAGGCGCACGACGTCGGCGAAGCGCGTGGCGTTGGTGGGCGCACCCAGCACGACGGCGATCAGGTCGTGGCCGCGGGCGTGCACCCAGGTCGCCAGGCAGTAGCCGGCCTCGAGGATGAACCCGGTCTTGCCGCAGTTCACTTCGATCGAGCGGCTGTGGAGCAGCCGGTTCGTATTCGCGATCCGATGCCGCACCAGACCGCGCCGCGTGGTCCGGGCGGCCGCGAACTGGTAGGAAGTCGTGGTTGTGATGTCCCGGATCAGGGCGTTGTCCGCCGCCACCTGCAGGAGCTTCGCGATGTCGGCCGCGGTCGAGACGTTGCGCTCGTCGAGTCCGGTGACTTCGACGTAATGCGTGTGTTCGAGCCCCAGCTCGTGGGCCTTGCGGTTCATGCGGTCGATGAAGTCGTCCAGCTCGAGGCCCGAAGCGCGCACCAGCACCCGGGTCGCCGCGTTGTCCGAGCACATCAGGCTCATGTGGAACAGATCGTAGAGCGGGACCGACTCGTGGTTCTTGAGCTGGGTGTGACCGGCGCCGTGCAGGTCGGCGGGCGTGACCTCGATCGGGCGCCGCAGATCGGGGTTCTGCTCCAGGAACACGATCGCGGTCATCAGCTTGGTGAGGCTCGCGATCGGCGCGGGGGTCTCGGCGTTCTTCTGATAGAGCACGGAGTCCGTGGTGGGATCCAGCAGGATGGCGTTGCGCGCATACACCACCCCGCCGGGCGGGCGCCGCATGCGGCGGGCGCGCCGGAGCGCGGTGCGTCTGACCGGTCGGTGGGTGGCGGAGAGCCCTGTGGGCGCGGAGCGGGACGAGGGGTGCGAGGGCGCGGGCGTGGCGGCGACCGTCATGGTCGGGCACGCCATCAGCAGGAGCAGGAGCAGGGCTCCGCCGCGGCGCAGGGCCGGATACTGCATGGATACCTCCCAGGGGGGCCCGATCCGGGCCTTGAGACCGTACCTTCCTTGATACGGAACGAGGAGGCCTCGACTTTAGCGAGTTCGTCCGCGCCGCGTCAATGACTGCCAGGTCAATTGTTTGTGGCTCGTCCGGGCCGCGGAGGGCGGGGGCGTCAGTGGAAGCGTGATTCGCCCGCGTCCGCGACGCCGGCGAGCGTGCCCAGCAGTCGCGGCCAGTCCGCCGACCGGCAGAAGCCCTCGACGGCCAGATCGGCCGTCACGTCGGGCGCGGGCTCGAGCGAGCCCTCGTGCAGCGCCACGACGATGGCGTGCCCGCGGCGCCGGTTGAGCGCCTCGACCCGGTCGCGGGTGAGCCCGGTCCCATGGACCAGATCGACGAGGATGACATCGGGACCCCGGCCCGGGCCGCGCAGCGGGGCTCCGCGCCCGGGGATGCGCACCCGGACACCGCGGCGCCGGAGCGTGCGCACCATGAGCTGGTGCGCATCAGGCTGGGCGCTCAGGAGCATCACCTCGCCGTGGCTGCGGGACATTACGCCGAGGCCTTCTCGAGCTGGATGCGGAGCTTGTCCAGGCAGTCGAAGAGCGGAGCCAGGAACCGCCCCGCCTCCACCTCGGTCGCCAGGTCGGCATCATTCCCGGTCACGAGGCGCCAGCGGCACAGGCCTGCCGCCGTGCCCTCGGTGCGGGAGACCAGCTCGAGCATGAGGCGCTGGGTGCCGGGCGAAAGGCTCCCGATCGCATCGACGAACAGGGTGCCGCCCGCGGCCTGGCGGATCGGATTTTCATTCGCCGCACCCGCCGCCGAGAGAAACTCCTGGAGGGCCATGGACAGCACCGTCTCGTCGCGGCCGGCTTCCACGCGTACGAACGCCCCGGCGTGATGGGGGCTCTGGCGGTGAAGCGCGCGGGCGAGCTGTGTGCGGTCCTCGGGGGATCCCCCCAGGATGAGCACGGACGTCAGGCCATTCCGGTGAAGCCAAAGATGATGCGCGGAGGGCCAAGCGGTCGAGGCCCCCCGCGCCTGCTGCGACACGGAGGGCGAAGCGGTAGACGCCCTCCGTGCCTGTCGCGCCGCGAGAGGCCGAGCGGTGGAGGCCTCCTGCGGGTCACGCCACACGAGAGGCCGAGCGGTGGCCCCGCGTGTGTCCTGCTCCGCCCGCGTCCGAGCGGTGGACGCTGGCGGCATGTTCAGGGCGTTGGGCCGAGCGGCGGCCCCCCACCCCTCTCGCTGGAGCGAGCTCAGAAGCGCTTTCGCCACCATGCCGACCGCACGGTGCCGCGCTGCGCGAAGGTCACCGCGGGCGCCTGGCGGTTCTCCAACTGGCTCCGGAGCGGCGCGAGCCAGCGGTAGGCCGCGAGGCTGGCGCTGAACTGGAGCGGCAGGCCCAGGCGGAGCGATCCGAGATCGAACGACGAGGTCTGGCTGGCCGGAGACACGGCATCGAGCGTGGGCGCCGGGGCGATGCAATGCGGAGGGACGTCCTCTCCCATCTGCGCACGTGCAGCCGAAGCGGTCGTGGCGATCACGGCACAGGTCATCAGGACAGCGGCGAGAGAGGTTCGGCGACCGGCTGACATTGGAGCCCTCCGTCTGGCAATGGACTTCGACCAGTGACGTGGGCTCCATATCGCGAGGAACGTGCCGTTCATCGCGCCGCGGAATCAAATCGTTAAGTCGTTGCTAAAAATACAAATAGGTGACATCGCCCAACGATTTCTAACGTGCCGTTGCAGCCCGCAATTCGCCAGAAACAGCGAATGCGACCATCATTATGGCCGCATCATGCGTATTTTCAATAGATTGTAGTCTTATCGCCGATTACTGCGAACTCGCAAATCTTGGCGACGTTCAAGCCCGTATTTCTTTATCTTGTATCGAATAGACTGTTCAGTCATGCCCAACTCGCGTGCTGCAAGACTCTGATTGCCGTGCGCACGCTCCAAGGCGTCGCCGACGAGCTTGCGCTCGAGCCGGGCCACCACCTCCGAGAGCCTGCGTCCGTGGCCGACCCGGATGGCTCCGGCCCGGCTCTCGAGGTCGCGGGGGGGCGGGTCGGGGTAGAGCACGGGGCCGGGGCTCATGGCGAGGATGCGCTCGATGTAGTTCTGAAGCTCGCGCACGTTGCCCGGCCAGTCGCTCTGCATGAGTGCCGCGAGAAACTCGGCGGACAGCTGCGGCACCTCGCGCTCCTGCTGCTCGGCGAAGTGGGCCACGAAGTACTGGGCCAGGGCGGGGATGTCGGCTTTCCGATCGCGCAGCGGCGGGACCTCGAGCTGGATCACGTTGAGCCGGTAGAACAGGTCCTCGCGGAACGAGCCGTCCTCGATCGCCCGGGTCAGGTCCCGGTTGGTGGCGGAGATGATGCGCACGTCCACCGGGATGGGCTTGCCGCCTCCGACCGGGGTGATCTCGCGGCTCGAGATCGCCGACAGCAGCGCCACCTGCTGCTTGAGCGGCATCTCGCCGATCTCGTCGAGGAACAGCGTGCCCCCTTTCGCCTGCACGAACCGCCCGTCGCGGGCGCGCACGCCGGTGGCGACGTTGGGGAGGATGCCGAACAGCTCGCTCTCGATCAGGGTCTCGGGGATGGCGCCGCAGTTCACGCTCACGAACGGCCCGAGCCGCTGCTTGCCGCTGTGATGCATGACGCGCGCCAGCAGCTCCTTGCCGGTGCCGTTCTCGCCGGTCATGAGCACGGTCGTGTTCGTCATCGCCGCGCGCGCGGTCATCGCCATGACGCGCTGCATGACCGCGCTGGTCCCGATGATGCTGTGGGTCTGGAAGCGCGCGCCGATCTCCTGGCGCAGCGAAAGGTTCTCGCCCACCAGCGTCTCGTTCGCCCGCTGCACCGCCTCCTGGGCGCGGCTGTTCTCGATCGCCACCGCCATGAGCTGGGCGAAGCCCTCGAGCAGGCCGCGGTCGGCTTCGCTGAACACGTCGGGACGGCGCGAATCGGCGAGGTAGACGGCGCCCACGACCTTGCCGTTCAGGAACATCGGCACGCACACGATCGAGCGCAGCCGCAGGTCCACCATGCTGTCCGAGAGCGAGCGCGGGTCCGAGGGGGCATCGCCGATGAGCAGCGCGCCGCCCTCCTCGGTCACGCGGCGCACCACCCGCCGGCTGTAGCCGACGGCGTCGCTGCGCGTGCTCGCGTCGAGCAGCCCGTACTCCGCGATCGGATCGAGCTGCCCGGTCTCGGGATCGGCGAGGAGCAGCACGCCGCACTCGGCGTCGAGCTGTTCGACCGCCATGCGCATCGCGCGCTGGGTCAGCTCGCGCAGATCGGAGAGCGAGTTGAGCAGCCGGCTCACCGCCTCGATCAGATTGCGTTCGGGCGTGGCGGCCGCGGGGTGGAGCGAGGAGCGCCGCAGCCAGCGCACCATGAGGGCGAGCGCGCGCTCGCGGTTGCGATGATCGCCCAGGCGCTCGAAGGCGCTTGCGGCCTGGTCGAGCCAGTCGCCGACCGGCGCGCGCGTCTCGCCGCGCGCCTCGCGGGCGCCGCGCGCAATGTCGAGTCCCGCCACGGCGGGGTGGGGTGGGGCGGGCCGGGCGGCGCGGCCGGCGAGCCCCCGCCCGGCGGCCTCCACGCCCTCGGCGATCCGGCCCTCCATGAGCGCGATCTCGGCGCGGAGCTGGTCCGCGAGCGCCGCGGCGTAGGGCGCGGTCTGACTCCGCAGCCAGGCCTCGGCCCGTGCCAGCCGTTCTCCCGCCGCCGCGCCGTCGGCCCGCCGCACCGCCGCGCGTCCCGCCATGAGGGCCAGGACCGCGTGACCGATCGTGTCCTTCTCGGGCGGCGTCTCGAGCGCGCCGGCGAACAGCGGCTCCGCCTCCCCCCAGCGTCCTTCGGCAGCCAGAAGCCGCCCTAGTTCGATGATGCTCCATTCCAGATCGCCGGCGAGCGAGCCGCGCCGGGCGAGCGCCAGCGCCCGGCGGGCCGCCCACGCCGCGCCGCGGCGGCGCCCCGCGGTCCGCAGCGCCACGGCGAGCACGCGCAGCGCGTAGGCCTCGAGGCGTGGGTAGTTGGCACGGGCAAGCCGCAGCGCGGCCCGGCCGCGCCTCACCGCCGCGCGCGCGCGCCCCATCATCGCGTCGGCGAGCGCGAGACTGGTCGAGGGCAGCGTGACCCCGCTCGATCGACCATCCTCGAGCCCGAGGCGGACGGCCTCCACATACAGCCCGCGCGCCTCCTCCCAGCGCCCGAGCTCAAAGGAGATCGCCCCCAGGTTCGCCAGCTGGCTTTCGATGGCGATCCGCATCCCGCTCGCGCGCGCCACCTCCAAGCTCTCCCGGACCATGCGTTCGGCCTCATCGGGTTGCAGGCGGCGCCTGGCGATCAGCGCCCGGGTGCTCATGGACCGCACGCGGCCCAGCTCGTTCCCACTGCGCCGGTACGCGTCGACCGAGCGCTGCGCCATGGCGTCGGACTCCTCGAGCTCGCCCTGCGCGAGGAGGGCCAGGCCCAAGTTGTACGCGCACGCGCCAATCGCATCCTCATCGCCGGCCGCTTCGGCGAGGCCCAGTGCCTCGCGCTCCAGGTCGAGCGCCTCGGCCGGCCGGTTGATCGAGAGCAATCGCGAGACCTTCGTCGTGAGCAGGCGGGCGCGCCACGCATCCGGCGGTGCTTCCGCGAGCCCGGCGTCGGCCACCCGATCGACCTCCTGCGGATGCCCGCCGTGGAAACAGGACAAGGCGAGCTCGTACCACCGCCGCGGGCGATCGGGGCTCGCGGGGTCCAGCTCGAGCGCGCGCTCGAGCCGCGGGATGGCCTCGGCGTAGCGCCCGCGGTCGATGAGCGTCCGGGCCGCGCGCTCGAACCAGTCGGCGGCGCGCGCCGGGAGGTCGCGCTCCGCCAGGGCTGCCGCCGCGTCGGCGAGGCGCTCGTCGGGAGCGCTCGTCATCGCCGCGTCCGCGGATTCGAGGGCCGCCTCGACCTCGCCGAGCGCGCCCAGATGGCGGAAGCGCTCCGCACTCGAGAGGCCAGGTTCTCCGAGCATCCTCCGGCGAAGCGCCGCGAGCGCATCCGGCGGCTGCGCTCCGAGGATGCGCTCGCCGAGCGCCGGCGGCGAGAGGCGTGGCAGGCCGCGGTCGTCGCGCGCCGCGAGGCCCGCGTGCTCGAGCGCCTCGAGCGCTCCCGCGTCGGCTGCGGAATCGAGGGACGAGAGCTGCGCACCCGTGACCGGACGGCCCCACAGCGCCAGCGCGACCGCCGCGGCGCGCGGTCCGGGCGGCAGCGCCGCGAAACGCTCGAGCAGTGAGTGCTCGAAGCTCTCCGGCACGCCGATGCGCCCGAGCGCCCCGGCGTTCACCGCGAGGCCGGCTTCGCCCTCCACGAGGCCCGATCCTGCCGCCGCCGCGCGCAGCAGCTCGACGGTGAGTCCGGGGTGCCCGCCGGCCTGGGCCCACAGCCACTCGGTGAGCGCCGGCGGTGCGGGCTCGCCGAGCCGTGCGGCCGCGAGCCGGCCGACCTCATCGGCGGTCAGCGGCCCGAGCTCGATCCACTCGGCGGTGCCGGCCTCGACCAGCATCCGCGCGTCCGCGGCCTCACCCAGGCGCCCGGCCCACACCCATTGCGAGCGCTCGGCATCGGGATGGAGCGCCAGCCGGCGCAGCAACGCGCGCGCGGACGCATCGAGTGATTCGGCATCGTCGAGCAGCACGATGACGGCGCCGGCCCGCTCGGCGATCCCGCGCATCCAGCCGGCGGCGGCCGTGACGACCGCCTCGAGCTCGCGCTCCTCGAGGCTCGCGCTCCCCTCGAGCGCCCGGCGGATCGGCGAGCGCTCGGGCTCGCTCGCGACGGGATCGGCGAGCCCTCCGGCCGCAAGCCGGCGCAGCAGCGCGCGTGTCGCGGAGGTCGCGCCCTCGCCGCTCGCGCACGAGAGCCGCGCGACCCACTGGCCGGCCAGCGCGGCGCGCGCGGCCACGGCCTCGAGCAGCACCGACTTGCCGGCGCCGGCCGCACCGCTCACGAACGCCAGCCGCGCGCGCCGCGGGGCGCCGGGGGCCAGCCGCGCCAGCTCGCGCTCGCGGCCGATGACGCTCACCGCCTGCAGGCGCTCGGCGAGCGGGCGGCGGGCGGCCGGATGCATGCGCTCCAGCTCGCGTCGCACCTCGCGCGCATCGCGCGGCCGTTCCGCCGGCGCCGGAGCGAGGAGGCGCAGCACGAGCTGGACCAGCGCGGGCGGGGCGCCCGCCTCCTCGAGCGGCACCGCCGAGGGCGGGCCGGCCTGCTGGCGGTGGAGCAGCGCGGTGACCTCTTCGGCCTCGAAGGCGGGGTGTCCCGCGATCAGCGCGTAGAGCGTGGCGCCGAGGCCGTAGAGGTCGGAGACGGCCGTCGGGGCCTCGCCGCGCACCAGCTCGGGGCCCGCGAACCCCGGGGTGCCGCGGTAGCCGCGGCGCTCGCGCCCCAGCAGGGCGGCGAGCCCGAAATCGAGCAGGCGCACGCTCGCGGGCAGCTTCTCACCGCCGCCCGGCACCACCATCACGTTCGAGGGCTTGAGATCGCCATGGAGCACGCCCGCCGCGTGGAGCGCTTCGAGCCCGTGCGCGACGCGGGCCGCGACCAGGTAGAGCGCCGCCCAATCGCCGCGCGCGATCGCGCGGTCGGCGGAAAGCCCGGGCACGTACTCCATGGTGTAGAACGGCGTGCCCTCGGGCGCGAAGCCCAGCTCGTACACGGCGACGATCTCGGGATGGCGCACGCGGGTGAGCGCCTCGAACTCGCGGCTCAGCGCGTCCGCGGGCGGCAGCCCGGCGTGGCTTGTGAGCCGCTTGAGCGCGCACTCCGTTCCGCTCGCGAGATCGCGCGCGAGGAACACCTCGCCCATGCCCCCGCTTCCGAGCAGGCGCAGCAGCAGGTAACGGCCGGCGAAGCGCTCGCTCATGGGAGCCTCTGGGGGAGCCTCTGGGGCGTACCCCCCGGCACGCTTCCGGCGGCGGGGGTGACGCCCGCCAGCTCGTGCAGCAGCGCCTCGCGCACCACCGGCAGTGGGGAGGGGCCCTGGGCCAGGAACGCGTCGTGGAACGCCTTGAGATCGAAGCGCGGCCCCAGGCGCTGCTTGAGCTCCTCGCGCAGCTCGAGGATGCGCCATTTGCCGAGCGAGTACACGAGGTAGGTGGGATCGAGCGCGCCGCGGCGCGCCTCGCGCTCGGCGTTGACCGGCGCCATGTAGCATTGCTCCTCGAACACCCGCACCGCCTCCTCGTAGCTCATGTCCTGCGTGTGGAGCGACAGCCCCACGATCAGGCGCCCGAGCCGCTGGGCCGCGAGCGAGAGCTGCGCCAGCTCGTAGCGCGGGTCGCCGCCGCCATAGCCCTGCTCGATCGCGAGCTGCTCGCAGTAGTGCGCCCAGCCCTCGGTGTTCGAGCCCGAGCCGAGCGCCTGGCGGAGCCGCGAAGGCGCGCGCTTGAGCGCCAGGAACTGATAGTAGTGGCCCGGGATAGCCTCGTGAATCGAGACGATGTCCGAGGACCAGCGGTTGAAGAACCCCAGGTGATCGAGCTTCTGGCGCTCGCTCCACGCCGGGTCCACCGGGGTCACGTTGAAGTAGGCCTCGGTGGCGCGGGTCTCCCACACGCCGGGCGGATCCATCGAGGCGAACGAGGTGGCGCGGCGGAAGGGCGGCGTCTCGCGGACGATCAGGTGCTCCGAGGGCGGCGGCGTCACCAGCCTGCGGTCGCGCACGAACGCCCGGATGCGCGCCAGCCCGTCCTGCACCGTGGCGACCAGGCTCGCGGCGTCCGGATGGTCGCGCGCCAGCGAGTCGAGCGCCGCCGCGACCCCGGCCCCCGGGGCGATCGACTCGGCCAGGTGCTCCATGCGCGCGCGCGTCGCCGCCAGCTCGCGCCGCCCGCGCGCGAGCAGGCTCTCGACCGGAGTGGTCTCCATCTCCTCGCAGGCGAGCTTGCGCTGGTAGACCTCGCGCCCGAGCCGATAGTCGCCGTCCGAGCGCGGCAGCAGGCCGGTGCGCATCCAGTCGATGAACGACTCGACCGCCCGCACCGCGGCGGTGTCGGCGACCGCGAGATCGCCCTCGAGCGCCGGCGCATGGCACTCGGTCGCGAACGCCGGCACCTGCTCGCGGTAGATGCGCAGCACTCCCTCGAACTGGCCGATCGCGACCTCGGTGGTGAGCCGCGGCGGATGGCGCAGGTTGACCTGGGCGGCACGCAGCACCTCGGGCACCTGGCGCAGGCGGCGGACGACCGCGATCTCGCGCTCGCACGCCGAGGCGAACCGGCGCTGGAGCAGCGACTGGATCGACCCGGCGATCAGGTCGAGGTAGGCGTTGGGGTTGGTCTCCCATGTCCGCACGACCTCCAGGTCGAGCAGCTCGCGCTCGAGGCGCGCCGACAGCACCTCGTCGTCGAGCTGATGATTGAACGACAGCTCGGCGCGCCGGATCGTGCCGAGTCGCGCCTGCAGGTCGTGCAGCCAGGCGGCGTCCCGGGTCAGCGTCGCCTGGGTGACGACGCGCAGCTCGCGATCGTGCCCGTGGAGGCCGAGCCGGGTCGCGGTCTGCGGATGGCGCGCGAGCCAGCCGTCGAGGAACTCGTCGGCGAGCCGCTGGAAGCGGGCATCCGCGTCGCCCGCCCGCGCCGGCGGGCACGCGGCGAGGACCGCCGCGAGCAGCCCCGCGAGCACCAGGACCGGCAGCCTGCGCGGGATGAGGTGGCGCATGGGCGCAGCCCCCGGGTGGTCCGGGGTCAGCTCCTGGGGATCACGTCCGTCACCAGGGACAGCGGGTCGCCCACCTTGAGCGGTCCCGTGGACAGGTAGGCCGCGCCGTAACGGGCGCCGATCTGCCAGCCCCAGTTGCGGGCGGAGGCGTCGAAGAGCTCGCGCACGTGCGGCTGGTTCGCGTGGCGCGGCCGCTCGGGGTGATGGAACTGGCTCTGGTGGCAGTCGAGCGCCGCGATCCAGTCGTCGAACTGGTCGCTGACGTCCACGATGAACGTCGGCACCGTCCCGGGCGGCAGGAAGTAGTAGTAGATCGCCTTGGCCTGGTAGGCCTCGCCCGGCACCGGCGCCTTGCGCAGGTGGGCGAGGTTGTAGGCGTTGGAGACGAGCTGGCCGGTCTTGTAGTGATCGTTGTGCCCGAGCCCGCGCCCGATCGGCAGGTTGTAGTAGGGCGCGAAGACGATCTGCGGCCGGTGCTTGCGGATGACGCCCGCCACCTTGCAGCGATTCTCGAACGTGTCCTCGATGCGGCAGTCGCCCAGGTCGAGGTTCTCGCGCACGTCGAGCTTGAGGATGCGCGCGGCATCGGCGCACTCCTTGAGCCGGATCTCGGGCGTGCCCCACCCCATGTCGCCGGTCGTCATGTCGATGATGCCGGTCGAGTGGCCGAGGCCCTTCACCTTGAGGAGCATCGCGCCGCAGCCGATCTCGGCGTCGTCGGGATGCGGGCCAAACGCGAGAAAATCCACCGGCATGTCGGGGATCTCCGAGGGCGAGCGAAACCGGGTGAACGCGCGGGCCCGCCGCTCGGGCTACCCCGCGCGGCGGGTCGGAGTATCATAGCCACGGCTCGGGGGGGTGACAACCGCGCGGGCGCCAGGAGGCTCCATGCTCTACTTCGCCTACGGCTCGAATCTCGACCCCGTGGAGATGGGCTCGCGCTGCCCGACCGCGCAGACCGTGGGGCTCGCCGCGCTCCACGACCACCGGCTCGTGTTCCCGCGGAACTCCGAGACCTGGGGCGGGGGCACCTCGGGGATCGTGCCCTCCCACGGCCCGACCGTGTGGGGCGTCCTGTTCGAGGTCACGCAAGCCTGCCTCGACACGCTCGACACGCACGAAGGGTTCCGGGGGCCCGGCAATCCCGACAACCACTACGATCGCGAGCAGGTCACGGTCGAGCTCACGCGGCCCGACGACGGCTCCATCCCGCGGCGCGTGCGGGCCTCGACCTATGTCGCGCGCCCCGCGAAGCCCACGCCGCCCTCGCGCCGCTACCTCGACACCATCGTGCGCGGCGCCCGCCACCACCGGCTGCCCGAGGAGTACATCGCGGCGCTCGCCGCGACGCAGACC
>JBGQIE010000003.1:0-53568 GCA_041498315.1 Candidatus Eiseniibacteriota bacterium
CCGGCGCCGCGGCGCGGGCGCGCGCGGCCCGGCGCGGGCCCGCGCCCGCCCGCCCCGGAGCGCCGCTCACCGCGATGAGGTCCCCGGCGCGCGCGCCGCGCCGCGTCCACGCCCGTCCGGTCGCGACCTCGCCCAGCAGCGTCAGCGAAAGCCACTCCGGGCCCTCGGTCGCGGTGAGATTCCCGCCCACGACGACCGCGCCCTCGGCCCCGAGCGCCCGCTCGAGCCCGCGCTCGAGCGCTACCAGCGCTTCGACCTCGTGGTCGGCGCGCGCCCCGATCGAGAGCAGCGCCCAGCGCGGCAGCGCGGCCATCGCGGCCAGATCGCTGAGGTTCGCGGCCGCGAGCCGCGCTCCGCGCCCGGCGGGATCGAGCCACGCCGGCGCGTAGTGCCGGCCCTCGACGAACGCGTCGGTGGTCGCGACCAGATCCATGCCCGGGGCCGGGCGCAGGATCGCGGCGTCGTCGCCCGGGCCCACGACGACCGTGGGGTGCGTCGCGCGCCCGCGCATCAGCCGCGCGAGCGCGCCGAACTCGCCCAGGTCACGCAGCCGGGTCACGGTGGCGGTCCACCTGCTCGTCGCGCGCGGGCAGCAGCACCACGAACAGCACCGCCGCGGCGATGGCCAGCGCCGCGTCGAGCCCGAATGTGGCCCGGGCGCCGAAGCGGTCCCACAGCCATCCGGCCAGGGCGCTCGCGGGCAGCAGGGCCAGGCCGACCACCGTATGGTAGACGCCGAACGCGGTGGCGCGGCGCTCCGCGCCCACGAAGTCGGCGATCATGCTGCGCTCCGAGACCTCGAGCAGCGCGCTGTGGAGCCCGAGCAGCAGGAAGGCGCCGATCACCAGGCCGCGCTCGGCGCGCCATGCCATGCCGGCGTAGATGAGCGCGTAGAGGGCGTAGGCCGCGACCAGGAGACGACGACGCCCGATGCGGTCCGAGACGATCCCGACCGGGTACGAGAGCAGCGCGTAGGCGATGTTGTAGCCCACGTAGACCAGCGGCACCTGGATGGAGCTGAAGCCGGCGTCGCGGGCGCGCAGGAGCAGGAACGCGTTGCTGCTGTTGGCGAGCTGGAACAGGCCGTCGGCGACCAGGAAGCGCGCGAACGGTCCCCCCATCTCCCGCACCTGGTGGTGGAGCGGCGCCCGCTGCGCCGCCTGGTGGCGGGGCGCGCGCACGAACCAGCCCAGCACCGCGAGCGAGAGCGTCGCGGGGAGGGCCGACCACAGGAACACGCGCCGTAGATCGCCCGGGCTTCCGGCCAGCAGGGCGGCGGCGACCAGCGGCCCGATCGCCGCGCCCAGCGTGTCGAGGCCGCGGTGGAAGCCGTACGCACGGCCCCGGTAGCGCGGCTCGACCGAGTCGGCGATCAGCGCGTCGCGCGGCGGATTGCGCAGCCCCTTGCCGAGGCGGTCGGCGAAGCGCAGGCCCAGCACGGCGGGCCACGAGGCGGCGATCGCCATGGTCGCCTTGGCGACGGTCGAGAGCCCGTAGCCGAGCATCAGGAACGGCTTGCGGCGCCCGATGCGGTCCGAGAGCCAGCCCGAGCCCAGGCGCAGCAACGAGGCCGTGCTCTCGGCCACCCCCTCGATGAGCCCCAGGCTCGCGACCGAGGCCTTGAGCGTCCCGGTGATGAACAGCGGCAGCACGGGGATGATCATCTCGGTCGACACGTCGGTCAGCAGCGAGGTGAACCCGAGGGCGACGATGTTGCGGTTGATGCCGGCCAGGCCGCGCGCAGGCGCGGGGGGCACGGCGGGCGCTTGGGGCGCGGCGGCGGGCGCGGGCGGCGGGGTGCTCACGGCGCGGGAGCCTAGCACAAGGATCGACCCGGTCGGGCGCCCACCCGTTCCGTGCGCCGGGGCGCGCCGGCTACTCGATCTGCGAACCGTTCGTGTTGAGCACCAGGTTGGTCCAAATCGCGAGCGAGCGCCGGACCGCGGCCACCCGGGTGGGATCGGGCGGGCCGCGCTTGTACTTGTAGAGGTAGACGACGCGGTCCTTCACGAGCACCATGGACATGCCGACCACCATCATCCAGGACTTCTTCTGGCCGTCCACGGTGGCCGTGAAGCGCGTCGCGGCCACGGCGCTGAACGCCTCGTCGTCGTTGCGCATGATGCTGAGCGGCACCATGCGCCCGTCGTCGATCTCCACGTTGGAGATCGCCGAGCGCACCTCGGTCTCGGACGACGCGTCCATGACCTGCCGGAGCGGTGAGCCCATCGAAGCGATCTGAAGCCTGAAGCTCTCGTTGAGGGCGCGGCGCACGCGATAGAAGGCGTCGCAGTTGTCCTGGTCGTCGAAGGTCAGGCGCTTCGAGGTCTGAACGATCGCGAAGTCGACCAGGAGCTGGTCGTCGGCGTGGCGCTCCTGGTAGGAATCCCACACGAACGAGGGGATGAATACCGCCTCGAGGTAGAACTGCTTGGTGGTCGTGCCCTGGACGATGCCGTCGAGGATCCAGTCCTGCCCCATCACCGAGACCATGCCGGCGGGCGGCGGCACCAGGACCTTGTGCCGCTTGATCATGATCTGCGCCGGCGGCGCGGGAGCGCCGTCCTGCGGCCGCACCGAGGCGGACTCGGCGGACACGAAGGCCGCTGGGGACCCGGCGGGCACGAAGACCGCCGCGATCGCGGCCGCCACGATCAAGGGGGCAAGGCGTGCGTGGATGGCCCGCGTGCGGGGCATGGCGACTCCCTCCGTGGAGCACAGGGTTCGGCCCGGCGGGCCGGTGCAACCCCGGTATCGGTCCCGGAACGCCCCGACTTGAGGGGCACGCGCGGCGCGGCCCCGCGCCAGACCGGGGCTCGAGACCCCGCGCTAGTCGCCGGCCAGCGGGGCCCGCGCGCTTTCGCCGCGCGACACCACGACCGCCGCGGCCAGATCGCCGGTCACATTGAGCGTCGTGCGGCACATGTCGAGGAAGCGGTCCACGCCCAGGATCATGCCGATGCCCTCGGCCGGCACCCCCACCAGTCCCAGGATCATCATGACCACCGGAATGGACCCCGCCGGCACGCCCGCGGTGCCGATGCCGCCCAGGATGCAGATGAACACCACGCTCAGCTGCTGCGAGAAGCCGAGGTGGACGCCGTAGAACTGCGCCAGGAACAGCACCGTCACCCCTTCGAACAGGGCGGTGCCGTTCTGGTTCGCGGTCGAGCCCACCGTGAGCACGAAGCGGCTCACGTGGGGCGGCAGCCCGAGCTCGCGCTCGGCGACCACCAGCGCGGTGGGCAGGGTGGCGTTGCTCGAGGCGGTCGAGAACGCGGTCAGCATGGCGGTGCGGATGCCGCGGAAGAATCGCCACGGGCTCATGCCGCCCAGCCAGCTCACCGAAATCGAGTAGACCACGAACTGGTGGATCGCGAGCGCCCCCACGACCACCGCGACGTAGGCGCCGAGCTGGCGCAGGACCCCGACGCCGAGCCGCGCGCTGAGCGTGAACAGCAGCGCCGCCACCCCGAGCGGTGCGATCTGGATGACCAGGCCGAGCAGGTGCATGACCACGTCGTAGAGTCCCTGGAGCGCCTCCTCGAAGCGCCGCGCGGGCTCGGTGCGCACCACCGCCAGCCCGATGCCGAGGAACAGGGCGAACACCATGAGCGCCAGCATGTCCCCGTCGCCCATCGCCTTGACGATGTTGCTGGGCACCAGGTTGACGAGGAAGTCCACGCCGGTCGCGCCGGCGGCCGCCGCGGGCGGCAGCGGGGCGGCCGCGGCCTGGGCTGCGAGGCGCTGCTTGAGCGCCGGCGAGAGCCCGTCGCCGGGGCGGAACAGGTTGACCATGCCGACCCCGAGCAGCACCGCGATGCTCGAGACCACGACGGTGTAGACGAGGGTCTTGAGCCCGATCCGCCCCAGCCGCCCGAGATCGCCCACCCCCGCCACGCCGAGCGCGAGCGCCGAGACGATGAGCGGAATGACGAGCATGAACAGGAGCCGGAGGAAGATCCGGCCCGCCGGCTCGGTGACGAGATGGATGAAGCGCGCCAGCGCCGGGGAATCGCCGAAGCGCGCGTTCGCCGCCACGCCGAGCGCGAGCCCGGCGAGCAGCCCGATCAGCATGCGGAGCGGAAGCCCGCGGCTCATGTGGCTCCCTCGCCCGCGCGCGCCGGCTAGGGGGTGGCCAACACCGTGCCCGGCCCCAGACTCTCGAGCGCGGGCTGCGCGGTCTTGGGATCGGAGACCACCAGGATGCGCAGGTCGTTCACGCCGAAGCGCTGCTTGAGCACGCGCCGGACGTCGGCCATGGTGACGGCGTTGATGCGTTCCGCGTAGGTCTCGAGGTAGCGCGGGTCGAGCCCGTAGAACTCGATGTTGAGGATCTGCGCCGCCAGGGCGTCCGAAGCCTGGAGCCCGAGCGGGTACTGGCCGGTGAGGTAGCGCCGGGCCTTGGCGAGCTCCTCCTCGCTCGGTCCCTGGTCCACGAGCTTCTGCACCACGGCGAGCGAAGCGTCGATGCACTTGCGCAGCGTCTCGTTGCGCGTGAACGTCACGATGACGAAGGTGCCGGCGTTCCGGTACATGGACCAGCGGCTCCCGATGCCGTAGGTGAGCCCCTGGACGACGCGGATCTCGTTGACGAGCCGGGAGGTGAAACCGCCGCCCAGGATGGTGTTCGCGACCGTGATCGCGTAGTAGTCGGGCGAGTTGCGAGGCACGCCCAGGGTGGCGAGCCGGATCTGGGTCTGGGTGACCTCGGGCTTGCTCACGATCAAGACCTTCCGTCCGGTCACCGCCTCCGGCGCCCCGTAGACAGGAGCCGCGGCCGCCCCCGCGCCGCCCTTCCATGCGGCGAAGGCGGACTCGAGCGAGGCCACGACCTGGTCGGGATCGACGTCCCCGACCACCGCGAGCATCGAGTTGGCGGGCGTGACGTAATGCTTCTGGAACGCCATGACGTCGGCGCGCGTGATCGCCCCCACCGACGCCTGCCGGCCGATGACCGGGTGGGCGAGCGGGCTTTCGCCCAGCAGGAACGGACCCAACTCGTTGTTCGCGAGCTCCGAGGGGTCGTCCCGGTCGCTCGCGATCTGCCCGAGCTTCTCGGCCTTCATGCGCGCGAACTCCTCGGCCGCAAACGACGGCGAGACGATCACGTCGCGGAACAGCTCGAGCCCGGACGCGTAGTCCTTGGTGAGCACGCTGCAGGTCACCGTGAGCTGCTCGGCTCCGGCGTTCGCGTCGAGCGTGCCCCCGACGAACGCGATCGCCTCGGCGAGCTGCCGGGCGGTGCGCTTGCCCGCGCCCTGGGTGAGGAGATCGGCGGTGAGGCTCGCGAGCCCCTCCTTGCCGGCCGGGTCGTTGACCGAGCCGGCGCGCACGACCAGCCGGAGGTCCACGAGCGGCACGCGGTGGGTGGGCATGACGAATACCGTGAGCCCGTTCTTGAGCGTGATCTTGCGCACCGGGGGAAGCCGGAGCGTCCCGGTGGCCGCCCGCGCGGGCGCGATCGCTCCGGGGCCGGTCGCGGCGAGCAGGGCGGCGGCCAGCAGGGCGGCGCCGGTCTTCACGAACCCGCGTGAGAACGACATGGAGGTTCCTTTCATCATGGGGCCGTGGGGGCCGACGAGGCGGCCGCGGTCGCTTCCTTCTCGGGCACCAGCTCGACGACGGTGCGGCGGCGCGCATCGAAGACCTGCTTGGCGACGCGCTTGCAGTCGGCCGCGGTCACCGCGCGGTAGGTGGGAACGGTCTGGAACATTTTGCGGTAGTCGCCGAACACGTGCTCGTAGTAGCCGAGCGCCTGGCCCACGCCGTTGTTGGTCCTCATCTGGCGCACGAAGTGCGCTTCGAGCTGGTTCTTGGCCTTGTCGAGCTCGCGCGGCGTCGGTCCCTCGGCGATCATGCGCTGGAGCACGTCGTCCACCACCTTCTCGCCCTCGGCGGCGGTCTTGCCGGCCTTCATCTCGACGTAGATCTCGAACAGCGCCGGGTCGAGCCGGGTCTGGAACGAGGTGCTGGCCGAGAGCGCGATCTGCTTCTCGTACACCAGCGCCTGGTGGAGCCGCGATGACTCGCCGTCGGAGAGGATCGACGACAGCACGTCGAGCACGTAGATGTCCGGGCTCGCCACCCCCGGAGCCTTGTAGCCCATCTCGAAGCTCACATCCTGCGCCGGATAGTGCACCTGGGCGCGGCGCTCGCCGCGCTGCTCGGGCTCGGAGTTGATGGGCGGCAGGGGCGGCTTCTGGGCCGGGATGCGGCCGAAGGCGCCCTGGATCTGGGCCAGCGCGCTCTTGGTGTCGAAGTCACCGGTGAGCACCAGGATGCAGTTGTTGGGCGCGTAGTAGGTGCGGAAGTAGTTGACCATCTCGTCGCGCTGGATGCGGTTCAGATCGCCCATCCAGCCCACGACCGGCCAGCGGTAGGACGCGGCGACGAACGCGGTGGCGTAGAGCTGCTCGTCGATCATGCCGGCGATGTCGTTGTCGGTGCGCAGCCGCCGCTCCTCCTTGACGACCTCGATCTCGCTCTTGAGCTGCTCGGGCAGCAGCGAGAGCGAAGCCATGCGGTCGGAGTCGAGGAACAGCACCTTGTCGAGCCGGTCCGAGGCGACGTCCTCGTAGTAGGCGGTCATGTCGCGGTCGGTGAACGCGTTCGAATAGCCGCCGTTCGACTCGAGGATCTTGTCGTATTCCTTGGGCGGCACCCGCTTCGAGCCGTTGAACATCATGTGCTCGAAGAAGTGCGAGATGCCGGTGATGCCGGGCGACTCGTTGCGCGAGCCCACCCGGTACCACTGCCAGAACGTGATCGTCGGGACGCTGTGGTCCTCGTGGGTGAGCACGACCAGCCCGTTGGGGAGCGTGTGGCGCTCGACCACGAGCTGTTCGGGTGTCAGGGCGCCGGCCGGCGCGGCGGCGGCGCGATCGGGCCCCGGCGCCACCACCGCGGTCGCGAGCAGGAAGGCCACCGCGGTGCGCGGAAGGATGTGCATGAGACCTCCGGAATGGACGGGCGGGACGTGGCGTGGGATTCCGGGCAGGATAGGAGGACGCCCCGCCCCGGGCAAGCCGGGCCGCACGAACGCGGCGAGGCGGCCGCCCGGCGGCGGGATTCCGGGCTCAGCGGCCCGCGGGTGACGCGCCGCGGCGCACCGCCTCGCGCCGGCCCGGGCTCAGCGGCCGCCCTCATCGTCGGGTGGCGCGGCGCCGCGGGCGCGCGCCCACAGGTCGCCCGACCACACGATCTCCGCCCCCACCAGGTTCTGCCGGTAGCTGCCGGGATCGCTCGCGAGCGTGACCGCGCCGCCGTAGCGGGCGTCGTTGCTCTCGAAGCGGTCGAAGCCGCGCAGCGTCCAGTGCGAGCGCAGCTGCGCTCGCAGCCCCGCCTCGATCGTGTGCTTGAGGTCGCGGCGACCGAAGTGGGAGGTATCCTGCGGGCGCTCCGCGTCGTAGGAGCGTTGCTCGAGGCGGTAGGCGAGATCCGCGCCGGTGCGCAGCCCCGCGCGGCGCGAGAACTCGGTGCGGCCGCTCAATCCCCCCTGCCAGCCGTGGTAGCTCACGTCGGCGGTGGACAGGAGTGCCCCTGCGGAGAGGTTGCGGCCGTCGGCGAGGCTCTTGCGGTAGCCGCCGAGCAGCTCCAGCGCGGCGCGATGGGGGAGCCGCGTGAACCCCAGGGTGAGCTCGCCCTGGTGGGTGCCCGAGGTGCGCTCGGCGAAGAAGGGCGTGTAGGAGCGGCGCTCGAACTGGTAGCCGAATCCGAGCTGCGTGCCGCGCCGCAGCGACTGCGTCCATGCCGCCTCCCCGACCGCCAGATCGAACTGGGCGCGCTCGTAGACGCCGGGCGCGAACCCCGTCCCCGTCACGTGGAGCTGGCGCAGGTAGTAGGCCGGCAAGAGGTAGCCGCGCAGCGCGAGGCGGTGCCCCCCGGCGAAGCTCTCGCGCCAGGTGAGACCCGCCGAGCGGAAATCGACGGTGCGGTTGCGGGCGTGGTAGTCGCCGTCGCCCTTCAAGCGCACACTGTGCCGGCGGCCGTGGCCCTCGTCCCCCTCCCAGGTCAGGGCGAGCGAGGGATTGAAGGTCACGTCGTCGTGCGACTCGATCGCGAACCGGCCGGGCTGGGACACCGGATCCCAGGCGTCCAGTTCGCGTAGCTGCGGGTCCGAATACTGGAGCAGGTTGCTGTCGTACCAGGTCGAGAGGCCGACCGCGAGACCGAGGCTCTGGCCCGCCGCCGCCCATGCGCCCGGCGCGCCCACGATGAGCCCCACGAGCGCAAGTCCCGTGAACCCTCCGTGCCACGTCCAGCCGCGCCTGCGTTCCATGGAAGCTCCCTCGAGAGTGGTCATGGTTGGTTGCCGACGGAGGGCGCCGGAATCCGGGCGTGGATCTCCGCCGAGCCGCGCGCCGGTCGAACCAGATGGAATTCGATCTCGTGCAGCCCGCCGCCGACCGCGAGACTGAAACGGTCGAGCTTGGACGGCACGCGGTGCTCGAGCCCGGTGTACGTGGCCGCACCCGACTTGGTGGTGTGGAAATCGAGCGTGCGCAGCGTGCGCCCGTGCTCGACGACGCGCAGCCGATAGGCCTGGGCGCCGATCATCGCGGGCTCGTAGTCGAGACGCGTGATGCAGTCGAGCGTGCTCGGGCCGACCACGCGCAGCACGACCGGCCGGTCCGGCAGGATGCTGTAGTAGGCGATCGATTTCTCCCCCTCGATCACCGAGACGCTGCGCGAGGCCCGGACCGGGGTCAGGCTCACCCACTCGATCGGCGCCCGCGCGGGCTCGGCACGCTGGAGGCGCACCAGCACCTCCCGGAGTCCCGTGAGGACGAGCCGGATCGCGTGCGTGCCCGCGGGCACCTCGACGATCATCCGCCGCCCCGCGCCCAGCGCCGCGACCCCCTCGGCCTTCACGCCGCGCGCGGCCCCGGCGCGCTCGTCGGCCGCGCGCAGCGCCTGCTCCCCCTCGAGCGCCACGATCTGGTAGGCGGCCTCACCCTCCGGCCGCTCGGTGAGCACCGCGCGCGAGATGACGCGCAGCCGCGCCGGCCCGCTCACCGTGACCGTGAGCGGCGCCCGCGGCGTGAGCCGGAAGTAGGTGCGCGGCCTCTTGCGGACGGTCACGGTGACGGCGTCGTGCCCCGGCAGTTTCTCGATGCTCTCCCAGCCCGCGGCAGCCGCCGTGATGGCGAGGCCCAGCATCGCCAGGGCGGGGAACAGGGTGCGTGTCAGGAGGTTCATTTCGGGGGTGTCCTCTCGGGGTGTGGCTGTCCCAGCAGCTGCTGGCGGAGGTCGAGCCGCAGCACGAACAGGTTGGCGAGCAGCACGAGCAGCGCGGCGCCGGCGGTGATCCACAGGTTGTAGCGCTTGCGGATGAACAGCATGCCCTGGCCCGCCGGCTCGGGGTTCGCCGCGCCGTCGGTGATGTCGAACTCGCGCGCCAGCCGCTCGACCTGGAGCAGGTGGATGACGGGGAGGCGGCGCTCGCCCAGCACGTTGATGACGCCGCGGTTCGGATAGTTGCGGGTCGTGAGGCGCTGGCTGAGGCCGGCGGGGATGAGCCGGCCGTTCTGGGCGCCGCCGAGGCTCGCGACCCCGCCGCCGACGTTGACGTAGAGCCTGATCGGCTTGCCGCGGGCGGCGGCGACCGAGTCGTAGAGGGCGACGCGCTCGCGCACCGCGACCAGCAGGTTGGGCGGATCGAGCAGACGGGCGCCGCCCCGGTCGATGGCGTCGATCAGGAGCTGGCGCCCGGCCGGCGACAGCCCGCGCCCCACGTCGCCCCCGCCCCCCAGCGAGGCCGCGAGCGAACGGTAGGGCCACAGCCCGGCCTTCACCGCGACCGCCTCCATGTCGAGCCAGCTCATCTCGGGGTCGGTGGCGCCGAACATCGAGGAGCCGGCCGACGTGATCAGGATGGGCTCGGCGCCGATCGCCCGGCAGGCGGCGAGCACCGCCAGGTTCATTCCCGGCAGCGAGCCCGTCATCCCCACGGCGACCAGGTCGCCGCCGCGCACCCCCGCCTGGAGCATCATCTGGGTCACCGCGGCCGCGAAGTTGGGATGCGCGGCCAGGCTTTTCGCCGCCTGGGCGCCGCGGTCGGTCGTGATGAGCGTGAACTCGGGCCCCACGAGCCCCGAGCCGGTGGGATCGTTGCGCGGGTCCACGGCGACGCCGCGCTCGCGCTTGGAGGTCGCGATCGCCCCCTCTGCCTTCTGCATCAGCCGCACTGCCTCGAGCTTCATCCGGTAGGCCTCGGCGTGCACCGGCGTGAGCGAGCGCTCCGCGACCGCGTAAGCGGCGAGCGCGAAGCAGGCCAGCCCGACGAGCGCCGGGGTCGAGGCGCGCGAGAGGCTCATCGGATGAGGTTCCCGGCGTTGATCAGCATGAGGAGCAGCCGCACCAGCACCGCGGTCGTGGTCATGACGCAGACGGTCTGGACCACGCCCTGGCGCTCCATCCAATTGGCGATGAGCCCCGGGATGACGAAGCCGATGGTGCGCAGGTCCACCGGCAGGTCGTGGAGCTTGAAGACCAGCAGGTCGCGCGACAGGGCGCCGTAGATGAAGCCAATGAGCACCGCGACGACGATCCGGCGGCGGCCGTAGACCAGCGCGTAGCGCGACAACAGCTTGAGCGTGCCGAGGGTTAGCAGCGAGACCGCGACCGTGCCCACGATGCGCAGCGGCTCGTGGATCATGAGCGCCAGGTAGCCGGGCACGACCATGCCGCCCGCCGCGAGGCCGAGAGTCTCGGAGAAGACGAGACTGATCGCGAGCCCCAGGCCGATCGCCTCTTCAACCACGTTCGACCGCCCGGTTGCTGAAGTGGAGCACGATCTCCTCGCCCAGCCCGACGATGTTGCCGATCCCGACCACCACGCCCCGGTCCTCGACCAGGTCGAGCACGTGCTCGTAGACGCGCTCCGCGTCGTACCCGCCCAGGTCGCGGATGCGATCCGCCGGAAGCCCGTGCTGGACGGCCTGGAACGCCACCAGCGCCGTGCCCCCGCCGGTCAGAACCACGAAGTCCGGATCGAGCCGTCGGCCCACGAGCTCGGCGATCTGGCCCGAGCGCTGGAGCCGGTCGGGGCGGCAGTTCGCGAGCACGATGCGCCGCACGCCCGGCTCGCGCCGATCGAGACCGAGACGCTGCCAGATGAGCAGCGTGGAGTCCGGGTCGTTGGCGGCGAACGCGTTCACGAACTCGACCACCCGCCGTCCGCTGCGCACCGTGTAGCGGCGCAGCACGCCGGGGTCGGGGGTCGCGGCCTGCATGCCGCGCAGCGCGGTCGCGCGGTCCACGCCGAGGTGGGCGCACACCGCGAGCGCGAGCGCCACGTTCTCGGCGTGCTCGAAGTAGGAGAAACCCGCCAGATCCTCGCGGCCCACCCCCGACCCGTCCACGATCTCGAGCCGGGTGCCGCGCCGCCGTGCGACCGCTTCGAGGACCGGCGCGCGCGCGCGCTCGGCCGTGAACGCGTGGCCCCCCACCGGGAGGGTCTGCGCCAGCGCCTCGGCGGCGTCGTCCACGGTCGGACCCATGACGTCGAGGTGGTCGGCGCGCACGTTGGTGATGACGCCCACCGTGCTCCGGATGAGCCGTAGCTCGGTCACCGGCTGGAGCTCGGGGCTCACCGCCATGCACTCGACGACCAGCGCGTCCGCTCCCGCCTCGAGCGCGCGCCGCACGACGCGGGTCTGCTCGATGATGTTGGGGCTGCCGACCCGGTAGACGTCCACTTCGCCGCCGTCGGGGCCGATCATGCGCGCCATCGTGCCGGTCGTCTTGGCGAACACGCGCCGTCCGCCGGCCCTCAAGCCCCCAGCGATGAGGCGCGTGACGGACGACTTGCCGCGCGTGCCGTTGACGTGCACGCGGACGGGGATGCGGTCGAGATTGCGCTGGTGGCGACGCGATTCGAGGATACCGTAGGCCGCGAGGCCCACGGTCAGGACCACCGGGACGAGGATCATGTCCTCCAGCTCGGTGCAGGATTCGGGCCCGGAGGGAGTGAGCCCGGCGGCCGGCCCAAGCGAATGTCGCGCCGCATCCTGCCTCATCGCCGGGCAGGCGTCCACGCATCCAGACGGACCATCTCTCGCGCGGTGCCCGAACTCTGGCCGCTCAGTCCGGGAACGCGACCAGGTGCGCGGCACGCTGCTCGTGCCACAACCCCGCCCCCGTGAAGCCCGGGCCCTCGAGGGCGAGTTGCTCGCCCAGCCCGCGCGAAGGCCGCGACGTGATGCGCGCCCCCGCCACTCGCGCGAGCCAGTCGGTCGCCCCGATGCCCGGCGCCACCGCGGGGCTTCCGGGTGCCTGCTCGGCCGCCATGAGATACGACGGCATCAGGCGACGGCCCAACGCCGCCCAGCTGTCCGGGTGCCCGATGATCTCGAGCCCCAGCAGGCGATGGTTCACGAGCGCGATCACGCCCACCTGTCCGGGCAGACTCTCGAACGCCCGCGCCTTCTCGGTCGCGGCGCCCAGCCGGGAGGCCACCCCTTCGTAGTAGTCGCGGCTCGCGGAGCGCGTCCTGCTCGCCTCCAGCGAAATTTCGACATCCTTCCAGAGCCTCGCCTGATCCACGTGGCCGATCGTGCGGGCTTCCTTCACGGTGGCCTGGCGAAGCGTCGGCTCGACGTGCGAGGGCGCCGCCTTGAATCCGCCCCACGATGGGGACCAGCGCCCCTGCTGCACGCAGCCCACCGGCACGCTCGCGGTCTGCCCCGCGCCGACCAGCACGCTGGCGACGACCGTGCGGTTCTGCTTCGCGCCGACGATCGCCTCGCCCTCGAGGAGGAGCACGGGCAGCGGGCCCCGGTTGCGCGCGAGCAGCTCGTTGACGACCCCCTGGCCCTGCTCGAGCACATCGAAGGTGCCGGCCTCGAGCGCCTGGTGCAGGAGCACGAACGGCTCCCCGGCTTCGCCACCGAGGAGCAGCGGCCAGACGTCGAGCCCGTGCGCCCGCTGCGGCTCGGCGAGCCGCAGGCGCCCGAGCCAGCCCGCGAGATCCGGGCCCGCGAGGGTGGCCCCGGCCTGATCTGACGTGAAGAGTTCGCGCGGATAGAGTGGGCGGTTCATGATGGAATCCTTTCTCTGAGCGGAGAACGTGGCGGGCATGCCGGTCCATTTGCCGGTTTGCTCGTCGCCTTCGACCGGCACTATAATCTCTGACTGGAGAATGGTCAAAGAATTTGTTTCCTGTAGAGAGAATGTCGCCAGTGGTTGCCGAACGGACCTGCCAAAGCTAGGCTGTCCAGCATGAAGCGTGGAACCAACCCCAAGCCGCGCACGAGGATTCCAGACCCGATCGGGCAGCGGATCAAGGACCTTCGGACCGCTCGCGGAATGTCCCTTCAGGATCTGGCAGAGCGGGTGGGGGTCGCCCCTTCGCACGTTTTCCACGTCGAGAACGGGGACAAGGTCCCCAGCGAGGAGCTGGCGGCCGAGATCGCCCGGGTGCTGCAGGATGACGTGGATCTCTACCGCGCCTGGGCGAGGGCCCGGTCGCGCTCGGACTTCTACACCGCGGTGTCCTCGGCCGAGGTGCTCGCGCAGTACCTGCGCGACGTGGAATCGCAGCGGCTCGAGGAGGAGAAGGTGCCCGAGCAAGTCGCCGCCATGATGAAATGGGAGCGGCCCCGGGTCGGCGGCGGGTCGAAAGCGAAGCAACCCACCGCCCGCCTGATCGGTGCCCGTCAGGCGGCGATCGCTCCGCAGCCCGCGCGTCTGCTCGTCCCCCTGCTCGCCGCCGGCGCCGACCCGGGCCGGGAGCCCGCCTCCTCGCAGGGCGTCGAGGCCATCCGGCTCGACCCGCGCGCGCTCGACCAGAGCGAGCCACTCGAGCGGCCGTTCGCCTACGCGCTCACCCCCGCGACCACGAGCCGCGTCGCGGGGCTCCTGCCCGATCGCGGCGTCGCCATCTTCACGCGCCGCGTCCTGCCCGTGGTCGCGCACGAGATCTACGCGGTCCGGCACGAGGGACGCGTCGTGCTGAGCCGCGCGATGTGGAACGGGCGCGAGCTGCTGCTCCTGCCCGCCCCGGGCGCGAGCGATTTTCTCGTGCTCTTCGCGGAGAGCGAGGCGGCCGTGGCGGCGCTCATCGCGGGCCGGGTCGCCGTGGTGCGCGCCGAGCCCTAGGCCCGCCACCCCCGCCGAACGCCGTGCCCCTCCCACTCCACCTCGAGCGCCTGGCCCGCGAGTGCGTCGTCACGCCCTTCAAGTCCTCGGGCCCGGGCGGGCAGAAGAAGAACAAGACCGAGTCGAGCGTGCGCGTGCGCCACGTGCCGACCGGGATCACGCGCATCGCGACCGAGAGCCGCTCGCAGGCCCGCAACCGCACGCTGGCACTCGAGCGGGTCTACGACGAGCTCAAGCGGCGCGCGCGCAAGCCCAAGCCCCGCACCCCGACCAAACCCACGCGTGCCGCGAAGGAACGGCGCCTGGACGAAAAGAAGCGCGCGGGCGAGAAGAAGCGTCTGCGCGGGGCCTCATCCGAGGAGTAGCGGGCGGGCCTCCCCCGGCACCGGCCTTAAGAGCGGTCGAACCCCTCGTGTTCGGCCGCGTCCTCCGCATGATGCTTGATGACGCGGGCCTCCGCGATGAACACGACCTCCTCCGCAACGTTGGTCGCCATGTCGCCCACCCGTTCCAGGTTGCGCGCGACCAGGATCAGCTCCAGCGCCCGAGTGATCGTCGCCGGATCCTCGGTCATGAAGGTGAGGAGATCGCGGAACAGCTGCCGGTTGAGATTGTCCACCTCGTCGTCGCGCCGGCAGATGCGACGGGCGGTCTCGGCGTCGTCGCGCACGAACGCGTCGAGCGCCTCATGCAGCATGTCGCTCGCCAGCTCGGCCATGCGCGGGATGTCCACGCGCGGCTTGAGCTGCGGTTGCTCGGCGAGCCGCATCGCGCTGCCGGCGATGTTGACCGCGTGATCGCCGACGCGCTCGAGGTCGTTCGAAATCTTGAGCGCCGAGGTGATGAAGCGCAGGTCGCGGGCGAGCGGCTGCTGAAGCGCGAGCAATCGCAGGCAGCGGTCGTCGATGTCAAGCTCGAGCCGGTCGATGAGCTTGTCGGCCGCGAACACCTCGCGCGCCAGCGCCGGATCGCGCCGCATGAGCGCGTCCACCGCCTTGAGGATGATGGCCTCGGCGTGGCCGCCCATGCGCAGCAGCTGCTCCCTGAGCGCCTCGAGCTCGCGTACGAAATGGCGTTCCACGTCCGTCTCCCGTTCCGGCTAGCCGAACCGGCCGGTGATGTAATCCTCGGTGAGCTTGACGCGCGGGCTCGTGAACAGCTGCTTGGTCGCGTCGGCCTCGACCAGCTCGCCGGAGAGCAGGAACGCGGTGCGGTCCGAAACCCGCGCCGCCTGCTGCATGTTGTGCGTCACGATCATGATGGTGTAGCGCGTCTTGAGGTCGAGCATGAGCTCCTCGATGCGCGCGGTGGCGGTGGGATCGAGCGCCGAGGCCGGCTCGTCCATGAGCAGGACCTCGGGGTCCACGGCGAGGCAGCGTGCGATGCACAGCCGCTGCTGTTGCCCGCCCGAGAGCCGCAACGCCGGCTGGCCGAGGCGGTCCTTGACCTCCTCCCACAGCGCCGCACGCTGCAGGCTGTCCTCGACCCGCGCCTCGACCTCGAGGCGATTGCGGAGCCCGAGCATGCGCAGGCCGAACGCCGCGTTGTCGAAGATCGACTTGGGGAACGGATTGGGCCGCTGGAACACCATCCCGACCCGCCGCCGCAGCGCCACCACGTCGGTGGCGGGATCGAGCACGTTCTCGCCCGAGACCCTCACCTCGCCCCGCGTGCGCACACCGGGGATGAGGTCGTTCATGCGGTTGAAGGCGCGCAGCAGCGTGCTCTTGCCGCAGCCTGACGGGCCGATGATCGCGGTCACGCTGTTCGTCGGGACGTCGAGCGTGATGTTTCGCAGCGCGTGATGGGCCCCGTAGAAGAGATGAAAGTTTCGCGTCGCGAGCCGGCCTTCGGGCCGCGCGGCCTCGGTCGGCGCGACCGGACGGTCCGCGCCCGGGGCCGGGGCCGCCAGGCCGGCATTGATTCGCAGGGGTGTGTCCACGCTCATCAGCTTAGTCCGCGCGCGCCGCGGGCGCGAACGCTGACCGCCGCGCTCATCGCCGCACGATCCCGCGGGTGGCGACGCGCACCAGCGCCGACACCAGCGTCACGAGCAGCAGCAGCACCAGCGCGGCGGTCCACGCCTGCCGATTCCAGTCCTCGTACGGCGCCCGTGCGTAGTCGAAGATGTAGACCGGCAGCGAGGCGATCGGCTGGTCGAGCGCCAGGGTCCAGAAGCGGCTGCCGAGCGCCGTGAACAGCAGCGGCGCGGTCTCGCCCGCGGCGCGCGCGAGCGCCAGCAGGCAGGCGGTGATGACGGCGCCCGAGGCCGCGGGCAGCACCACGGAGTGGATCATGCGCCAGCGCGGCGCCCCCAGGCCGAGCGCGGCCTCGCGGTAGGAGCGCGGCACCAGCCGCACCACCTCCTCGGTCGAGCGCACGATGGTGGGCAGCATGAGGAGCCCGAGCGCAACCCCGCCCGCGAGCGCGGAGAAGCGCCCCATCGGCACCACCACCAGCCCGTAGGCCGCGACCCCGACCACGATCGAGGGCACGCCCGAGAACACGTCGGCGGTGTAGCGCACCAGCGCTCCCAGCCGCCCGTCGCCGTATTCCGCGAGGTAGAGCCCGGCGCCCACGCCGACCGGCACCGCGAACAACGCCGCGAGCCCGATCAGGACCAGCGTGCCGACGATCGCGTTCGCCACGCCGCCGCCCGGCTCCCCGACCGGCTTGGGCAGGTGGAGGAAGAAGTCGAGGCTGAGTCCGGCCAACCCCTTCGCGAGCAGGTGCCAGACGATCAGGGCGAGCGGCAGGATCACGACCGCGGCGGCGAGATGACAGAGCACGATGACGCCGCGGTCGTGCAGCCGGCGGGCCCGCGAGGGCCCGCGATTCTCGAGCGGCGCCGGCGGCCGGCGGCCCGAACCACCGGCAGGCCGCGCCCGGCCCGGCTCAGGCCGCGCCGGCGACGTCACGTCGGCCTCCGGTGGCCCAGAGCACCAGCAAGCGCGCCACGCCGTTGACCAATACCGTGAAGCCGAACAGCACCAGCGCGATCTCGACCAGCGCCGAGAGGTGGAGCCGGCCGGTCGCCTCGGTGAACTCGTTGGCGATCACGCTCGCCATGGTCGCCCCGGGAGCGAGCAGCGAGGCCGAGATGCGATTGGTGTTCCCGATCACCATGGTCACCGCCATGGTCTCGCCCAGTGCCCGCCCGAGCGCGAGGATCACGGCGCCCAGGATCCCGGGGCGCGCGGCGTCGAGCGTGACGCCGATCGCCTCGGCGCGCGTCGCGCCCAGCGCCAGCGCCGCCTCGCGCAGCGTGCGCGGCATCGCGAGCAGCACCTCGCGCGAGATCGAGACGATGGTGGGCACGATCATGATTGCGAGCACGATCCCGGCGTTCAGCATGCCGATCCCGAACGGGTAGCCGCGGAACAGCGGCAGGAACCCCAGGTGGGCGATGAGCCACGGCTCGACCGTGACGCGCAGGAAGGGGGCGAGCACGAACATCCCCCAGATGCCGTAGACGATGCTCGGGATCGAGGCCAGCAGCTCGACCACGAACGATACCGCCTGGCCCACCCCGCGCGGCGCGATTTCGGCCAGATAGACCGCGGCGCCGACCCCGAGCGGAAGCGCGAGCACCAGCGCGAGCGTCGAGGACACCACCGTGCCGTAGAGGTAGGGCAGCGCGCCGAACTTCTCCGCCACCGGATCCCAGGTCGTGCCGACGAGGAAGCGCCAGCCGAAGGCGCGAATTGCGGGCAGCGCGCCGTGGGCGGTCTCCCACACGATCAGCGCGACCACCGCGAACACCGAGAGCGCCGCCAGCGCCAGCAGCCGGCGGTGAAGCTCGTCCGCCGACAGCCAGCGCGGGAGCGTCTTCGTGCGCGGGCGCGCGAGCGCCGCGGCGCGCATCGTGGTCATCCCGACACCCACCTCAGCGCCCTGCGCTCACGGCAGGATTCTCTTCCCGCCCGTCGTCAGCGTCCGCAGCGTGGCCTCGTTGACCTTCACCACCGCCTCGGGGAGCCGCGCGTAGTCGAGCGCCTCCACCATGGACTGGCCGTCGTGGATCGCCCAGCCGATGAAGTCGGCCAGCGCCTTTCCCCGCGTCGCGTCCTTCGTATCCTGATAGACGATCAGGAACGTCAGGCCCGAGATCGGATAGGCGTCGGGCGCCGCGGCGTTCACGATCGGCGTGCGCACGTCCTTCGCCAGTGCCGGCGCGGAGGCCGCGACCGCGGCGGTGATCGAGGCCAGCGTCGGCTCGACGAAGTTCCCGGACTTGTTGCGCACGTGAGCCACCGCGAGCTTGTTCTGCCTCGCATAGGCCAGCTCGACGTAGCCGACGGCGCCCGGCGTCTGGCGCACCATGCCGGCCACGCCCTCGTTGCCCTTGCCGCCCACACCGCTCGGCCACGACACCGAAGTGTTGGCGCCGACCAGCTCCTTCCACTCACCGCTCACGGCCGAGAGGTAGGTGGTGAAGATGTTCGTGGTGCCGCTGCCATCCGAGCGGTGGACCGCGAGGATGGGCACCGCCGGCGGCGCCACGCCCGCATTGGCCGCCACGATCGCCTTGTCGTTCCAGGTCGTGATCTTGCCCATGAAGATGCCGGTGACGATCTCGGGAGTCAGCTTGAGCGGAGCCTGGAGGCCGGGCAGGTTGTAGGCCAGCACGACCGCTCCCGCCACGGTCGGAAAGTGGACGACCTTGCGCGGCATCTCCTTGAGCCGGTCGTTCGAGAGCGCCGCGTCGCTGGCGCCGAAGTCCACGGTGCCGGCCTTGACCTGCTGGATCCCGCCGCCGCTGCCGATGGACTGATAGTTGATCTCGACCCCGGTCTTCTGCTTGTAGGCGTCGAACCACTTGGAGTAGATCGGGTACGGAAAGGTGGCCCCCGCGCCGGTGAGATGCTGGGCGCAGGCGGGCACGGCCGCGAACCCGAGCAGGGCGAGGGCGCCGGCGATGCGGTGGATCATGTGCGTCATGGATGACTTCCTTTCATTTCCAGGCACGGGGCTCAGGACTGGGGACGGCTGAACTTGTAGTAGAACGTGAGTCGCGCCTGGAGATCGTGGTGCGCGGGGAAGCCGGACGGCTTGCCCTTGCGGACGTACTGGGTGGCCTCGACGTTGGGCATGACGTGGATGTCTTTGAACGGCTGCCAGTCGACCCCGGCGATCCACAACTGCGAGTCGATCCGGTTCGCGAGGTTGCGATCGGGCGACCAGTGGTCGAAGCGCGCGAAGCCGGCGACCGTCGGCGTGACCGTGCCACGCGCGAACACCGAGACGCCGGCCGGCTCCCGGTTGGGCCCGGTGGGCCAGTGGTTGAGGCGCAGCAGACCCTCGGCGCCGACGGCGACGCGGCGGAATTCGTACCCCGCGAAGAGCTTGTAGGTCGCGCGGTCGTAGATGCCCGGCACACTGTCGAGCGGCGCCACCGTGTCCTTGAGATTGAGCCGGACGTTCTCGTAATCGACGTAGGGCTCGATTCGCAAGTCGCCGAAGCGCAGCGGGAGCGTCAGGTAGTACTTCTTGTAGCGGTCGGTCTCGGGCTTTTGCCCCAGCCCGTCGCCGATCATCAGCGCGTAGCCGAAGTGGTGGTCGCCGTCCGCGAAGCCCTTGAGCTCGAGCCCGATGTCGGCCGCCGACCCGATGCCGCGGAAGTCGCCGATCGTCTTCTCGATCGAGCGGTACTGCCAGAACTCCTCGGCGTTCTCCCAGGTGGGGGTGCTCATCATTCCGAAGAAGAAGTCGCCGCGCGGGATCAGGCTTTTCGCCTGGAAGTAGGCGGCCTTCACGTTCGCCCCCAGCTTGCCGTCCGACGTCAGCGACTTGCTGTCGACCTCGAGCCGCAGACGCGTCGCGTAGCGGATCGAGAGATCGTTGTCGAGCTGGAAGTAGACGCGGCGCAGCTGGGTGCCGTTCAAGTCCTGCGTGGTCGGCTTGGTGGAGTTGTCGATGTAAGCCTTGCCCTGGTCGGCACCGCTCGCGTCGTAGACGTGGTTCGGATCGCCCGCGACGTTGTAGTAGAAGTCGCCGAACATGTAGCCGCTGATCCTGCCGCGCGGGAAGTCGGGCGGCGTGGGCGGCGCCACCACGATCGGCGCGGGCGGCGCCGCGGCGCTGTCGGGGCCGCCCGGAACAGCGCTCTGAGCGGCGCACGGTGCGGCGGCCGCGAGCATCAGCGCGAACAGCTGCAGTCGCTTTCTCAACGGGTCCTCCATCCGGATCTCGGGGGGAGCGCCCGGGGCCGTCCGGCCCGGGCCGCGTGCCGCCGACGGCCCGAACCTAGCGCGCTCCGGGTTGCCGGAAATCGCTGGGCTTGTTAACGCGGTGTTACAAATTCCTGGAAGTTCGGCTTGAACGCCGCGGCCCGCGCCGACGGGGCCTGGCCGCCCCGCGCTGCGGTGCCATTTCCTGGAGCCGCCGGCCCGGATCGCAAGGGCGTGCCAGGCCCTTGCGGCGGGCGACCGTGGTCGACTCCAAGCTCGAGGGGGGGCGGCGATGCGATCGGTGCAACTCCGAATCACGCGGCTGGATCGCCGGCGCCTTCCGGGACCGCCTTGAAACCCGTCCGCGGCCGCCCCCCCTGCGCCGGGAAACCTAGGCGCCGGACAGGCGTGGCCGCGTGTCGGAGGTGTTACGGGAATGGAAAATGCGCGCGGCCGAAGACGATGCGGCTTGGGAGTCAGCCGCGGCGCGCGAGGGTCCCCTCGGGATCGCACGGGATCTCGAATCGGAACGTCGTGCCCACGCCCGGCTCGCTCGCGATCTTCACGTCGCCGCCGTGGAGCGTCACGATGTGCCGCACGATCGAGAGCCCGAGGCCGGTGCCGCCTTTCTCGCGCGAGCGCCCCTTCTCGACCCGGTAGAAGCGCTCGAAAATGCGCGGCTGGTCCTCGGGCGGGATTCCGGGCCCGGTGTCCACGACCTCGCACCACGCCCGTACCGCGTCGCCCCCCAGCCGTACGTCCACCCGGCCACGCTCGGTGTACTTGATCGCGTTGTCGATCAGGTTCGCGAACACCTGCTCGATGCGCGCACGGTCCGCGCGCACCGTGAGCGGCTCGCCCGGCTCCACCTCGAAGAGCAGTCCAGCCTCGAGCGCGCGCGGTCGCAACGCGCTCGCGACGCGCGCCGCGGCCTCGCGCAGGTCGAACGACTCGAGCCGCAGCGTGGCGCCCGGCCGCTCGAGCTCGGCGAGCGACAGCAGGTCGGCGACCAGGGCCTCGAGCCGCACCGCCTGGTCGCGGATGATGCGCACGAAGCCCTCGCGGTGCTCGCGGTCTTCGAGCCCGCCGTCGAGCAGCGTCTCGGCGTAGCCGCGCAGCGAGGTCAGCGGGGTGCGCAGCTCGTGGGCGGCGTTGGCCACGAAGTCCTGGCGCACCCGCGCCAGCATCTCGGCCTCGGAGAGATCGTGGACCACGAGCAGCAACGCCCCCGAGCCCCCGCCTTCGAGCGGCGTCGCCGACGCGCGCACCCGGCGCGGCCGCGGGCCCCACAACCGCAGCTCCGCCACGCGGCCGCCGCCGGCCGCGCGCGCCTCCGCCAGCAGATCGTCCAGCTCGGGCGCGCGCGCATAGGCGGCGAGCGGCGTGCCAGGGGCGGCCGGGAGCGGCTGCCCGAGCAGCTCCGCGAGGGCGCGATTCATGCGCGCGATGTGGCCGTCGTCGCCGATCAGCGCGACGCCGTCGCTCATCGAGGCCAGGATGCGTTCGCGTTCGTCGCGTTCGCGCTCCAGCACCTCGAGCCGCATGCGACGCTCCGCGGCCATGGCATTGATCGCGCGCCCCAGCCGCCCCAGTTCGTCGGCGGGCTGCTCGCGGGCGCGAGCGTCGGGGGCACCCGCCGCGAGCCGATTCGCAGCCAGCTCGAGCTGGGCGAGGCGCGTGACGTGCCGGCCGGTCGCCCACAACACCAGCGGCACGCTCAGCAGCAGGGCGAGGAGCGCCGCGGCGAGCGCGAGCCCCAGCAGCGAGCCTTCCAGACCCGCCACGCGCGCCAGCGGTTCGGCGAGGCGGATCGCGGCGAGCCCGCGCGTGTCACGCAGCGGCAGCGCCACGTAGAGCAGATCGACCCCCACGGTGTGGCTGTAGCGCTGTGCGCGTCCCGGCCGTCCGGCGAGCGCGGCGGCCACTTCGGGCCGTGACGCGTGGTTCTCGACCGCGGCCAGATCCGCGCGCGGCACCTCCGAGTCGCCCAGCACGCGCCCGGTCGCATCGAGCAGGGTGACGCGTGCGCCCAGCAGGGCCCCGAGCGTGTCGGCGAGCGCCGGGATTCCGCCCGGTTTCGCGGCGGGATCGACCGGCAGCGCCGCCGCCGCCCGCGCCGCCGCGCGCTCGAGATCCTCGAGATGGTGCGCGATCAGCCAGCCGCGCTGCTCGCGAATGGCGAGCGTGGTCATGATCGCGAGCGCGGCGGCGACGACGAGCGCGTGCAGCAGGAAGAGCCGCGCCCGTAGGGAAAGCATCATGCCTGGTCGCTCCGGGGAAACGTAGGAGCCAGCGAGTGTACGACGGAGCGTAGCGAGGCGGCCCAGGAGGGTCCAGCGATCAAGCGGCCCGCGCAAGACGCCCACGCCGGGCGCGGGTCACGCTCGTGCGCCTGCTCCCGGCGCGAGTCGTTGGCAGTCCGGACGTCGGGCCGCGGCGCATCGGCCAGAGAACGGTCACCGCGAGCGCGAGACTATCCGCGCCGGGGGCGCGACCGCATGACGGACGGGTTACCGCCGCGCAAATTCGAGCCGGGGAGCCGGGGGACCCACGCGCTAGGTCTTGCTCGCCGGCGGCACGACCAGCTTGTAGCCGGCGCCGGTCACGGTGTCGATGACGCGCTCTCCGTCGCCCAGCTTCTGGCGCAGGCGCCGCACGTGAACGTCCACGGTGCGCGTCTCGCCGACGTAGTTGTATCCCCACACCTTGCGCAGCAGCTCGTCGCGCGAGAGCACGCGCGCCGGATGCCGGGCGAAGAAGGCGAGCAGGTCGAATTCGCGCGGTGTGAGCTCGAGCCGCCGGCCGGCAAAGCTCGCCTCGCGCGCGGCGGGGTCCACGCGCAGCGCGCCCGCCTCGATCAGGGCCTCGTCGCGCTCGGGCCGCGCGCGGCGCAGCAGCGCCTTGAGCCGCGCGACCAGCTCCCGCACGCTGAAGGGCTTGGTGAGGTAGTCGTCGGCGCCGTGCTCGAAGCCCAGCAGCTTGTCCATCTCGGCGCCGCGCGCGGTCAGCACGACCACCGGCAGGTCGCGTGTCAGCGGCTCGCCGCGCAGCTCGCGCAGGATCTCGAGGCCGTTGCTCCCCGGCAGCATGAGGTCGAGCACCACCGCGTCGGGCCGCGAGGCGAAGATGTCCCGGAGCCCCGCCTCGCCGTCGCTCGCGGTGCCGACCCTGAAGCCGGCGCGCTCGAGGTTGTAGCGCACCAGGTCGCGGATCTCCTTCTCGTCTTCGATGACCATTACCAGGTCCGGCATGGCTCCCCCGGACGCCGCAGCGTCGCGCGCGATGCTACGGGGCCGCGTCGCGCGGGGTCAACCGCGCGCCCGCATGGGTCGCGCCCCTGACGCGTTTCGGGTTGTGGGAGCCGCGACCCCCGCGCTAGATTGCGGCGACATCCTGTCGCATCGTCCCGCGCCTTCTCCCTGGCCGCAGCGCGGCACGGGACTCCAATCGACTCCAGGGCGGTCCGCATGACCGAGATCCGCCAGTCCCCGCGCTGGCTTCCAATCCTCAGCGTCGCAGCGTTTCTCGCCGTCGCGGGCCTGTTCATGCATGGCCCGGAGCGCGCCGTGAGCCTGGCGCGCGGCGTGGTGCGCGCCGAGCCCAGCTTCCGCGAGCTGCCGGCGGCGGCGGCCTGGTCGCTGCTGCGCATGACCGCCTCCTACGTGCTGTCGCTGGCGGTGGCGTGGGCGGCAGGCTACTGGGCGGCCGTGAGCCCGGCGGCGGCGCGCTTCATCCTGCCGCTTCTCGACGTCGGCCAGTCGGTCCCGGTGCTGGGCTTCTTCCCCGCCGCGATCTACGTGTTCGTCAACCTGCTCGGCGGCGGTCGGGTGTCGCTCGAGCTGGCCTCGATCTTCCTCATCTTCACGAGCCAGGCCTGGAACCTGGCGTTCGCGGTCTACGAGGGGCTCACGACCATCCCCTCCGAGACCCGGGCGGCGGTCGACAGCATGGGCGTGCACGGCCTCCTGCGCCTGCGAGCGCTGCTGTTTCCGGCGTGCGTGCCCACCCTGCTCTACAACAGCATCCTGTCGTGGGCCAACGGCTGGTACTTCCTGATCGCGTGCGAGATCATCGTCGCCGGACCGGTCCAGTACGACCTGCCGGGGCTGGGCTCCGCGCTGTCGCGCGCGATCGCGAAGGGCGATCTGGCGCTCGCCGCCGCGACCCTCACGGTCCTGGTCGCGATCGTGCTGGTGCTCGAGCTGCTGGTGTGGCGCCCGCTGCGCGCCTGGTCGCGGCGCTACCGCTACGACACCCAGAGCGCGGGCGACGAGGAGGAGGCGCTGCCGAACCTGCCCGACCTCGGGCTTCCGGTGCTCATCCGCCCGCTGCGCCGCGCCGCCGAGGCGCTGTGGTCCCGCCTGCCCAGCATGGCCGTCAACCGCGGCCTCGACAGCGCCGGCCGGCGCGCGACCCGCCTGGTCGAGCTGCTGCGCTGGCCGCTCGTCGTGGCGTCCGCGGTGCTCCTGGTCGCCGCCCTGGTCCTCACCGCGCGGGTGCTCATGCCGCCCTGGCCCAGCGAAGCCGCCTCGCTTCCGCTCGCGCTCCTGTTCTCGTTCCTGCGCATCACCGCGGCCTACCTGCTCGCGCTCCTGTGGATCGTGCCGGTCGCGCTGTGGGCCAGCGATCACGCGCGCGGCATGCGCTGGCTGTCGCTGGTCGCCCAGGTGGGGGCGTCGATCCCGGCGACCGGATTCTTCCCGGTGCTGGTCGCCCTGCTGGTCGGGCGCTTCGGCGGCATGGAGATCATCTCGGTCGCGCTCGCGCTCACCGGCATGCAGTGGTACCTGCTCTTCAACCTGCTCTCGGGGGTGCAGCGCGTGCCCTACGATCTGCGCGAGTCGCTGCGCTCGCTCGGGCTCTCGCGCGGCGAGATCCACCGCCGGCTCGTGCTCCCCGCCTGCATGCCGTCGCTCGTCACCGGCAGCGTCGTGGCCTGGGGCGGCACCTGGAACGCGCTCATCCTCTCCGAGTACGTCGTGTACCGCGGGAAGGTGTACGAGGTGCTGGGCGTGGGCGCGCTCCTCAACCGCGCGACCTTCGGCACCGGCAGCCGCTCGATGCTGTTCCTGTCGCTGGCGGCGCTGGTCATCACGGTGGTCGCCTTCAACCGCCTGGTGTGGGACCGCCTCTACCGGTTCGTCCAGGACCGCTACCGGCTCGAGGGCTGAGGATGCTCACGCTCCGCAACGTGTACAAGAGCTTCGCCGACCGCGGGCGCGCGATCCCGGTGCTCGACGACATCACGCTCGACATCCCCGACGGCCAGCTGGTGTGCATCGTCGGCCCCTCGGGCTGCGGCAAGTCCACGCTGCTGCGGCTCATGATGGGCCTGCTCCCGCTCACCTCGGGCTCGATCCTCTACAACGACCAGCCGCTCGCGGGCGTCAATCTGCGCGCGGCGATGGTGTTCCAGTCGTTCGCGCTGCTGCCCTGGCTCACCGTGCAGGGCAACGTCGAGCTGGGCCTCAGGGCCCGCGATCTGCCCGAGGCGGAGGTCCA
Organism: Candidatus Eiseniibacteriota bacterium; assembly: GCA_041498315.1. Classification (GTDB taxonomy): domain Bacteria; phylum Eisenbacteria; class RBG-16-71-46; order RBG-16-71-46; family RBG-16-71-46; genus JBGQIE01. The sequence goes on from JBGQIE010000003.1 coordinate 25,776, forward strand.
CAAGCGCGCCGCGTACTACCTCGACAAGGTCGGTCTCGACGGCTACGAGGAGGCCTACCCGGGCGAGCTCTCGGGCGGGATGAAGCAGCGCGCCGGGCTGGCGCGCGCGCTGGCGGTCGAGCCCGACATCCTGTTCATGGACGAACCGTTCGCGGGGCTCGACGCCCTGACCTCGGCGAACCTGCGCGAGGAGGTGCTGACGCTGTGGGCGGACAGCGCGCTGCCCGTCAACACGGTCGTCATGGTGACCCACATCATCGAGGAGGCGGTCCTGATGGCCGACCGGGTCGTCGTGCTGACCTCGCACCCGGGACGGGTCGCGGCCGACCTGCCGGTCACCCTCGAGCGGCCGCGCAACAAGCGCGACGAGGGCTTCGACCAGCTCGTGGACTCGATCTTCGAGAAGATCGTCTGAGTCACCCCGGGCCCGGGCGGGGCATGCCCCGCCCCCGCCGGCGCGGTATCATGGAGCCATGGCCCTTCACCACGACACTCGGGTCCTGACCGTCGAGCGGCTCGGCCCCGACGACCTGGTCGAGACCTTCGCGTTTCTCGATCGCGACCCGGTCGTCAACGTCTACCTGATCGCCCTGACGCTCCGGGACGGCCTCGCCCACCCGCGCGACGCGTTCTGGGCCGCCCGTCGCGAGGGCGAGATCGTGGCCCTTCACTACCTGGGCCCGCAGTCGGGCGCCATCCTGCCGGTGGGCGACGACCCGGCGGGCCTGCGGCTGCTCGCCGAGGAAGCCTGCGAGCGCCTGCACGCGCTGCCGCGCCGCTTCCAGGTCATCGGCCCGCGCGCCGCGGCCGAGCCGTTCGTCGCCGCGTTCGCGGCCGCCGGGATCCTGCCGCGCCTCGAGCGCGCGCAGATCTACATGGCGGTCGAGCGCGACGGGCTCGACGCCCCCGGGCGCCTCGCCGAGCTGCGGCCGGCGGCCCCCGAGGATCACGACCAGGTGTTCGCGAGCGGCGCCCGTCTGCGCATCGAGGAGCTGGGCGAGGACCCGCGCGAGGCCGACCCGATGTCCTATGCGCGCCGGGTCGAGGAGGAGTGCCGCGACGGGCACACCTTCGTGTGGATGGACGCCCGGGGCCTGCGCTTCCGGGCGAGCGTGAGCGCGGTGACCGGGGACGCCGCGCAGGTGTCGGGCGTGTACACGCCGCCCGCGCTGCGCAATCGCGGCATCGCCACGCGCGGAGTGGGCGAGCTGTGCACGCGCCTGCTCGAGCGCAGCCGCGCCGCCTGCCTGTTCGTGAACGACGTCAACCCGCCGGCGATCGCGGTCTACCGGCGGCTCGGCTTCACGCCCCGCGCCGAGTGGATCTCGGCGTTCTACACCGAGCGCCCCCGGCCCCAGCCCTGAGCCCGGCCGGGACGCCGCTCAGCGGCGCGAGGCCAGGTTCCCGAGCGCCGCGGCCAGCCCGGCGTGGAGCGCCTTGACGTCCGCGGGCTTCCAGGTCGAGGGATCGGCGCGCACGAACGTGGTCTTGTCGACGCGATTGTCGAAGCGCGCGATCGGCAGGTTGAAGCTGCGCCCGCGGGTCTCGACCCGCACCGTGTCGGGCTGGTCGGAGTGCTGGATCAGCCACTCCATGTCGTCGCACCCGTAGTCGCCCAGCATGACCGCCAGGGGCACCCCGTGATGGAGGATCGAGCCCGGGTCGTTGGGGTCGGTGCGCTCGCGGTTCTTGCGCCGCGATTCCTCCGGAGTCACCCACACGTATAGAATCGACGCCTTCGAGAGGATGGCGTCGCTGAAGCGCGCGAGCGAGTAGCGGTAGCCGAGCGGGGGTGGCAGCGGCGGCGCCGCGCCGTCGGGCCCGCCACGCGCCGCCTCGATCACGACCGTGCGCCCCTGGAGGCTGTCGGGGACCCCGGCGTTCTTCGCGCGCAGCAGCTCCGCGGCCTCGCCCTCGAGCGCGCGGGCGAGCTCGCGCCGCAGGGCGGCGGGCAGGGCGCCCAGCTCGGGCTCGCCCCCCACCCGGCGGCGCGCCTGGTCGAAGCGCTCGAGCAGCCACTCGCCCGCGGCCGCGGGGGCCGGGCGCCGGCGCTGGACCAGGTCGTCGAAGTCCTCGTTGAGGAGCTCGACCAGCGTGCCCCAGTCGAGCGGCTGCTTCATGGGCAGCTCGTCGGAGTCGAAGAAGATCCCGTCGGCGCCGCGCGCGCGCAGCTCCTGGCTCACCCGGCGCATCATGTGAACGTAGGGGTAGTCGTCGAGCTGGACCGTGGGTCCGAGGCTGAACTCGTCGCGGCACTGCTCCTCGGTCAGGTGGGCGAGATAGCGGCGCACCTCCGATTTGCCCGAGGCGGGCAGGGCGAGCAGCAGCAGAATCTCGATCGGCCGGGGCATGAGCCGCGCACTATAACGACGGCCCTTGGGCCTCGCAATGGAGCGGCCGCGCAGTTTTTCCTTGCCGGACTCGGCCGGGTTTGCGACGGTGGGAAGCCGCCGGGAAGGATTCCCGCGCGCCATCGAGAACAGGGAGGTGCATCATGAAGCGCATTCCTGGCGCGGCCGCCATGCTCGCCGCCGCGCTGCTCGTCGCGGTTCCCGCCACCGCCCAGGTCTTCGGCCAGCTCCAGAGCGCCGAGGTCCTCGCCCTCAACGGTCATCAGGCCGGTTTCTATCTCAACGCCGGCGACAACACGCTCGGCGGGCTCGCGCAGCTGCGGATGAGCCTCTACCCGGGCTTCGATTTCGGATTCCAGGGCGGCCTCCAGCGCGTCTCGTGGAAGAGCGTGGATCGCACGACGCTGCGCCTGGGCGGCGATCTGCGCGCCTCGGTCGCGCACTCGGGCGAGGGCTTCCCGTTCGATGTCGCGGTGGGCGGCGGACTGGGCGTGGAGACCAGCGACAACTACCACGTCCTGACGCTCATGCCCTCGGGAGTGGTGAGCCACTCGTACGGCGTGGGTCAGAACGGAAGCATCTCGCCCTATCTGGGGCTCGGGATCTCGTTCGCCAACGTGGATGCGGGAACCACGCGGCAGACCTTCCTCTCCCTCCCGCTGCGGCTGGGCGCCGACTTCCGCGTCATGCCCGGCATGAGCCTCGCGGCCGAGTTGCAGATCCCGATCGGAGACGGATTCAACGACAGCTTCGGGGTCATGACCGGGGTCAATCTGCCGTTCTGAGCGCCAGCGACGCCCCCGCGCGAGCGTCCTCGGGCCTCCCGGCTCGCGACGACTCAGCAAAATCATTCCGCGCAATGCTTTGCGCGATAAGGCGGGGCGCCAAAAACCGGCTTGTCTGCCCCGGGGGCCGGTGCTAGCCTTCCGGCCCCTGATGAGGCATCCGTCCCACGCCTCGTTCTGGGCTCGGCACGTAATCCTTCGAAAATTATGATTCAAAACGACTTACCCTCAGGCCCGACGGGCATGAGGGATTCGGCTTCGGACCCTTCGGCTGGCTTCCGGATGGCGCTGTGCAAAGCCTGTGGAGGAAAGGGGGCGAAAAGGGCCGCAAAATGTTGCAAGGTTAGTCTTTAAGACATTCTGAACCGGTGTTAGTAACTACCTTGTGCATTTTCCACAGATTTCCACACCACGGGGCCATGGTCGCGTCGAAACGGTGGTTTCGCACCCCTGGACCCTGTGGATTAGCCCGCCACCCATTCAGCAAGGACAGTTGAAATGGCCGGCCAGCCCGAGAAGTCGAAGGAAGTCCTTCACGTCTGGGCGCAGGTCCTCGCGTCGGTGAAGAGCCGGATCGAAAGCGAGCAGGCGTTCGAGACCTGGTTCAAGCCGATCACCCCGCGCGAGATCAGCCCCCAGCTCGTCGAGCTCGAAGTCCCCAACGCGTTCTTCGTGGACTGGATCCACGAACACCACCTTCCCGCCCTGCGCCAGAGCCTCATCCAGGTGCTGGGCGCGACACCCGAGATCCGCTTCACCCCGCACGAGCCCGCGGCCCTGCCCCACGGGGCGCCCACGGTGCCGCCCGAGCTGCGACCCGCGGGTCCGACGGGTGCTCAGGCGATCGCCGCCCCGCGCTCCTGGCTCGAGAGCCAGCTCAATCCGCGCCTCACGTTCGATTGCTTCGTCGTCGGCCCGAGCAACCGCTTCACCCACGCCGCATGCCGCGCCGTCGCGGCGCGTCCCGCGACGGTCTACAACCCGCTCTTCATCTTCGGCGGCTCCGGGCTCGGCAAGACCCATCTGCTCCACGCGGTCGGCCACGCGGTCAAGCAGGCGCGCCCCGAGGCCCGGGTGTTCTACGTGCCGGCCGAGCGCTTCACGAACGAGATGATCTATTCGATCCAGCACGCCCAGACGCTGGCGTTCCGCAACAAGTACCGCAACGTGGACGTGCTGCTCATCGACGACATCCAGTTCCTGGCCGGGAAGGAGAGCACCCAGGAGGAGTTCTTCTACACGTTCAACGCGCTGCGCGACGCCCACAAGCAGATCGTCGTGACCGCGGACAAGCCGCCCAAGGACATCCAGAAGCTCGAGGAACGGCTCACCTCGCGCTTCAACCAGGGCCTGGTCACCGACATCCAGCAGCCCGATCTCGAGACCCGGATCGCGATCCTGCGCAACCGCTTCGAGCAGGAGGGCGAGGGACGGGCGCTGCCCGAGGACGTGCTGCTGCTCATCGCCGATCGCATTCGCAGCAACATCCGCGACCTCGAGGGATGCCTGGTGCGCCTCATGGCCGTGGCCTCGCTCACCCACCGCGACATCACGCTCGAGCTCGCCGAGGAGGTGCTCCAGCACTACGTCAACCCCGAGGTCGACCAGATGACGCCCGAGCGCATCCTGCTCATGGTGGGCGAGCGCTTCGGCATCGACGGCGAGGCGCTGTGCGGGCCGCGACGCACGCGCACCGTCGCGCTGCCGCGCCAGGTCGCGATGTACCTCACGCGCCAGCTCACCGACCTGTCGCTGGTCGAGATCGGGCGCATGTTCGGAGGCCGCGACCACACCACCGTGATGTACGCCTGCGACAAGGTGGGCACGATGATCACCAAGGACGACGGTTTCGCCGAGAAGATCAACGGTCTGATCTCCACCCTCGCCTCCGGATGAACGGTGAGCAACAGGTGGACAAATGGGGAAAACACCGCCCCGCTGGAGCGACGCGGGACGGTGTGTGTAATGAGGCCGACTTGTTCACAGCCGCTCTCGATGTTGTAATCCGTTGCGCGTGAAAGCATTACGTCTCATCCGCAGGCTCTCATCACAATCCCAACAGCGCCTTCTACGACGGTCTTCTTAATGATTGAAATACATAGACTTAGAAGGCTGTCGGGAGAGTCGAAATCGCTTGCGGCCCGAACCACCGCCGCCTATGATGCGGCTCGCTAGGCCCTGACCCCTTCCGGGGCGGGCCGCTCCCGAGCGTGGAACTGTCGGCCCCCCTTGGGTTTCCCTCGAGTCACGGAGTGATCGTATGGAACTGACCATCCAGCAGGGCGACCTGGCTTTCGCGGCCGGCGGTGCCCTGGGATCGGTTTCGAGCAAGAGCCCCCTGCCGCTGCTGAGCTGCGTGCTGGTCGAGGCCGAGCCCAAGGGGCTGCGCGTGACCGGCACGGACCTCGATCTCACGACCTCGGTGTTCGTGCCGTGCAAGGTGACAGCGCCGGGCAAGGTGGCGGTCGCGGCGCGCCTGTTCAACGACGTGGTGCGCAAGCTCCCGTCGGGCGAGTTGTCACTGGCGATGAAGGGCACCCAGTGCGAGGTGCGCTACGGCGGGGGCAAGGGCTGGTCGCGCTTCCCGACCCAGGCGGCGGGCGAGTTCCCGCGCATCCCCGAGCTCAAGGCCGAATCAAGGCTCGAGATCGAAGGGGCGGCACTGGCCCGGCTCGCCGGCCGCACCAGCTACGCGATCTCGAACGAGGAGGCCCGTCCGCAGCTCAACGGCGTGCTCATCGAGACCGCCGAGAAGCAGATCGGCCTGGTCGCCACCGACGGGCATCGCCTGGCGCGCGCGACGCGCAAGGGATCGTTCGCGGCCCTCGACGGCAAGGGACTCATCATCCCGGGGCGCGCGCTCAGCGCCGTGAGCCGCACCGCCGAGGCCGCGACCAGCCCGGTCGAGATCGAGGTTGCGGCGGGGCGCAACCAGGCGGGGTTCACGACCCAGGTCGGCGAGTATCGGGTCCAGATCCTCACCCGGCTGCTCGAGGGCGAGTATCCGAACTACCAGCAGGTGATCCCGAAGGACAATCCCAAGGACCTCAAGGCGCGGCGCGCCGATCTCATCGAGGCCGTGGACATCGTCGCCTCGCACGCGGACAACGTCACGCGCCAGGTGCGGTTCTCGCTGCGCAAGGGCAAGCTCGGCATCTCCTCGACCACCCCCGAGCTGGGCGCCGGCGAGCAGGAGCTCGCGGCCGAGTACGGAGCGGACGACATGGAGATCGGCTACAACGCGAGCTACCTGCTCGACATCCTGCGCAGCATTCCGACCGAGCAGGTGGTGTTCCGGCTCAAGACCGCGCTCTCGGCCGGGCTCATCGAGCCGGTCGGCAAGCTGCCCCAGGACGACGAGACCCTGCTGTGCCTGATCATGCCGCTGCGCCTGCCGGACGCGGTGGGATGAGCATGGAACCGGTCTCCGGCGCGCTCTCGCGGCTGTTCGGGCGGCTCGGAATCGAGCGCGGCCTGCTGGGCTGGCAGGCGGTCGAGAAGTGGCCCGGGCTCGTGGGTCCGCGGATCGCGCGCCACACCCACGCGGTCGCGTTCCGCGACGGCGTGCTGCAGGTCGAGGTCGAGGGATCGGCCTGGATGCACGAGCTGACCATCCTCAGGCGCGATCTGGTCCGCGCGATCAACCGCAGCCTGGGCTCGGAGTGCGTGAAGGACGTGCGGTTCCTGGTCTCCCGGGGAGGGATCCCGAAGTGAATCCTGAAGAAGCCGAGGTGGGCGTGTCGGCGGCCGCGAGTCCCAAGGGTCATCACTACGACGCCACGAGCATCCAGGTCCTCGAGGGCCTCGAGGCGGTGCGCAAGCGTCCCGCGATGTACATCGGCGACGTCAGCGAGCGCGGACTCCACCACCTGGTCTACGAGGTGGTCGACAACTCGGTCGACGAGGCGCTGGCGGGATACTGCGACGACATCTCGATCGCGATCGAGACCGACGGCAGCGTGACCGTGGTCGACAACGGCCGGGGCATCCCGGTCGACATGCACGCGACCATGAAGAAGCCCGCGCTCGAGGTCGTCATGACGACGCTCCACGCCGGCGGCAAGTTCGACAGCAAGACCTACCGGGTCTCGGGCGGCCTCCACGGCGTGGGCGTGTCGGTCGTCAACGCGCTCTCGGCGTGGTGCGAGGTCGACGTGCTCAAGGACGGCAAGGTCTACTCGCAGCGCTACGAGCGCGGCAAGCCCACCGGCCCGATGAAGTCGCGGCCCGCCGAGGGCGCTCGCAAGGGCTCGGGCACGACCACCCGCTTCATGCCCGACGCCACCATCTTCGACGACGTGAAGTTCCACTTCGACACGCTCGCCGGCCGCATGCGCGAGCTCGCGTTCCTCAACAGCGGGCTCACGATCCGGCTGCACGACGCGAGCACCGGGCGGAAGTCGGAGTTCGTGTACAAGGGCGGGATCGTCGAGTTCGTCAAGTACCTCAACCAGAACAAGGACCCGCTCCACGCCAAGCCGGTGTCCTTCAGCCGCGAGCGCGACGGGGTGGTCGTCGACGTGTCGTTCCAGTACAACGACAGCTACGCCGAGTCGGTGTACTCGTTCGTCAACAACATCAACACCATCGAGGGCGGCACCCACCTCATCGGCTTCCGCTCCGCGCTCACGCGCACGCTCACGAACTACGCCGAGCGCGAGGGCATGACCCGCAACGCGAAGGTCGGGGTGACCGGCGAGGACGTGCGCGAGGGACTCACCGCGGTGGTCTCGATCAAGATGCAGAACCCGCAGTTCGAGGGGCAGACCAAGACCAAGCTCGGCAACAGCGAGGTCAAGGGCATCGTCGAGAGCACGGTGGGCGAGGGGCTGCGCGAGTACTTCGAGGAGAACCCTTCGGTCGCGCGCAAGATCATCGAGAAGATGCTGGCCGCGGCGCGCGCCCGCGAGGCGGCGCGCAAGGCGCGCGAGCTGGCGCGCCGCAAGACCATCCTCGACGGCGGCTCGCTGCCCGGCAAGCTCGCGGACTGCGCCTGGGACACCCCCGAGAACTGCGAGATCTACATCGTCGAGGGCGATTCGGCCGGCGGCACCGCGAAGCAGGGGCGCGACCGCCGCTTCCAGGCCATCCTGCCGATCCGCGGCAAGATCCTGAACGTCGAGAAGGCGCGCATCGACAAGGTGCTCGCGAATGAGGAGATCCGCAACATCATCACGGCGTTGGGGGCGGGGGTGAAGGAGGAGTTCGACATCACCAAGCTGCGCTATCACCGGATCATCCTGATGACCGACGCCGACGTGGACGGCTCGCACATCCGCACCCTGCTGCTCACCTTCCTCTACCGCGAGCTGCGGCCGCTCGTGGACGGCGGCCACATCTACATCGCCCAGCCGCCGCTGTTCATGGTCAAGAGCGGCAAGGACGAGACCTATTGCTTCGACGAGAAGGAGCGCGACGAGGCCATCGCGCGCGTGGGCCGGAAGAACGTCCAGGTCCAGCGCTACAAGGGCCTGGGCGAGATGAATCCCGAGCAGCTGTGGCGCACGACCATGAATCCCGAGACCCGCACGCTCCTCAAGGTCGACAGCGAGGACGCGGTGGCGGCCGACGCCATCTTCACGATCCTCATGGGCGAGCAGGTCGAGCCGCGGCGGCAGTTCATCGACGAGAACGCGCTCTCGGTGAAGAACCTGGACGTCTGATGCGGCTGCCTCGCGGATCGTGCGCGCGCGCCGTCGGGCTGATCGGGCTCTGCCTCCTGCCCGGCCTGCCGGCCGCGCGCGCGTCGGCCGCGGCGTTCGGGATTCCCGAGGTCACGGGCAGCCTCGCCAGCACGTTCGCGATCGCGGGCGATGTGAAGAAGGGCGGCGCCGCGGTGCAGCTGAGCGGACTGTGGCCGGTGGGAGGCCCCGCGGGCCCGGCGAGCTTCGGACTCGGCCTGTGGGCGGCGGACGCGGGACAGGCGGTGGTCCGGCTTCGCGACCCCAACGACGGCGTCGATCTCGGGGCGGTCGGAGCCCCCTCGGTGGCGGCGATCGGCATCGGGATGGTGGCGGACCTCCACCCCGACGTCATGCGGCGCAAGGACGACTCGGGGGCGGCGACCGGCCCCTTCCTGAGCGGGGCCCTGGGCATCTACAAGGTGAGCACCAGCGCGCAGCAGCGCCTGATCCACGCCGACGGCAGCCTGGGCTGGAGCGCCGGGGGCGGCTGGCGCTTCCGCATCGCCAACCGCGTCACCATCGGACCCGCGCTTCACTACCATCGCCTCATATTCGACGACCGGCTGGCCCGCTTCATGACCGCCGGCCTGGATTGGGTTTGGCGCTGAGGAGATGACATGTCGCTGAACGACCGCACCAAGATCGTCCATACCAAGATCGAAGACGAGATGAAGACCAGCTACATCGATTACTCGATGTCGGTCATCGTCTCGCGGGCGCTGCCGGACGTTCGCGACGGCCTCAAGCCCTCGCAGCGCCGCATCCTGGTGGCGATGAACGATCTCAACCTGAGCCCGGGCCGCGGCTACCGCAAGTGCGCCAAGATCGCCGGCGACACCTCGGGCAACTATCACCCGCACGGCGAGGCGGTCGTCTACCCGACGCTGGTACGCCTCGCGCAGCCCTGGGTCATGCGCTATCCGCTCGTCGACGGCCAGGGCAACTTCGGCTCGATCGACGGCGACGCCCCGGCGGCGATGCGATACACCGAGGCGCGGCTCACCGCGCTCGCGGTCGAGATGCTCGCGGACCTCGAGAAGCAGACCGTCAACTTCCGCCCCAACTACGACGAGACCCGCGAGGAGCCGAGCGTGCTCCCGGGCGTGCTCCCCAACCTGATCGTCAACGGGTGCTCGGGGATCGCGGTGGGCATGGCGACCGAGGTGCCCCCGCACAACCTCACCGAGGTGTGCAACGCGATCGCCCTCGTCATCGATCACCCGGACGCGACCCCGTCCCAGATCATGAAGCTGGTGCGCGGGCCCGACTTCCCGACCGGCGGGATCATCAACGGCGTCCAGGGCATCCGCGACTGCTACACGACCGGCCGCGGCCTCATCAAGGTGCGCGCCCGGGTGATCGTCGAGGAGGGCAAGGGCGGGCGCATGAGCCTGATCGCGACCGAGATCCCGTTCCAGGTCAACAAGGCGACGCTGCTCGAGAAGATCGCCGACCTGGTGCGGGAGGGCAAGGTCACCGGGATCAGCGACCTGCGCGACGAGTCCGATCGCGACGGCATGCGGATCGTCATCGAGCTCAAGAAGGACGCGAACCCGCGGGTCGTGCTCAACCAGCTGTTCGTGCACACGCCGCTCCAGGCCACCTTCGGCGCGATCATGCTCGCGCTCGTCAACAACCGGCCCCAGGTCCTCACCCTGCGCGCCCTGATCGACGAGTACATCCGCCACCGGCAGGAGGTGGTGCGGCGGCGCACCGAGTTCGACCTCGCCGAGGCCGAGAAGCGCGCCCACATCCTCGAGGGCCTCAAGATCGCGCTCGACAACCTCGACGCGGTCATCGCGCTGATCCGCAAGGCCAAGGACGTCGAGACCGCGCGCGCCGGGCTGATGACGAGCTTCAAGCTCACCGAGATCCAGGCCAACGCGATCCTGGAGATGCGGCTCGCCCGTCTCACCGGGCTCGAGCGCTCGAAGATCGAGCAGGAGTACCTCGAGGTCATCCAGCTCATCGAGCAGCTGCGCAGCATCCTCGCGAGCCCCGCGAAGATGCTCGCGATCATCAAGGGCGAGGTCGAGCGCCTGCGGGACAAGTACGGCGACGAGCGACGCACCGAGATCGCGGTCGAGGAGGGCGAGATCGGCTACGAGGACACGATCGAGCAGAAGGACATGGTCATCACGATCTCGCACGCCGGCTACATCAAGCGCCAGGAGGTGAGCGCCTATCGCTCCCAGCGCCGCGGCGGCAAGGGCGTCATCGGCGCGCGCACCAAGGAAGAGGACTACATCGAGCACCTGTTCGTCGCGAACACCCACGCCTACCTGCTCATCCTCACCGACCGCGGCCGCTGCTACTGGCTCAAGGTCCACGAGGTCGAGCAGGCCGGGCGCATGGCGAAGGGCCGGCCGCTCGTCAACCACCTCGAGGGGATGAGCCGCGAGGAGCGGGTCCAGGCGGTGGTCGCGGTCAAGGAGTTCGATGACCGGCACTACCTGGTGTGCGCGACCCGCAAGGGGCTCATCAAGAAGACCGTGCTGTCCGCCTACAGCCACCCGCGCAAGGCCGGCATCAACGCCGTGCTGCTCGAGGAGGGCGACGGGCTCATCGACGCGATGCTGACCGACGGCACCCAGGACATCATCCTCGCCAAGAAGAAGGGGCTCGCGATCCGCTTCCACGAGAGCGAGGTGCGGCCGATGGGCCGCACCGCCTACGGCGTCAAGGCGGTGACCCTCGACGACGAGGCCGACGAGGTCGTGAGCATGGTGGGGGTCAAGCGGCAGGCGACCCTGCTCGCCGTGACCGAGCACGGCTACGGCAAGCGCAGCGAGATCTCGGAATACCGGGTCTCGCATCGCGGCGGCAAGGGCATCATCACGATCAAGACCACCGACCGCAACGGCAACATCGTCGCGGTCAAGGAGGTCGTGGACGGCGATGAGCTGATGATCATCACGCGCTCGGGCCAGCTCATTCGCATGCCGGTGAGCGGAATCTCGGTGATCGGTCGCAACACCCAGGGCGTGCGCCTGGTCAACCTGGCGGTCGCCGAGGGCGGCGAGCTGCTGCCCGACGCGGTCGCGGCGGTCACCCGGGTCGTGAGCGAAGAGGACGTGGGCGTGAGCCCGGCGGGCGACGGCGTTCCGCCCGCGGGCGAAGCGGAAGCCGCGGCGGAGGAGCCGGGCCCCGATACGGCGTAGGACCCGAGCGCGAGCCGCGCGGCCCGCTCCGGAAGCGGAGCGGAATCGAGCCCCGCGGCTCTTCACATGGGTCCGCTTGTGAAAACATTCACCTGCGGCGCGGGCCGGCCGATGAAGCCCGCCGCCGCGACGGAAACGCATGGCGCGCATCTCCGAATCGACCGTCCGCCGTCTGTCCCACTACTACCGGGTCCTCGAGGAAGTCCACGCCGAGGGCAAGCGGATGATCTCGTCGCACCGGCTTGCCGAGCGCGAGGGCGTGACCTCGGCCCAGGTGCGCAAGGATCTGTCCTATTTCGGCTCGTTCGGCCGCCGCGGGCTCGGCTACAAGGTCGAGCACCTGCGCGAGGAGATCCGCTCGATCCTGGGGCTCGACCGGCGCTGGCGCGTCGCCCTGGTGGGCGCGGGCCACATCGGATCGGCGCTGCTCGCCTACCGCGGGTTCGCCGCCCAGGGCTTCGACGTGGTCGCGATCTACGACCGCGATCCGGGCCGGGTGGGCCAGAAGATCGCGGGCCTCGTGGTTCAGGACGCGGCCGCCATCCCCGGCGTCGCCGCGCTCGGCGTGGACATCGGCGTCATCGCGACCCCGCCCGCGGCGGCCCAGGAGGTGGCCGAGGCGCTGGTCGCCGCGGGGGTGCACGGCATCCTCAATTTCGCCCCGCGCAAGCTGTTCGTCCCCGCGAACGTGGCGCTGCGCACCGTGGACATGACGATGGAGCTCGAGAGCCTCTCCTTCGCGCTCCACCAGGCTCGCGCGCCGCGCCGCCGTCGCGCCCGCGCCGGCGGCGAGTAGCGGATTTCGCCGCCCCGGCCGCGCCCGGGCGCCCGCGCCGCGATGGTGGCGGCGACCCTGCTGTGGGGCGCCACCTTCGTCGCCTCGCGCGACCTGCTGCACGCGATCGGACCCGTCGAGCTGGTGTGCGTGCGGTTCATCGCCGCCGCGGCGGTCTTCGCGCTCGTCCTGCTCGCGCGCCGTCTCGTCCGCGGACGTGCGGCCGCCGGGGAGGCACGCGGAGGCGTGGCCGCGGCACTCGCGGGCGGTGCGGTCTCGGGGCTCCTGGGGGCGGGTGGCTACCTGTTCCAGGCCGTCGGCCTCACGCGCACCAGCGCGGGCAGCTCGGCGTTCCTGACCTGCGTGGGCACCGTGTTCGCCGCGCTGTTCGCATGGCCGCTGCTGGGCCAGCGTCCTTCGGGCGCACTGGTTCAGGGCATGGTGCTCGCGCTCCTGGGCTCGTTGCTCCTGTCGTCGGGCGCCGGCTTCTCCGTCGGGCCGGGGGAGGCCTGGACGCTGGCGGGGGCGGTGGTCTACGCGCTCCAGATCGTTGCGGTGGCGCACTGGGTGGTTCGCGCCGACGTGCTCCTGCTCACCGGGGTCCAGACCGCGGTGGTGGCACTCGTTCTGCTGCCGTTCGCGGGCCGCGCCCCGGTGGAGCTTGCGGCCCTGGGCGCGACCGACCTGTGGCGCCTCGCCTACCTCGCGCTCGCCGGCAGCCTGATCGCCCCGCTCCTCCAGGTCACAGCACAAGCCGCGCTCAGCGCCGGGCGGATCGCCCTGCTGTTCGCGCTCGAGCCGGTCTTCGGGTTGGGGTTCGCGCTCACGCTGGGCGGCGAGCGCTTCGCCGCCCACTGGTGGCTGGGCGCGGCGCTCATCCTTTCCGGCGTGCTGCGGGTGGAGTGGCGCGGGCGGGCGGGCGGGACTTGAGCGCGTCGTCGAGCCACAGCAGGAAGCGGGGGAGCAGCGTGGAGTCGGAGCGGAGCTGGGCGACGCCGTGGCCGGCCTGGGTGCCCTCGACGACCCGCGAGGCGGCATGGTTCCCGGCCTGGTAGAGCAGGTCGGTGACCTCGTAGCTGAAGTCGAAGTCCTCGGGCGCGATCTGGAAGAAGGCCGGCACGCGCGACGCGCCTAGGTCGGCGCACATCGGGCCGCGGTCCACCTCGGGGATGAACGGGCTCACGAGCAGCAGGGCGCGCACGCTTCGATCGAGCCGCGCGGCCTGGGCGGCGCTGACGCAGGTCGAGGTGGTGCCGACGACCAGGATGCGGGTGGTGTCGACCGGGGTCGTGGCGGCGAGCTGGCGCAGCGCCGGACGCACGTCGAGCGCGCACTGGCGCTCGAGCTTCTCCTCGCGCCCCTCCCAGGCGTCGGGGAGCGGACAGGCGGGTGAGACCGACCAGTCGGTTCCGCGCGCGGGGACCAGGATGGTCGAGACCCCGTGGCCGCGCAGCGCGATGACCAGGCTGTCGTAGGCGGCGAGCGTGTCGCTGGGCGCCATGAGCACGACCGCGCCGGGGGCGCGCGCCGGCGACGTCGCGCCGCCCGCGGGCACCACGATGCCGGTGAGCCGGAATCCGTCGGTGCCGGGAAAGAGCACGCGCCGGCCGCCCCAGGACTCGAACAGCCGCTGCGCGCGCGCGTCGCGCCCATGGATCTCGGCGTCCACCCGCGCCCCGGGCGGCACGCGCTCCCCGAGCTTCGCCGCCGCGGCCTCGAGCTGCTGCATGACGTCGGGGTCCTGCTTGCGCGAGGCCACCGCGACCGGAAACAGGAGGTCGTAGGCCTTGCGTGCGTCGCCGGTCGCGAGCGTGGGCAGGGCCATGCGATAGCGCCACTCCCACCGCAGGCCGGGCATGTCCTCGGCGGCCTGGAACATCGCCGCGGCGCTGTCGGCATGGCCGGCCAGGAAATGGGCCCACGCCATCCGCCGCTCGAGCCACACCAGCGTGTAGGCGGTCTCGCTGCCGGCCTCGGCGATCGCGGGCGCGAGCTCGCGCAGCACCGCCGCGGCATCCCCCGGCGCCTCGCGGAGCAGGCGCGCGTCGGTCAGCGCCAGCAGCTCTTCGCGACTGTTGCGCAGGCTCAAGGCCGACTGGTAGGCGGCGATGGCGCTGTCGAGCAGGCCGGCGCGGGAGAAGCTCTCTCCCTGATAGTAGCGGGCCTCGCCGGCCGAGTTCGGATTGTGGGCGGCCTCGGCGTTCGCGAGCGAGTCGAGCTGGGCGCGCAGGCTCGCGGCCGACACCGCCCGGGAGAGGATGGCCTGGGTGGGCGTCGCGGGAATGGCGGCGAGCGTGGGCGTCGCGAGCAGCGCGGCCAGGGCGGCGGCGCCGGCGAGCGTCACCGCCCCGCGGCGCCAGCGGCCCGGCCGCTCCTTCGTTTGCTCGCGCATCATCCCGCCTCCGCTCGCGTGGGTGATCCCGCGATCTCGAGGAACACGCGCTCGAGCGGGGACGTTCCGGGCGCCACCCCACCCCAGTCGGCGCGGCCCAGCTCGCGCGTGATCCGCCCGCGATGGAGGATGATGGCGCGATCGCAGAGCCGCTCGATGGTCTCGGTGACGTGGCTCGAGAATAGTACCGCGCTTCCGGCGTCCGCCAAAACGCGCAGCTCCGCGCGCGCCGCGATCGCGGCCGCGGCATCGAAGCCCTCGAGCGCCTCGTCGCACAGCAGCAGCGCGGGGCGGTGGAGGATGGCGGCGACGAACGAGAGCTTCTTGCGCATCCCGTGCGAGTAGCTTCGCACCGGCTCGTCGGCCCGCGCGTCGAGCTCCATGCGCTCGAGCAGCGCGTGGGCGCGATCGCGCGCCGCCGCCGGATCGAGGCCGCGCACCGCGGCCAGGAACGCCAGGGTCTCGGCGGCCGAGAGCTCCTCGTAGAAGTCCGGCTCCTCCGCGGCGTAGCCGAGGCGGCGCTTGGCCTCGATCGGGCGCTCGAGCAGATCGACGCCGGCGATCCGGATCCGTCCCGCATCGGGCGGCTGGAGTCCGGCGACGGTGCGCAGCAGCGTGCTCTTGCCGGCGCCGTTCGCCCCCAGCAGGCCGGTGATCTCGCCCCCACGCGCCTCGAGGCTCACGCCGTCGAGCGCGACCAGCGCCCCGTAGCTCCGCGTGAGGCCGGCGACCTCGAGCATCACGACCCCGCGGGCGCGGACCAGCGGCGCAGCCCGATGGCGGAGTGAACGAGGGCCGCGAGCAGCAGCACCCAGCCCAGCAGCGGGATCATGAGGCTCGCGGCGACGGCCACGGCCAGGCTCACGCCGAGCACGCGCCGGGCATGGTCGGCGCGCGGGTGGAGCGTGATGCCGAGCTGCGCCCCGTAGAGCCCCAGGGCGAGTGCGGCGCCCGCGGTCCACGCCAGGAACACCGCGAGCGCCGGTGGCGCCAGCGCGGGCCGCGCGAGCACCTGGAAGGCGGCGAGCGCGCCGGCGCCCGTCAGCGCCCAGGCGGCGCGCGCTCCCCACACCGGTGCGGCGCCGAGCGGCAGGCCGCGCAGGGTCGCGAACGGATCGGCGCCGGCCAACTCGATCAGCCATCCCGCGAGCAGCGCTCCCGCGGTGAGCGCGAGCGCGAACGCCGCGAGGTGCGCGAAGGCGGGGTCCACGGGCAGCCGCCACACCAGGGCGGAGAGCGCCATGACGACGATGAGACTCCGCCCGCGGGCCTGGACTGGAGGGTTGCGGAGCGCGAGGAGGAGGTCCTTGCGCCACAACGCGCGCCACGGCGCCTCCCGGCGCCAGCGCACGCGCGGCAGGCGCACCGAGCGGGCCTCGGGCGGGCCGAGTGCCAGGGGGCGCTCGATCGGATGGGGCCGCGACAGCTCGAGGCCGCCCGCGGCGGCCGTGGCCGGCGACGCGAGCAGGAGCGCGATCGCGCAGCCCGCGTGCCCGGCGGGAACCAGGAGCGAGGCGAACGCGGCGGCGATGAGGAGCAGGAGCGGGGCGGGCACGAGCCCCACGGCGGCTGCCAGGGCGCCGAGCGCCGGGACCAGCGCCCACGGCACGATCCGGCGCGCCTCCCAGGCCAGGTGGCGCGCGATCGCGGGCGGGGGGATGGGCAGCGCGAGCCACGCCGGCTCCGGCCGGTCGGGGCCGCGCAGGCGTCGGGCGTAGCGCGCCCCGGCCGCGATCGCCGCCACCAGGGCGAGAGCCAGGAGCCGCAGCGCGAGCGCGCGCGCCGCGGCCCCGGGGCCGCCGGCCCGCGCGATCCCGTCGAGCGGAATGCGAAGCTGCCAGCCCACGAACGCGGCGATCAGCGCCGCGATGGCCGCGATCTCGAGACGCAGCACCGGGTCGAGTTGCTGGAATCGTCGTCGGAGCAGCGCGCCTTCGAGGTCGCGGAAGGCGCTCGCGAGCGGCACGGGAGGCATCGGGGTCCGATTCATGACAGGGCGGGTATTCTATCCGAAGCGCGCCCTTACCCCGCAGCGCGATTGCGGCGCGGCGCGCTCCGGTGGCACCATGCGCCCACCATGGAACGTGCGGCGGTGGTCTACTCGGCGCGCTACGCGTGCGACATCGGCCCGCACGTCTTTCCGGTGGCCAAGTTCCGGCTGGTGCGCGACGCGCTGGTCGAGGCCGGAACGGTCGCCGCGGCCGACATCCTCGAGCCTGCGCCGGCCACCCGCGAGGAGCTGCTCCTCGTCCATACCCCGGAGTACCTCGACGACCTCGACCAGCTGCGCTGGACCCCGCGCACCCTGTACTCCGAGCTGCCGCTCGAGCACGACATCGTGCGCGCCTACATCCTGGCCGCGGGCGGGACGACGCTCGCCGCGCGCGCGGCGCTCGAGCGCGGCGCCGCGGTCAATCTCGGCGGGGGCTTCCATCACGCGGGTCCGGGCCGCGCCGAGGGTTTCTGCTACATCAACGATCTCGCGGTCGCGATCCGGGTGCTCCAGCGCGAAGGCCGCCTGCGGCGCGCCGCGGTCGTGGACCTCGACGTCCACCAGGGCAACGGGACCGCGCAGGTCTTCGAGGGTGATCCGACGGTGTTCACGCTCTCGCTGCACCAGGAGAACAACTACCCGGCGCCCAAGGCGCGCAGCAGCCTCGACGTCGGGCTGGCCGACGGCACCGCGGACGCGGCGTATGGCGCGCGGCTCCACGACGCGCTCGCGAGCGTGTGGGAGTTCGAGCCCGGGCTCGTGCTCTACCAGGCGGGCGCCGATCCGTTCCGGGACGATCAGCTCGGCGGCCTGGCGCTGAGCCTCGCCGGCCTCGAGGCGCGCGACCGCGCGGTGCTCGAGGGCTGCGCCGAGCGCGGGATTCCGGTCGCCGCCACCCTCGGGGGCGGCTACGCGCGCCGCCTCGAGGACACGCTGCGCATTCACGAGCAGACCTGCCGCCTGGTACTCGCGCGCGCGGGGCTGGGCCCGGCGGCGCCCGCCGGCGGCCACGACCGCGCCGGGGGCCGGACGTGATCCGCGCCTGGATCGCCGACGCCGAGGGCGTGCGCGAGATCGAGCCCGGCGAGGCGCTCGAGGCCGCCCAGGAGGGGACGGCGAACGCCTGGGTCGATTTCGAATCGGAGAGCGAGCCCTCGATCCGCGCCGTGCTCGGCCTGCTCGACATCCACCCGCTCGTCATCGACGACATCGCGGTGGATCTCAACCGGCCCAAGGTGGACGATTTCGGGACCTACCTCTACGTCGCGGTCCATTCGGCGCGCTGGGACGACGACCGGCCGGTGATGCGCGAGATCGACATGGTGCTCGGCGGGCGCTACCTCATCACCTCGCACGACGAGACGACGCGCTCGGTCGCCGCCGCCCGCCAGGTCATCGTGCGCCGCCCCTCGCTGCTCCAGCGCAATCCCGCCATCCTGCTCCACTACATCCTCGACGACATGGTCGACAACTACCTGCCGATCGTGGACCACATCTCGGAGGAGCTCGACGAGCTCGAGGAGCGCGTGCTGGGCGACAGCGACCCGGCGGTGGTGCAGCAGAAGATCCTGCACCTCAAGCGCGGTCTGTCGGCGCTGCGCCGCATCGTCGGGCCGCAGCGCGACATCCTGCTCGCGCTGACGCGCGACGAGTTCAGCGTCGTGCCCGCCGAGCTGCGCCCCTACCTCCGTGACGTGTACGACCGCCTCGCCCGGGTCACCGACCTGTTCGACTCGTTCCGCGACGAGACCGGCTCGCTGCTCGACCTGCACGTTTCGACCGTCTCGAACCGGCTCAACGTCATCATCAAGCGGCTCACCGTGCTGGCGACGGTCGGTCTGCCCCTCACGATCATCACCAGCTACTACGGCATGAACTTCGCCCTGCCTGAATATCGCTGGCCCCATCCCGAGCTGGTGGTCATCGGGCTCATGGCGGCGAGCGCGCTCGTGACGTGGGCGGTGCTCAAGTGGACGCGATGGATGTAGGCTGCGCGCGGCGCGGGGAGGGAGTCCCGCGCACACATCCAACCTGAAGATGAAGGAGAGAGGGGACCCGCCTTACTCGGCGCCTTAGAGGGAAGTCGTCTTGGGCGGACAACTCCAGCGCCTTGCAGCTCCCTTCCCGCGAGGCCCGGTTCCGATCCTCCCGGCTCACCTCGCTCGTGTCGCCGGTTGCAATCAGAAGTCAGGCAGAATACGCGCAGCGAACGCATTCTCGAGTCGGATAGGAAAGCTCCCTGCCAAGGAGTTCTTTCTGCCCAGCTGTACCCGGAAGTTTGTGTCCGCTCCCGTCGCCTGTCAAGGCTCGAAGTGACACCCGCACGCCCGCGGCCATTCGCGCGGGCGCTAGCGCTTCTTCGCCGTCTTCTTGTCCGATGACGGGGCCGGCTTCGGAGGCGGTGGCGGCTTGGGAGCATCCCCCGTCACCTCGAGCGAGACGTCGTCGAAGTACACCCGGCCCGGGGCCGGCGACTGATACGAGCACCACGCCCAGACCTCGTAGGTGTCGGGCGGCGCGTCGCCCTCGACGCTGACGAGGGTCCAGTCGTTGGTCCCCGAGTAGAGCTTCGGCACCGGGTGGCGGGCGCCATCGATCGTCTTGAAGAACAAAGCCACGTTCGCGGTGCCCCGCAGGCTGTCGGTCTTGAGCCATCCCGACAATCGCAGATGCTTGCCCGCGAGCCCGCGATTGATGACCGCCTGGCAGGCGCCGGTGGCGATCTGGTTGAATCCCGCGCCCGCGTCCTCGAAGTGGATGCACGCCTTGCCGGAATGCGAGAGCGTCGTGTCGCGCTCGACGCGCTGCCCCTCGTAGGGTGGCATCGAGTACTCCCACAACGTGCCGTCGCCCTCGAATCCCGGATCGGCGAGCAGGTTGGCGCCCACCGCCACCGGGGCGGGCGGCTGGGCGGACTCGAGGGTCAGGGACGCGTCGTCGAACAGCACCTGGCCGGTGCCGGTGAGGCCGGCGCTCAGCCGCAGCCAGGTGGTCGTCGGAGGAATGAACAGGCGCACCTCGCGCCGCACCCAGTCGGTCTCGGTATCCAAGAAGTACTTGTAGGTCCATCCCATCTCGAGCATCGGGTCGTCCACCGTGTTGATGCGGAGCGAGTCGGCCGCCCGCAGCCGCGACACCCCCCAGATCTTCGCCATCTTGCTGAGCGAGTCGCGGTAGATCGC
This sequence comes from Candidatus Eiseniibacteriota bacterium, assembly GCA_041498315.1. Lineage (GTDB taxonomy): Bacteria > Eisenbacteria > RBG-16-71-46 > RBG-16-71-46 > RBG-16-71-46 > JBGQIE01. Next base: position 46,099 of record JBGQIE010000003.1, read on the forward strand.
GGCGCGGATGTACGCGCGGCCCTGGAGCCCGTTGCTGCGCGTCCACATCGAGAACACGACATCCTTGCCCCACCAGCTCCGATCGACGATCAACCCCTGGTTCCAGTTGTAGGCCATGAAGAACAGCGTGCTGAGGTTCGCGATGCTGACCGCGTAGTTGCCGCTGTGGACCAGGAACGTGTCGCGTCCGAAGAACACCGACATGAGCCCCGAGGCCGCCGTGTCCCAGGCCGCCGGCATCCACGGGTGGCCGGGGAGCGGCTGCTCGAATCCGGGATTGTCGAGCAGATTGGGTGAGGGCTTCGGAGCCGCGGCCGCGGTGCCGGGCCCGGCGGCGAGCAGCAGCAAGCTCGAGAGCGCCAGCAGGCGCGCGAATCGGGACAGCGACATGATCGTCCTTTCGGGGTGGAGTCCGGGGCCGGCGAACGCGGCCGGAGGCGGGAATTATCGGGACTCGCGCGACCGCGGGTCAAGCAGTTTTGCCGCCTCCGCGGTTCTGGGTAGAGTCATTCACGCGTGCCTGACTGGTTCTTCACATCCGACCTCCATGGCCAGGGCGCCCTCTACGAGCAGGTCGTGGCCATGACCGCCGCGCGGCGCCCGCGCGCCGTGCTCATCGGCGGCGACCTCGCGCCGCACGCGGTCGGCGCCGAGGGCCTCCAGCGCCAGCGCGTCTTCCTCCAGGGCTTCCTGGTCGAGTTCGCGCGCCGGCTGCTCGAGGGTTCGCCGGGGACGCACCTGCTGCTCCTCATGGGCAACGACGACTGGAGCGCGAACGCCGACTGCCTCGAGGAGCAGGACGGGGCGCTGTGGACCGTGATCCACGGCCGCGCCTGCCGCGTGGACGACATCCGGGTCGCGGGGCTCTCGTGGGTGCCGATCACGCCCTTCGGGCTCAAGGACTGGGAGCGCTGGGAGGACGGCGCGGAGGAGAACCCGGCGCGGCTCGAGGGCTGGGTGAGCGCCGGGCGCGAGGTTCAGCCCCATCGCTTCGACCCCGCCCGGCGCACGCCCACGATCGCGGGGGCGCTCGAGGACCTGGCCCGGCTCGGGCCCCCGGGCGAGACGCTGTACGTGCTCCACTCCCCGCCGTGCGGCACGCGCTGCGACATGATCGGCGCTTCGAGCCACGTCGGGTCGCGGGCGATCCGCGCCTTCATCGAGCGCCACCAGCCGCCGCTGGTGCTGAGCGGGCACATTCACGAGTCGCCGCGCGTCTCGGCCTCCTACCGCGACACCATCGGGCGCACGATCGTGGTCAATCCCGGACAGTTCGGAACCTCGCGGCTGTGCGGGGTGTGGTTCGATCCCGAGCGCATCGCCGAGACGCTCGCGCACACCGTGCACGGCTGAGGGCGTGGCCGCCGGGGCCAACCCCGGGCCCGGATTGTCATGCGCGCGGAGGCCGCGTCAAGACCGGGCAAAACCCGTGCGGCGGGATGAAGGCCCGGCGCATCCCATGCTACACTCCCGCCTTGGTTGAGGGCCTCCCCGGTCACCTTCGTTGAGGACTTCCATGAGACGAATGCTGTCGTGGGCCGCGGTCGCCCTTGCCATCCAGGTCGTGGCGGGGCCGCTGCCGGCCGCACCCGCCCGCGCCGGGAGCGCGGGCCTCAAGTGGCAGAACTGGGACTCCGGCCTGCGCGTCGCGGTCAAGACCCAGCGCCCGGTGCTGGTCGACGTGTACACGGACTGGTGCGGATGGTGCCGGCGCATGGATCGCGACGTCTACACGCGCGACGACGTGCGCGACTACCTGTCGCGGCGCTTCGTGACCGTCAAGCTCGACGCCGAGGCCACCGACGAGGCGAGCTACCAGGGCAGGATGTACACCTCGCGCTCGCTCGCCGGACGTTTCGGGGTCTCCGGCTATCCCACCACGATCTTCCTGCGCGCCAACGGCGAGCACCTCGTCAACGTCCCCGGCTACGTGCCGGGCGACCGGTTCCTGCTCCTGCTGCGCTACGTCGGCGAAGGCGCGATGGACCACGGCCAGTCGTTCGACGATTTCGTGAAGAGCGACGCCGCGCACTAGGCGCGGCCGCCACGCGACCCCCATGCCGCTGCTCGCGGGTGCCCGGCTGGTCGCGGTGGACACCGAGACCACCGGGTTCGATCCCTCCGCCGGCCACGAGCTGATCGAGGTCGCCTGCGTGACCCTGGCCGACGGCGAGGTCGGGGAGACCTGGTCGAGCCTGGTCCGGCCGGCGCGGCCGATTCCCCCCGACGCCACCCGCATCCACGGCATCAGCGACGCCATGGTCGCCTTAGCACCCGGTCCGGCCGAGGTGGCCGCCCTGCTGGCGCGCGCGTGCGGCGATGCGCCGCTCGTGTTCCACAACGCGCGCTTCGACCTGCCGTTCCTCGCCGCGCTGCTGCGCGCGGGCGGGCTTCCGCCGCTCTCGAACCCCATCATCGACACGCTCGGGCTCGCGCGCGGGATCCTGTCCGCGAAGGAGAACTCGCTGGCGGCGCTGGCGCGCGAGCTCAACCTGCCGCCCGAGACCGCCCACCGCGCGGCCGGGGACGCGCGGACGACCGCGCGGCTCCTGCTCCATCTGGCGCCGCGCTGGGAGGAGAAGCACCCCGGGGGCTCGCTCGCCGAGCTGGCCGCCGCGAGCCAGGACGTGGAGCGCCGTACGCGCCGCGGCCCCGACCGGATCGGGGGGGAGCCGGCGCGCGGGGAGCGCGCGCGCGAGCCCGCGGCCGCCCCACGCTGAACCCCGGGCGGGCCCGGCGCCGGTTGACAGCCGGGCGGGCGACTGAAAGGCTATTCGCCCTTTTCCCGCGACCGATCCGCGCCCCGGCCTGCGGGCGCTTCGTCCGAGGAGGTTCCATGACCGCCACCGCATTGCTCGAGGTCGGACAGACCGCGCCGGAGTTCCGGCTGCGGGGCCCCGGGGGGCAGTTCGTGAGCCTGTCGGAGTACCGGGGGAAGAAGCACGTCGTGGTCGTGTTCTTCCCGCTCGCCTTCTCGCCCACGTGCTCGCACCAGCTGCCCGACATCCAGAAGGAGATGCGGCGCTTCGAGACCCTCGATGCGGTCGTTCTGGGCATCAGCGTGGACAGCCACTACGCGAACGAGGCGTTCGCCCGCTCCCTCGGCCTGTCGTTTCCGCTGCTGTCGGACTTCGACCATGCGACGAGCCAGGCCTGGGGCATGCTGCTGCCGCAGTATCGCTACAGCGCGCGCGGGATCTTCGTCGTGGACAAGCAGGGGCGGCTCGCCTACCGCGACGTGGCGCCGACCCCGGCCGACATCCCCGGCAACGCCGGGGTGATCGCGGCCCTCGAGCGTCTGGCCTAGGCCCAGGGGGCGTCGCGGGCGCGCCATGCAACCGACGGCGCCGGTCGTGCTGGTCGTGGACCGCGAGAGCGAGGCGACGCGCGCCCTGGTCGCCTACCTGCGCGCCCGCGCCCTCGAGGTCGTGTGGGCGCGCGATGGCGAGAGCGCCTTCGGAGCACTCGACCAGACCCCGGTGGACTGCCTGGTCACCGAGCTGCGGGTCCCGCGCATCGACGGCATGACGCTGCTGCGTCGCGCCCGCGAGAAGCACCCCGAGCTGTGCGCGGTCGTGATCACCGACCGGCCCGGCGTCGAGATGGCGGTCGAGGCGATGCGGCAGGGGGCGGCCGACTTCCAGGTCAAGCCGCTCAACCACGAGAAGCTGCTCGCCGTGCTGCGCCACGGTCTCGAGCACCAGGCAATGGCCGCGCGCGTCGCCGAGATGGAGGCGCAGCTCGACCAGCGCTTCGGCTTCGAGGCGCTCCACGGCAGCTCGCGCAGCCTCCAGCGCGTGCTCGAGCAGGTGCGTCACATCGCCCCGACGCGCGCCCCGGTCCTCATCGAAGGCGAGCCCGGCACCGGCAAGGGGCTGCTCGCGCAGACCATCCACCGGAACAGCCCGCGCCGCGGCGAGCGCTTCGTGTGGGTGAGCTGCGCCGCGCTCGCGCCCGAGGCGATGGAGGGCGAGCTGTTCGGCGTCGAGCCGGGGGCGCCCGCGCCCTCCGGGGGGGCTGCCGTGGCGACGGGGGCGCCGGGCCGGTTCGAGCAGGCGGACGGCGGCACGCTCTACCTCGAGGACGTCGGCCTGCTGCCGCCGCCGGTCCAGGTCCGGCTGCTGCGCGTGCTCCACGACCGCTCCTTCGAGCGGGCGGGCGGAACCGGGACACTCAAGGCCGACGTGCGGCTCATCGCCGCGACCCCGCGCGATCTCGCTCCCGACGTGCATGGGGGCCGCTTCCGTGCCGACCTCTACGAGCGTCTGAGCGTCGTGCGGGTGCAGATGCCGTCGCTGCGCGAGCGGCGCGAGGACATCCCGCTCCTGATCGAGGACTTCCTGCGCGAGCTCAACCGCGAGCACGGGCGCAAGGTGACCGGCGTCACCCGCGGGGCGCTCGAGCGGCTCATGCGCTATCCGTGGCCCGGCAACGTGCGCGAGCTCAAGAACGCGATCGAGGGCATGGTCGTGTTCGTCGAGGGCCGGCGCGCCCTCGATCTCTCCGACCTGCCCGAGCCGCTGCGCGAGATCGAGAGCGCGGGGGAGAAGCTCGAGCTCACGGTGGGCATGACCCTCGAGGAAGCCGAGCGCCGGCTGGTCGCCGCCACCCTGAGCCACACCGGCTTCGACAAGGTGCGCGCGGCGGCGATGCTCGGGATGGGGCTGCGCACCCTGTACCGCAAGATCAAACAGTACGGGTTGCGCTAAAGCTCAACTACCCGCCCCTTCGCGCCGATAACCCGCCGAACCCAGCCCCGACCCGGCGCTCCCGGCTCGCGGCAGAGGCGGAGGATTGCGGTGGGCGAGCCCGAGCGTAACGAGGACGAGGAGCCGGCGGCGGAAGACGGGACCCCCGCGGGCCCGAAGCCGGTCGCGAAGCCCGACTGGCTCGTGGGCGCGCACGAGGCGCTCGAAGCGGAGTTCTCGCACCCCGAGGCCGATCCGGACCGAGCTCGGCCCGAGCTGCGTTCCGCCGTCCCGCCGCCGCCGCGCGACCCCGAGCGCCCGCGACCGGTCAATCCCTACCAGGGTTTCGCGCAGTCCGCCGCGGGGCGGTCGTTCACCTCGGGGTGGATGGAGTCCGGGTACTCGACCGCAAGCCGGCCGCCCTCATCCGATCCGCCGGCGCCCGCCGAGACCGAATCGGCCACCCACCCCTCCACGCCGGACGACGACGAGCCAGCGGACGAGACCAACGAGCTGGCGGGCCCAGGGACGCCCACCGCGGAGGCGGACAAGGCGCTGTGGGTCGCGCCGGAGCCGCCGCGCAAGCCATGGTGGGAGTCGCTGCTCGTCCAGGCGCTCACCCCGGCCGGGCTCGCCTTCGCCGGCGGCGCCGCGATCGCGATCGTCCTCGCCGTCGTGCTGCTCGGGCCCAAGGACACCAGCGTTTCGCTCGCGAGGATCCGACACCATCCGGGCGACTACGATGGCCGGAGCGTCAAGGTGCACGGCAAGGTGGGCGAGGTCTACTCGGTGGGCGGCGGATACTCCTTCTACCTGCTCCAGGGCCGCGACACGATGGTCGTGTTCACGCGCTCGCGCACGCCGGTGACGAACGCTCACGTCACGGTGAGCGGCGTCATCAACGTCGGCGTGCTCGATGGCGAGCAGCGCCAGGCCCTGTTCGAGACCGCGGCACAGCCCTAGCACCGGCGAAGAACGCCGCCCGGCCCTCCCCGGCCGCGCACTTTCGGCGCCCCGCCACTCCGCGACGCCCAATCCCCCCGCTTGACATCGGCGCCCCTATTTGCGAAGTTGGCGCCCGCCTGAGCAGAGCGCCAGAATAGCTTTGCCATTTGGGCAAAACCACTACTGGCCCACTCGATCGGCGACACAGGTGACCCCGATAACATCCTTGTTTCGCGCTGGGTTGCGGTTCGCGCCGTGCCCGGATCCGGGCCAGCGGGCCACCCGCATCACATCCACTGCCCCACCGTGGGGCGCATTCCGAGGAGGAAGAGCATGAAAGTCCGGCCTCTCGCCGACCGCATTCTGGTCCGCCGCATCGAGGAGAAGGAGACCTTGAAGGGCGGGATCATCATTCCCGACACCGCGAAGGAAAAGCCCCAGGAGGGCGAAGTCATCGCCGTGGGTCCCGGTCGCAAGACCGAGGACGGCAAGATCATCCCGCTCGACGTCAAGAAGGGCGATCGCGTGCTGATCGGCAAGTACAGCGGCACCGACGTCAAGATCGACGGCACCGAGTACATCATCCTGCGTGAAGACGACGTGCTGGGCGTGCTCGCCGCCGAGAAGTAACCGACAGATCCCGGCGCCGGCCGGGAACCGGGGTGCGCCCGCGCCATCGCGATCGATGCCGGGGCGCCGTTCCCCGCACCGCCGGCCCTGAACCGAAATTCCTCAAGGAGGCATTCATGGCTGCGAAGCAGTTGCTCTTCAGCGAGCAGGCCCGGAGCAAGATTCTCGAGGGCGTTGAAATCCTGGCCAAGGCGGTCAAGGTCACCCTTGGCCCGCGCGGTCGCAACGTCGTGCTCGACAAGAAGTGGGGCTCGCCGACCGTCACCAAGGACGGCGTCACGGTCGCCAAGGAGATCGAGCTCGACGATCCGTATCTCAACATGGGCGCCCAGATGGTGCGCGAAGTCGCCTCGAAGACCTCGGACGTCGCGGGCGACGGCACCACCACGGCGACCGTGCTCGCCGAGGCCATCTTCCGCGAAGGCATCAAGAACGTCACCGCCGGCGCCGCCCCGATGGCGATCAAGCGCGGCATCGAAAAGGCCGTCAACGCGGTGGTCGAGGAGCTCAAGAAGTTCAGCCGCCCGGTCAAGGAGAACAAGGAGATCGAGCAGGTCGCGACCATCTCCGCCAACTCCGACACCGTGATCGGCAAGATGATTGCGGACGCGATGGACAAGGTGGGCAAGGACGGCACGATCACGGTCGAAGAGGCCAAGTCGGTCGAGACGACGCTCGAGCCGAAGGAGGGCATGCAGTTCGACAAGGGCTACATCTCGCCCTACTTCGTGACCGAGAAGGAGAGCATGGAGGCCAAGCTCGAGGACGCCTTCATCCTGCTCTACGAGAAGAAGCTCTCGAACATGAAGGACCTGCTCCCGATCCTCGAGAAGATCGCGCAGCGCGGCAAGCCGATGTTGATCGTGTCCGAGGACGTCGAGGGCGAGGCGCTCGCGACGCTCGTCGTCAACAAGCTGCGCGGCACGCTCGCGGTGTGCGCCGTCAAGGCGCCGGGCTTCGGTGACCGTCGCAAGGAGATGCTGCGCGACATCGCCATTCTCACCGGTGGCCAGGTGATTTCGGAAGAGCTCGGATTGAAGCTCGAGAACACGACGCTCAACGATCTCGGCCGCGCCAAGCGCGTCATCGTGGACAAGGACAACACCACGCTCGTCGACGGCAAAGGCAAAGATGATCAGATCGAGGGCCGCAAGTCGGAGATCAAGGCCCAGATCGAGAAGTCCACGTCCGATTACGACAAAGAGAA
>JBGQIE010000004.1:0-50728 GCA_041498315.1 Candidatus Eiseniibacteriota bacterium
GGCGCTCCATCGTTCGTGCCACCTGCCGGAGGCGAATTCGGCATGTTCGCTCCCGCGCAACGACTTGGGGCGAGGGCGGGGTTCGTCAGCTCCGACCGGCACGATTCTGGCCTGCTCTTCTTGGGGCCATTGGCTCGATCGCGCACCATCGTGCACTCCGAGGTCAGCCCGTCACGCCGTGGCCTGGGGGAGCGGCGACCCAAACTCAGTAGGTGTTCGTGCTGCCGATCGGGCAGACGGGTCGTAACGAAAGCTCTCCCAAGCACGGCCGGGAATTCCGAATGCCGAAGTGGTCTCACCAGCACACCCTGAATACCGGCCTGATCGTGATCGGCCTCCTGGCGATCATGAGCAGCGGCGCCTCGTTGTTCGCGTCGAAGGTCCTGGTCCAGCAAATGGCAGCACTCGCGATCGGCGAGGTCCGCGATCTCGCGGACAGCCAGAAGCTGCGACTCGTCGGCCTGCGTGAGGTTTCGGATGCAAGCGCTTCCCTGCTCACGGGCGAGGCTCAGTACGCCCGAGCGGCTCGAGCGGGAAGCGCGGCGATGCGCGGCCGGGTCGCCCGCCTGAAGACGCAGCTCGCGGACATTGAAGGGCGTTCCCTCGTCGGCCGCATCGAAGCGGCCGAGCGTGACTACCAGGAGGCCTTCGAGCTGGCCCTGCGCACCCCCCGCGGCCAGCCGGCGTTCTCCGCCACCGCGGCCGTGGGGTCCCACGGGCTGGCCTTCGAGCAGGCATTGGACGCTCTCGTGGCCCACATGGAGCCGGCGGCGGTCGGAGGACTCAAGGCGACGCGAGCCTCGGTGGATCGGACTCAGATGGTGTTCAATCTGATCACCACCGTGTCCATCGCGCTGGCGGTGATCCTGGTCGTCATGCTGATCTTTCTCATCAATCGAGCCTATCGGGAACAGACCAGCGCCCGCATCCTCGCCGAGGAGGGGCAGACCAGGACCACCGTGGCCCTGGAGGAGGCCAAGGAGGCAAGCCACCTGAAGGACGAGTTTCTCGCGACCGTCTCGCACGAGCTGCGAAACCCCCTGGCGCCGATACTCACCTGGACCCAGCTGCTTCGCAGCGGCACGCTCGACAAGGACAAGGCCGACCGCGGGCTGGAAGTCATCGAGCGCAACGTCGCCTCGCTCTCGGAGCTGATCGACGACCTGGTCGACGTCTCGAGGGTCGTTTCAGGCAAGTTCCGGCTCGACGTGAGGCCGATCGACCTGACCCCCGTGATCCGGGCCGCGGTGGAATCCCAGCGCCCCGCGAGTGACGCCAAGCAGATCCGGCTGCAGCTCGTTCTGGACGAACGGGCGGGCACGATCTCGGGCGATTCGGAACGGCTCCAGCAGGTGATGGGGAACCTGCTCTCCAACGCGATCAAGTTCACCCCCAAGGGCGGCAGCGTGCATGTCACGCTGGGGCGCGCGGAGTCTCACGTGGAGATGGGAGTCTCCGACACCGGAATGGGGATCGAAGCGTCGTTTCTGCCCCATGTCTTCGAACCCTTCCAGCAGGCCATGGATGGCTCGATGCGGCGTCATGGCGGCCTCGGTCTGGGCCTCTCGATCGTTCGCCACATCGTCGAGTTGCATGGAGGCGAGGTCAGCGCCGAGAGCGATGGCACCGGAAAGGGTTCCACGTTCACGGTCAAGCTCCCGTTGCTCCCGACGGGCGAGCGGACGGGCTCGATGTGGCCGAGACACCCGACGGCCACCGATGGAGTCGCGGACGTCCTGCTTCGACGGCTGGACAAGGTCCGGGTGCTGCTCGTGGATGACGAGCCGACCGCGAACGAGGCGCTCGAGGCCCTGCTCGAGGCCTGCGGCGCGGAAGTTCGGGTCGCGGGTTCGTCGGCCCAGGCCCTCCAGACGCTCGACGTCTGGAAGCCCGACGTCCTGATCTCCGACATCGCCATGCCGGAAGAGGATGGGTATGCGTTGATCAGAAAGATCCGAGCGCGCAGCGTGGAGCAGAGCGGCGACGTCCCCGCCGCGGCACTCACCGCCTATGCCAAGATCGAAGACCGGGTGAACATCCTGGCCGCGGGATTTCAGATGTACCTCTCGAAGCCCGCGGACCCGAGCGAGTTGATCGCGGTGGTGGCCAGTCTTGCGGCCCGTGGGCACCGTCCAAGGACGGGAATCCCTTCGGCCTAGTGGCGCTCCGGGGAGAGCCCGCCCCGCCGGTTTCTCGACTCGAGCGCTGGCGGCATGATTGATTCTGCGATGCGTCCGCAGCAGCCGTCTGCCTTGTAGTTCCATCGAGGCTTTGTAGAAACCTCTCCCGCCCACGCGGTCGCGGCGCCTTTTTCGGCGCCGGCCCGGCCCGCGCCGGAAGCAGTCAACTCCCTCGCGCGCAGAGGATTCGGGAGGACGGGCGGTCTCGCCCGCCCGTCTGGCACCATTCCTGCGGACTCGTGCTCTGCGACGGCGGGGCGCGGGACGAAGGTGGAGCCCGAGTATCGCTTCGCAGCCGGTCGCTCGAATCAGAGCCCACGAGACGGCGACCTGCAGAAACTCGCCTTGTGGCCTCGCCGTCCGCCTTTCCGACCGACGACCATAGATGGAGTCGTCGGCTCACCGTGGCGCGCAGGCCACGGCCCTCGGCCCATCTGCGTTCGTAGGAGAACTCATCATGAGGAAATCCATTCACGGCACGATCTTGGCGGCCGCGGCGCGGGTCCTGACCGGGACCTTGCTGCTGGTCACCCTGGTTTCAGTATCCGCCGGCATCGGCCGCGCGGCGCAGTTCATTCCCGCGATCGGCTTTTCGAAAGCCACCGACACCAACGCCGGCGACGGCCAGTTCTTCGGGAGCGTGGCCCTCCGCGCGCCGCTCCTTCCGTTTCTCAGCGCCGAAGGCGGCATCGCCTATCGCCAGGACTCCTTCGCCAACGACGACCTCAAGGTCCGCCAGTGGCCCGTGACGGCGTCGCTGTGGCTCACCCCGTTGCCCATGCTGTACGCGGGTGGCGGCCTCGGCTGGTATCGCACCAGCTATGACTACCGGAGCACGCTGCTTTTCAAGGACACCACGTCGGACAAGATCGGCGTCCACCTGGGCGGCGGGCTGGCGGTGCCGGTCGCGCCTCATCTCGGCCTCGACCTCAACGGTCGCTACGTCTTCATGGCGAAGGACAACAGCGTGAAGTTCCCAACCGAGTTCAATCCCGATTTCTGGAACGCGTCACTCGGACTGGCCATCAAGTTCTAGACCCGCTCCCCCCCCGGGGTGGCATCCACCTTCAACCCGCGAGGTAGAACATGACCACGTTTCCCAAGGTGCTTCGCTTCTGGACCGCGCTCCTCGTGATCCTGTGCATGAGTTCACTCGACATCAGCCCGGCGGCTGCCGGGCTCGCGCCCTCGACGAGCTCGGGAGCGACCACGGTCGCCTCGGCACGCGCTGCCGACAGGGTGGTGGCTCAGCGCGCGCTCGAGAACAAGATGGTGGCGCAAAAGCTGCACGACTACGGCGTCTCGCCCGCCGAGGCCCAGATGAAGCTCGCCAGCATGTCCGACCAGGACCTGCATCGGCTGGCGAGTGCGTCCAAGGGCCTGCCCAGCGGCGGGGATGCCACCGGCGCCATCATCGGCGTCCTGGTCGTGGTGATCCTGGTGATCGTCGTCCTCAAGCTCATGAACAGGCAGGTCGTCGTCAAGTAGACGCATCGGGGCGAGGATGGTCCCGTCTCGCATGAATCCTCACCGTGAGCCCGCTGCTGCACCGATACGGCCCGTAACCCGCGCGCAGTCTCCCGACTCATCTCCTCGCCAAGTAAGCGCTCGCGCGGGCCGGGCCATTTCGGGCACCCGGCCCGCGATCGTTTCGACGCGCAACGCGCTGCTGTGGATCGCGGGGGCCGTGCTGGTGCTTGCGTGGGTGCTGCGGGACCTCGTGCTGCTGGTCGGGTACTCCGTGCTGCTGGCCTACGCCCTGCTTCCCGTGGTGTCGGCGATCGAGCGGCCGCTCGGCCGGCGCGGTCCTCGCCTGCCGCGCGGCGTCGCGGCGGCCGTCGTGATGCTCGGTCTGGTCACGATCGCGGTCTGGCTCCTGGCCCTCGCGGTGCCGCGTCTGGCCACTCAGGCGGCGCGCTTCGCTTCCGGCGCCCCCGACGCCCTGGCCCGGCTGGTCCTGGGGCTGCGCGCGTACGGCGCGACGCATGGACTGAGTCCCTGGCTGGATCCCGTCGTCGAAGACGTGCGCGTCAACGTATCCGGTCTGCTCGAGAACCTGGGCGGCACCCTCGCGAGCTGGGCGGGGCGGGGGCTCGGCAGTCTGGGGCAGGTGCTCGAGCTGGCCCTGCTGCCGCTCCTGGCGTTCTACCTGCTGGCGGAATCCACGGCGGTGCGTGTGAGCGCCCTGCGGTTCGTGCCCGAGGGCATGCACTCCGAGATCGTGCGCCTCGGTGGCGCGGTCGACCTCGCGCTGCGCAGCTACGTGCGCGGACAGGCGATCGTGTGCCTGGTGATGGGAATCACCGTGGGCGCCGGCCTCGCGCTGCTGGGCTCCCCGGTGGCGCTCCTGCTCGGGTTGCTGGTCGCATTCGCCGAGCTGGTTCCGTACCTGGGCTTCATGGTGGCCGCCGTCGCCATCGCGCTCGCCGGCCTGACCCTGAGCCCGGCCCACGCGCTGGCCGGAGTCGCGGCGTACGTCGTCATCAACTGGGTGATCGGCACCTTCGTCACGCCACGCGTGATGGGCCGCTACCTCAAGATGCACCCGTTCGTCGTCACGGTGAGCGTGCTTGCGGGCACCCAGATCTTCGGGCCCGCGGGCGCCTTGATCGCGCTGCCCGGGGCCGCGATGCTCCAGGCGGTGGTTGGCGAGCTGACTGCGCCCGCGGCGCTCCGGGCCCAGGAGGCCATCCCGGCTCCACGCGACGCCCACCCCTGAGCCCGCCCGGGAGACCGGACCTTCCCGGCCCCAATCTTGCCCTACTCCTGGTTGGGTATGCGGGTTCGCCCGATCGCGAGCCGCGATCGAATCCGCTCTAACCTCATGTCCCGACAATCGAAGGAAGGTGCGCGATGCCGGCGCTGCTCCAGATCTGCATTGTAATAGTGACCATCGGGCTGCTCGCGATTGCCTTGACGATGGTTCGCATGATGACCCGGTTCAACCGGGCCACCGAGGAACTCTCGCAGCTGACCCACTCGGTTCGTGAGTCGGCCGTCAAGTTCGACCTCGTCACGTACGAGGCCAGGGAACTTCTGGCCTCGCTTCGAGATTGCGTCCCGCCCGTCCTGCGCGTCGTGGACCGGTTCGAAGACATCGGCCAGCGCACGGCCGACCTCTCCACCACCCTTCTCGAAGAGATCGAGTTGCCCGTCTTCACCGCCGCCGCCGTGGCGCGCGGTGTGAAGTCGGGCGCCCATCACCTGCTGAAACGACTGATGCATCGGTACACCCACCGCCATTCCCCGAACAATGGAGATCATGACCATGAACGACACTTCGAATAACCGCGGCACGATGAGCGCCGGTTCGGCCCTGATGGGTTTCGCAATCGGCGCCGCAGTCGGGGCCGGAATCGCGCTCCTGCTCGCCCCCGAGAGCGGGAAGAAGACGCGCCAGCGTCTCGCCTCCACGGCCCGACGTCTGGGCGAGAGCGCGGGCGACACGATCGATCAGGCCCGCGACACGTTGACCGAGCTGGGCACGGACGCGAAGTCGGCCATCCAGGCCGGCCAGGACTCGTTCCTGCACGACCGCGCGACGCGCGAGTCGCGCTCCGAGCGCCGGATGTCCCATGCGGGCCAGAACGCGGTGAAGAGCACCAGCGAGTAGGCAGCTCACCGACGCAACCCATCATCGATGTCGATCAGGGTGTCCGCCCACGGGCGGCACCCGATCGACGGAAAAGGAAGGCCATCATGCGAAGAGAATTGCGCTTCAGGATGCTCTCGGCGTTTCTCGCCGCGCTGGTGCTGGTGGGCGCGGCGGGCTGTGCGTCCACGAACAGGACCACCAAGGGCGCGGTCATCGGCGGCGCGGCGGGCGGCGTAGTGGGCGGGGTGATCGGCAACCAGACCGGTTCGACGGCGCGGGGCGCCATCATCGGCGCCGTGCTGGGCGGCGCGGCGGGCGCGATCATCGGCCACCAGATGGACCAGCGAGCCCAGGAGATCCAGCAGGCGGTCCCGGCCGCCACCGTCGAGCGGGTGGGCGAGGGCATTCAGGTCACGTTTCCCTCCGGCCTCCTGTTCGATTTCGACTCCGATGTCGTCCGCAGCAACGCGGCCAGCAATCTGAACGAGCTGGCGAGGAATCTGAGCAAGTACGGCGACTCGAACCTGCTGATCGCCGGTCACACGGACGCCGTCGGCAGCTCCGACTACAACCAGGCTCTCTCCGAGCGACGTGCCCGGTCGGCGGCCCGGTATCTGTCCGCACAGGGAGTCTCGACCTACATCGCGACGGCAGGACTCGGGGAGCGCGAGCCGATCGCGTCGAACGGCACCGAATCCGGCCGGCAGCAGAACCGGCGCGTCGAGATCGCGATCTACGCGAGCTCGGCGTTGCAGGAGACCGCGAGGCGCCAGGCGGCTGGACGTTGAAGTCGTTGCATTCGGGGGTGCACAGGTCGGTCCGCGCGCTGCTGCTCGCCGCCCTGTGCACCGCCCTGCCCGGCGGAATCGGGCTCGCCGCCACGGCGCCCGATCCCACGGCGGGCCCCCTGCGTAGCCTGGTCCAGGCGGCCCGCGATCCAGCCCTGCGCTGGCCCGACTTCACCGACTTTCGTTCCGAGCTCCAGCGGCTCTACGAGCGCGCCGCGTGGCAGCCGCTGTGGCTGGTTGGAATGCGCCCCACCCCGGCCGCCACCCGGCTCATCGCGCGTCTGGCCGCGGCCGAGAGTCTCGGGCTCGAGCCCGCGGACTACGACGCGGAGTGGCTCGGTGGAAGGGCGCGCGAGCTCGTCAAACCGGGGGGCACGCCGCGGCCCAACGAGCTGGCTCGATTCGATGTCGGGCTCTCGGTGGCGGCCGTGCGCTTCGTCTCCGCGCTTCACCGCGGCCGCGTGAGCCCGCGCGCGGCGCACGCCGAGCTTTTCATCCCGCGCTCCTTCCTGGCCGTCGAGATGGTGGTGGACTCGCTGCGCGATGCGAGGTGGCAGGGGTCTCTCCTGGAGCGCGTCCAACCCCGCCTCCATCATTACCAGTTGCTCAAGAACAGCCTCGCCCGCTTCCGGGTGCTGGCGCGGGACACGAGCCTCCTGCCGCTGCCCGCATTGCCGCGCAATGCCAAGCCCGGGGTGAGGCTGCTCGCGGCCTCGCAGCTGCGACGCCTGCTCGAGGCCACGGCCGACCTCCCCCGCGCGACCCCCCCGGACCCCGCGGCGGACACGATCTACTCGGCCGATCTCGTGGCCGGGGTGAAGAAGTTCCAGGCGCGCCAGGGATTCGAGCAGGATGGCGTGATCGGCCCGGCGACGGCCGTTCGGCTCAATCGTCCGTTCGAGCAGCGCGTCACGCAGATCGAGCTGGCCCTGGAGCGCTTCCGCTGGCTGCCGGTCTCCTTCTCCGGGCCGCACATCTTCGTCAACATCCCGGCCTTCCGGCTCTATGCCTTCCGCGGCGCCCTGGATCGGGAGGACGAAATGCTCGCCATGGACGTCGTGGTGGGCGGCGCGTTCCACAAGCGCACGCCGGTCTTCGCCGCGGACATGCGGTACGTGATCTTCCGCCCGTACTGGGAGGTGCCGGTCAGCATCATGCGGAAGGAGCTGCGCCCGAAGGCGCTGCGCGACCCGGACTTCCTGAAGGACGAGCGCATGGTGCTGGTGGCCGGAGAATCGGACCGCGCGCCCGGGCTGTCCCCGACTTCAGCGAACCTGGCGCGAATCGGCAAGGGCCTACGTTTGCGCCAGCTCCCCGGGCCCCAGAATGCGCTGGGGCGGTTGAAATTCCTGCTGCCCAACGCGAACGACGTCTACCTGCACGACACCCCCTTGCAGGGGTTCTTCGCCAAGGCCCGCCGCGACTTCAGTCACGGCTGCATCCGATTGAGCGACCCGGTCGCCCTGGCCACCCAGGTGCTGAACGATCAGCCCGCATGGCCGGTCGATAGCATTCGCGCGGCGATGGATGGCAATGACAACGTGAGAGTCAACCTCTCGCGGCCCGTCCCGGTCTACATCGTCTACTCGACGGCCATGACGCGCGACAGCGGCGAGGTGTACTTCTACTCGGACATCTACGGCCTCGACAAGGATCTGGCGCTGCTGCTCGGGAAGGGCTACCCCTACCCGAGATAGTCCCAGCGTCATGAAGAGCTGAACCTGCCGCTCTCGCCGGGGCGGGGTCCGAGGCGCCCCGGCCACCCCTGTGCGCGCTGCGCCACCTCCCAAGGGCGCCCGGAACCAGGGCGGGTCGAACTCCATCACGCTGCCCGGCCCAGCCTTGCGGCGCTTTGCGTCGATTTCACTCCCACGGCACTGGACTTGCGCTAGGGTCCGTGCACGCAGCCGGAGGGGTAGCGGCCCCCGGCGGTTCAGAAGATCCCACCCCGCACCCGGTCGGTCCGCATTCGGCGGGCCCGTCCCGGAGCCTCAGAACTCCCTTCCTACGACGAGCCACACCCCGGGCCATCAGGTCCGGGGAACGCCGGAAGCGCGGGACGAGCCGGGATGGGTCGTTCGGCGTGATCAGGGAGGTCTCTTGAACCACCTTCGCCGAATGTCTGTGCTTGCCTGCGGGTTCCTGATGCTGAACGCGGTGCCCGCGGCGTTGCCCGCCATCCGACCCGCTTCCGAGCCGCACGTCTGGCCGCTGACGGCCGGCGGCGACATCCTCGCACCCGGGCCCGAGGTTCTGGGCTCGAGCGGCAACCTGCGCGCGCTGATCGGAACGCCGGCCTCGCTGGTGGAGAGCCCGGTGCTGCAGCCCCTCCTCTTCGGCGTGCCGCTCGACGCAGCGGGCGTTCACCCGCTGAGTCTGACCGCGCCCGACCGGGAATCGCTGGTGGTCGTGTCGCTGGAATCCCTCGGAGCGATCAAGAGAGCGCGACTCGATGCCTACCGGGTCGGGCGCTGGCCCACGCGCGGGCTGGCCGCTCACGACCCGCGCTACGCCCCGCCCCCGGGCTTCATTCCGGTGACGCCCGAGAACGAATCCACGATGGTCTCGAAGCGCTTTCGGCTGAGCGACTTCCTGACCCACGATCAGCAGAACGTGTGGCCCAAGGTCCTGGTGCTGCGCGTGCCGCTGGTGGACAAGCTGGAGCTCATCGGCGACGCGCTGCAGCGCCGGGGGCTGCCCGGCCTGCTGCACATCATGTCCGGCTTCCGCACGCCGCAGTACAACGCGCAGGGCGTGGGCCGCAAGGGCGGCCGCGCCCGGGAGAGCCGTCACATGTACGGCGACGCGGCCGACGTGATCGTGGACGCGAACGGGGACGGCGTGATGGACGACCTCAACGGCGACGGCAGGGTCACGGTCGGCGACGCGCGCGTGCTCCTGGCCGTGGCCGAGGGCGTCGAAACCGAGCATCCCGATCTCGTGGGTGGCCTCTCCGCCTACCGGGCGAACGCCTCGCACGGGCCGTTCGTGCACGTCGATACTCGCGGGGTGCGCGCCCGCTGGTGAGTCGCGCGGCGCGCGCAGGCGGCTAATGAGTGGGCACCCGATCCCGCGAAGCACCCCCTACAGCGGCAAGGCTGGCACCGGTGCTCCGCGACTTCCTGTCACGGACCGAGATCGCCGATCGGGCCCGCAAGGTGAACGGGGCCTCGACCGGACCGGTGGCGCTGCGGCGCCGGCACGACTTCTCGATCAGTCACATTGGACGCAGCGTCACATCGGCATTGCCGCTTCAAGGTCGGGGAGTCGCGCCGTGGAGGCGCGCCCCCCGCCGACCTTCACTGCTGGTTAGACGTTGACCACTTCGGGCTGCGCGGCCAGGTGCATGCGCACCTCACCGACCCAGACTTCCGGCGTACGCGACGCGAAGGTCGGCAGCTTGTCCTTGAGCCAGCCCGCCGCCACGCGGTTCGACTCGTCGGCTCCAGCACGGTCCTCGCACACCGTCAACGAGACGGCGCCGTCGCTGGTCTTGATCAGGTAATAGGCCTGGAAGCCCGCAATCGGGCTCAGGACGGACTTGATCTCGCCCTGGTGCTTGATCAGCTCGTCGGCCAGCGTCGGGGCTGAGTTGTACTTGCGGATACTCGCGAACATCGGGTTTTTCATCAGCAGGCTCCTATTCCCTTTGGAGGGGAGAACGACGGGCATCGCGTGCCCGCCTGTGGCAGTCGGTGACCGACCGCCACGGGTGGCGCGGGGGACTTTCCTGGCGCCACGGCGACCATCGCGGATCGCGGCTCCAACGGAAAATAGAAAGTTTGGATTCAACTCATCGGCTAAGACGATGTATGCTGCGGGGCATGGAACGGCTCAACTACCATCACCTGCACTACTTCTGGATGGTGGCGCGTGAAGGCTCGGTGGCGCGCGCCGCGGCGCAGCTGCGGCTGGCGCAGCCCACGCTGAGCGGCCAGATTCACGCGCTCGAGGACGCCTTGAGCGAGAAGCTGCTCGAGCGCGCCGGCCGCGGCCTGCGCATGACCGAGATGGGCCGGGTGGTGTTCCAGTACGCCGATGAGATCTTCGCCCTGGGGCGCGAGCTGACCGAACGCGTCAAGGGGCAGCCCACCGGCCGGACCTCGCGGCTCGCGGTCGGCGTGGCCGATGCCCTGCCGAAGCTCGTCGCCTACCGCCTCATCGAGCCCGCGCTCGGCCTGCCCCAACCGGTGCGGCTCGTGGTACACGAGCAGAGCACCGAGAAGCTCCTGGCCGCGCTGGCGCTGCACGAGCTGGACGTCGTGCTCACCGACCGCCCGACCCCGCCCGGGGTGAGCGTGCGGGCCTTCACCCACCTGCTCGGCGACTGCGGCGTCACGCTGTTCGCCGCACCCCGGCTGGCGCTCAAGGTTGGGCGGCGCTTTCCGCTGGGGCTCGAGGGCGCGCCCTTTCTCCTGCCGGGTGAGACCAGCACGCTGCGGCGCGGGCTCGAGCAGTGGTTCGAGAAGCAGCGCATCCGGCCGCGCATCATCGGGGAGTTCGACGACAGCACGCTCATCAAGGTCTTCGGCCAGGCCGGCGCGGGCGTCTTCGCCGCGCCTTCGATCATCGAATCGAGCGTGCGCAGGCAGTACGGGGTGGCCGTGGTCGGGCGCCTCGACCGCGTGCGGGAGCGGTTCTACGCCGTCTCGGCGGAACGCCGGCTCAAGCACCCCGCGGTCATCGCGATCACCGAGAGCGCGCGACGGGAGCTGTTCGGCTGAGGGCCACGCCCGGGGAGCCGCACCGGGCACCGTGGTCGCCATGGCCCCGGCCGGGGCGCATGGCGACTGAATGACCACGGATTATGTGTTATTCAAGGCGATGCTCGCCTTTGCGAACTGGACCCCATCGCACGCGAGCCCTCGCGAGGGGCATCCGGTGATCGACTGCGAAAGCACCGTCCCGGGTATGCCTCATGGATGGGTTCGGGACAGCCCTTGGGGATTCGTTGCCGATCCTAGGCGTTCTTCTCGGCAACGCTCGTGCGCTTGATATCCTGCCCCTGAGCGCGCTTGTAGCTCTGGATATCCTTGAACTTGCCCTTCGCGTCGCGGACCGCGTAAAGCTTCTTGCCCGCGCTGCTGCGAAGCGTGGTTCGCCGTGCCTTGGCTGCCATGGTCGTTCCTTCTTTCTTGCCAGTGTGCCCGGCGTCGTGCCGACGCAATGTCGGCCTTCCGGAGGGCCGCATGGAGAACCGCATCAACCGTGCCACGTAGCGGGTCCTGCAGGGGCACGAGTTACGGGGACGCCCGGATGTCGGCAGGTGCATGCGGACCCACGAAACTACAATGGCGCACCAATGTACATTGGACGCGCGCCGGCGGGTCCGTGGGCGCGACCGGGGCGCGCACACCGGTGACCGGACCAGCCTCGCGTGCCTCCACCCGTCGCTGAGGTTTCCGCACCCGCTCGCGTCCATTTCCGCGCGCACGCTCGCGTACAAGGCGGGCGCCCAGGCGCCTCATCCCTGCTAGTATGGCTCGGACGACTCGATCGGGGCCGCGGGCTCTCCGTGGTCCATCCCGAAAGGACGGCAGGCTCTTGCCAGCCACCCGCCTCACGCCGTCCGGTGCGGTTTCACGGCCGGGCGGCGCGCACGACCGGCTGATCGGTCTCGACTCCAGCCCGCTGCACGGCGAACTCCTGGGCGTCGAGCGCCTGGAAGAGCGCGCCCGGGCGCTGGCGGCGGGATTCACGCTCGCGCGCAACCCGCGCCGCGGCCCTCCCCGGCTGCTGCGTCGCCTGGCCGACGACGCGCGCGTGCTCCGCCACGCCTATCGCCTCCTGGCCGGCGATGTGCGGCGCGGCGAGCCGATCTCGCCCGCCGCCGAATGGCTGCTCGACAACTTCCACCTGGTCGAAGGCGAGATCCGCGAGATCCGCCATCATCTACCGACGCGCTACTACCTCGAGCTTCCGAAGCTGGCCACGCGCGAGCTCGCCGGCACGGCGCGCGTCTACGCCATGGCGGTCGAGCTGCTCCGCTACAGCGACGCGCGACTCGATGCTCAACGGCTGAACCGGTTCATCTACGCCTATCAGACCGTCGCGCCCCTCACGATCGGCGAGCTGTGGGCGTGGCCCAGCATGCTCAAGCTCGCCCTGATCGAGCACCTGCGCCGGCTCTCCGAGGAACTGATCGAGAGTCGCACCGGCCGTCTCGAGGCGGATCGCTGCTTCGTGGAGGTCGAGAGCGCGCGGGCCGGCGGCCGCCAGCCGATGCTTCCGGAGGTCCTCCACGTCGCGTTCGTGGACCGGCTGCTGCAGCGCATGCGCGAGTACGGCGCCGGCGCCGCCGGGCTCAGGAAGCAGCTGGAGGAGCGGCTCGATGCCGCCGGTACCACGGTGGAGGACGCCGTGCGCGCCGTGCACCAGCGCCAGGCGATGAACCACCTCTCGATGGGCAACTCCATCACCAGCCTGAGGCTGTGCGCCACGCTCGATTGGAACAAGTACATCGAGAGCGTCAGCCTGATCGAGCAGATTCTCCAGCGCGACCCGCCCGGCGTCTACGGCCGCATGGAGTTCACGAGCCGCGATCGCTACCGCCACGCGGTCGAGGCGCTGGCAGACCCGACCGGCGAGGCCCAGGTGAGGGTGGCCCTGCGCGCCATCGAGAGCGCGCGTCAGGCCACGGAGAAGCTGGGCACCGATTCCAGAACCGCCCACGTGGGCTATCACCTGATTGGGCGCGGCCGCCGCGACCTGGAGCGCGACGTGGCTCACCACCCGCGCCTCAGGCAGCGCGTGAGGCGCACGCTATTCGCCCACGCCACGCTCTTCTACCTCGGCTCCCTCGCCCTGCTCACCGGGCTCGGGGTGGCGACCGCGGTGGCGGCGGCGCGAGCGGCGCAGGCACCGCACTGGATGTGGATCTGGGTGGGGGCGCTCACGCTCATCCCCGCCACCGAATTCGCGGTGGCGTTCATGCACCGCGTCGTCCACCGGATCGCCAGGCCGTGGCCGCTGCCGCGGCTCGATCTGCGCGGCGGGGTGCCCGAGCCGGCGCGCACCATGGTGATCGTGCCCACCCTCATCTCCTCGGTCGAGGGCGCCAGGGCTCTGGTGGAGCGACTCGAGGTCCATGCCATCGGCAACCTGGACCCGCACATCCATTTCGCGTTGCTCACGGACTTCCCGGACGCGCCGTCCGAGCGTCTTCCGGGCGAGGACGAGGTGCTGGCGGCGGCGAGGGCCGGGATCGAGGCACTCAATGCGCGCTACGCGCCCGGTACCGCGGACCGCTTCTACCTGTTCCACCGCGCCCGCCGCTGGAACGGCAGCGAGGGCGTGTGGATGGGCTGGGAGCGCAAGCGCGGCAAGATCGAGGAGTTCAACCGGCTGCTGCGGGGCGCCACCGACACGAGCTTCACCGTGCGGGTGGGCGATCCCGCGATCCTGCCGCGCATCCGCTACTGCATCACGCTCGACAGCGACACCCGCCTGTCGCGCGACGCGGCGCGGCAGCTGATCGGCGTGATCGAGCATCCGCTCAATCGTCCGTGCTTCGACCCCAAGCTCAGACGGGTGGTCGAGGGTTACGGGATCCTCCAGCCGCGGGTCAGCGTCACGATGGCGAGTGCGGCCGGCTCGCTGTTCGCGCGCGTTTACGCCGGGCATACCGGCGTCGATCCCTACACCACGGCGGTGTCCGACACCTATCAGGACCTGTTCGGCGAGGGCAGCTTCACCGGCAAGGGACTCTACGACGTCGAGACTTTCGCCGCCGCGCTCGAGGGTCGCGTGGCGGAGAACGCGATGCTCTCGCACGACCTGTTCGAAGGCCTGTTCGCCCGCTGCGCACTGGTCTCGGACGTCGAGATGGTGGACGACTTCCCCTCGAGCGTGCTGGCCCACGCGCGGCGCCAACACCGCTGGGTGCGCGGCGACTGGCAGATCCTGTCCTACCTGGGGCCGCTGGTGCCGACGCCGCACGGTCTGGAACGCAGCCGGCTGCCGCTCATCAGCCGCTGGAAGATTCTCGACAATCTGCGCCGCAGCCTGGTGGCGCCGGCGCTGGTCGCGATGCTGGCCTCGGCGTGGACCTGGCTCCCGGGCTCGCCGCTCGGCTGGACCCTGGCGGCACTCGCGGTGCTCGGCTTTCCGCTGCTCCCGCCGCTGGTGCACGTCGCCCGCGGCCGGCGCCCGCAGCAGCCGTTCGGCGTGTTCCTGCACGACGTGTGGGCGGAGCTGGAGACGGCCGGCGCGCAGGTGCTGCTCGAGGTCATGCTGCTCCCCTACCACGCCTACGAGATGCTGCACGCCATCGTTCTCACGCTGGTCCGGATGGTGATCACGCAGCGTCGGTTGCTCGAGTGGGAGACCGCTGCCGCCACGGCGGCGCGCGCCGCCGGGCTGTTGGCGCGCCAGGGTCCACGAGCGTTCGTCGCCGAGATGTGGGTGGGCCCGGCGGCCGCGTTGACGGTGCTGCTGGGGCTGCTGCCGCTGCGGCCCAGTTCGTTGCCTGTGGCGCTGCCGTTCCTGACCGCGTGGCTGGCATCGCCGATCGTCGCGTGGTGGCTGAGCCGGCCGGTCGTGCCGAGGCGCCTGGCGCTGGGTTCCGTGGACGCGGAGCAGCTGCGCCATATCGCGCGCCGGACCTGGCGGTTCTTCGAGCGGTTCGTCACCGCCGAGGATCACTGGCTGCCCCCCGACAACGTGCAGGAGACCCCGGAGCTGCGCATCGCTCACCGCACCTCGCCGACCAACATCGGCATGGGGCTGCTCTCGACACTCGCCGCGTACGACCTCGGCTACCTGGGCGCCGAGCAGCTCACGGACCGGATCGAACGCACGCTCACGACCGTCGAGGCACTCGAGCGCCACGAGGGCCACCTGCTCAACTGGTACGACTCGGCGAATCTTGCCCCGCTGGCGCCGCGCTACGTCTCGACCGTGGACAGCGGCAATCTGGCGGGCTCGCTGATGACGCTGGGCGCCGGGCTGCGCGAGCTCGCCGCGAGCGCGGAGGACGAAGCGCGAGGGTGCGCCGGCGCCGCCGATACCGCGGGGGTGCTGGCCGACGCGGTCGCAACCCTCGCGCGCCGGGCGCACGCCGCGACGCCGCTGCGCGCGAGCTGCGAACTCGCCCAGCGGGAGCTGGATGCGTTGCGCGCGGCCCTCGGCGCCGACGCGCCGGCGAACGCACGGCTCGAGGCCGCACGCCAGCGCGCCCTGGACCTGAGCGCGGCGCTGGCTCAGGTCGCGACGGTGGCGCCCGCGGGCCCCGAAACCATCGAGGTCGCCGAGTGGGGCCGGTTGCTCGACGAGGCGCTCACCCCGGATCCGGCCCGCGCGGCCGGTCCCGACGCGCTGCGCGAACGAGTTCACGACCTCGCCCGCCGCTGCGACCGCCTCGCCGACGGCATGGACTGGAGGTTCCTCTACGATCGTGCGCGCGGAGTCTTCTCGATCGGCTTCCGGCTGGCCGATGCCGAAGGGCCGGGGCGCCTCGATCCCTCGTACTACGATCTGCTGGCATCGGAGGCCCGGCTCGCGAGCTTCATCGCCATCGCCCGTGGCGAAGTGTCCCAGGAGCACTGGTTCCGGCTCTCGCGCGCCCTGGTGAGCGTCGAGGGCTCCACCACACTGGTGTCATGGAGCGGCTCGATATTCGAGTACCTGATGCCGCTGTTGATGCTGCGCAGCCATCCCGAGACCCTGCTCGAGAACACCTGCCGCGCGGTGGTGCGCGCACAGATCCGCTACGGGCGGCGCCAGCGGGTCCCCTGGGGCATCTCGGAATCCGCCTACAACGTGGTGGACCCGCATGGCAGCTACCAGTACAAGGCCTTCGGCGTCCCCGGACTGGGGCTCAAGCGCGGGCTGGCCGAAGACCTGGTGGTCGCCCCCTACGCCACCGCGCTGGCCGCCCTGGTCGATCCCGTCGCCGCCGCCGCGAACTTCCGGCGGCTCGCCCACGAGGGCGCCGCGGGCCGGTTCGGATTCTACGAGGCGCTCGACTACACGCCGCGTAAGACCGAATCGCCCGACGGCGAGACCGTGCCCGACCACGCCCGCGTTCATGGAGTCCGCGCCTTCTTCGCCCATCATCAGGGGATGAGCCTGCTCGCGCTGGCGAACGCCGTGCTCGGCGCAAGGATGGTGCGGCGCTTCCATTCGGATCCCCGCGTGCAGGCCACCGAGCCGCTTCTGCAGGAGCGTGTGCCGCGCTTCGTTCCTGTCATCCGACCGCGTCCCGCCGAATCGACGCACGTCGAGCCGCTGGTGCCCGCGGTCTCGCCGCGGCGCTTCAGCTCGCCGCACACGCTCTACCCGAGCGCCCACTTCCTGTCGAACGGCCAGTACACGGTGGTCGTCACCAACGCCGGCGGCGGCGCGAGCACCTGGCGCGGACTCGCGGTCACGCGGCAGCGGGACGACCCCACCTGCGACCCGGGCAGCCAGTTCATCTACCTGCGCGATGTGCGCAGCGGCCTGCTCTGGTCGGCCGCCTACCAGCCGGCGTGCCGGGAGCCCGACCGCTACCGGGTGGCCTTCCGCGCCGACGAGGCCCTGTTCACGCGCACCGACGACGGCATCGAGACCCGGCTCGCGATCACGGTATCCCCCGAGGACGACGTCGAGGTTCGCCGGGTCACGCTGGTCAACCACACCGACCTGCTGCGCGAGATCGAGGTGACGAGCCTGGTCGAGATCGTGCTCGCACCGCCCGCCGACGATCTCGCCCACCCGGCGTTCCTCAAGCTGTTCCTCGAGACCGAGTACCGCCCCGAGTGCTCGGCCCTGCTGTGCGGCCGCCGCCCGCGCTCGCCCGACGAGCTGACCCCCTGGGCGGTGCACGTGCTGAGCGCCGAAGACGGCTTCCACGGTGCCATCGAGTGGGAGACCGACCGCACGCGATTCCTCGGTCGCGGACGCACGCCCCAGGACCCCGTCGCGCTCGATGGCCGGGCCCTCTCGGGCACCACCGGGGCGGTGCTCGACCCGGTGCTGAGCCTGCGCCGGCGCGTGCGCATCGCCCCCGGCGGTCAGGTGCGCCTCGCGTTTGCGACCGGGGTCGCCACCAGCCGCGCCGCGGCGATCGCGCTGGCGGAGAAATACGACGATCCCGCCTCGGCCGCCCGCACGTTCGCGCTGGCCTCGACCCAGACCCAGATGCGACTGCGTCACCTCGGCATCTCGACCGATGAAGCCCAGCTCTACCACCGGCTCGCCTCCCACGTGCTGTGGACCGACGCCGCGCTGCGCGCCGACCCCGCGTTTTTCGCGGGCAACACGCTCGGCCAGTCCGGCCTCTGGGCCCATGGCATCTCCGGCGACCTGCCGATCCTGATCGTGCGCGTGGTCCAGGACGACGATCTGTCCCTGGTGCGCCAGGCGCTTCGGGCGCAGGAGTACTGGCGACTGAAGGGGCTCAAGTCCGATGTCGTCATCCTCAACGAACATCCCGCAAGTTACCTCGATGCGATGCACGAGCAGCTCCAGGGCCTGCTCGAAAAGGGCACCTGGGCCGCCTGGAAGCACCGCCCCGGGGGCGTGTTCCTGTTGCGCAGCGACGGCATGCCGGAGGCCGAGCGCGTGGTCCTGATGGCGGCCGCTCGCGCGGTGCTGAGCGGCGAGCGCGGCGATCTCGCCGACCAGCTCGGTCTGCCGTACTCCGAGCCGCGCTGGCCCGAGGCCCTGGTGGCACGACCCATGGCCGGGGCGGCGAAACCGGCCGATGCCATCCCGCAGGTCGAAGCCCCGCCGTTGACGCACGGCAACGGACTCGGCGGCTTCACCGCCGGCGGGCGGGAGTACGCGATCGTGCTGGAGGGCGATGCGGACACCCCCCTGCCGTGGGTCAACGTGATCGCGAACGAGCGCTTCGGCACCGTGATCGGCGCCACCGGCGCGGCCTGGACCTGGGCGGAAAACTGCCGCGAGAACCGCCTCACTCCGTTCGGGAACGACCCGGTGAGCGAGTTCGGCGGCGAGGCCATCTACCTGCGCGACGAGGAGCTCGGGGAGACGTGGGGCGCCACGCCGG
This sequence comes from Candidatus Eiseniibacteriota bacterium, assembly GCA_041498315.1. GTDB lineage: Bacteria > Eisenbacteria > RBG-16-71-46 > RBG-16-71-46 > RBG-16-71-46 > JBGQIE01. The sequence continues at coordinate 18,559 of JBGQIE010000004.1, forward strand.
GGCCGCTGCCGCGATCCCAGGGCGGCGGCCGGTGGGTCACACGCCATGGCGCCGGAGTCACGCGCTACGCCCACCAGGCCCACGCTATCACCTGCGAGCTCACCGTGTTCGTGCACGCCGAGGAGCCCGTCAGGCTGACTCGGGTTTCGCTCACCAATCACACGCAGGGCCGCCGGCGCCTGAGCGTGTTCGCCTACAACGAGTGGGCGCTGTGCCCACCGCGCGCCGGCGATCACCGTTTCGTCATCACCGAACAGGACCCGGGGACCGGCGCGGTGCTGGCGCGCAATCCCTACAATTCGGACTTCCCCGGGCGCGTGGCGTTCGCGCACGCGAGCCCGCGCCCCGCGTCGGCGACCGGCGATCGGCTCGAGTTTCTGGGGCGGAACGGTTCGCTGCGGCGCCCGGCTGCGCTGGCGCGTGAAGCCCTGGGGCGGAACTTCGGGGCCGGCCTCGACCCGTGTGCCGCGCTGCAGGTGCGGGTCGATCTCGAGCCCGGCGAGACCCGGGACGTGGTGCTGCTCCTGGGCCAGGGCGATAACCGCGCGCACGCGCTGGCCCTGGCCGGTCGCTTCGGCGGCGTCGCGGCCGCGCGCGCGGCCCTGGAACAGGTCGAGGAGCGCTGGGACGCGATGCTCGGCACGGTGCAGGTCGAGACGCCGGACGATTCCTTCGACCTCATCATGAACCGCTGGCTGCTCTACCAGGCGGTGAGCTCACGGCTGTGGGGCCGCACCGGCTTCTACCAGCCGGGCGGCGCCTACGGCTTCCGCGACCAGCTCCAGGATGTGATGGCGCTCGGGTTCGCGCGGCCGGATCTCTACCGCGAGCACCTGCTGCGCTGCGCCGCCCGCCAGTTCACCGAAGGGGACGTCCAGCACTGGTGGCACGAGCACACCGGCCGTGGCATGCGCAGCCGCTGCTCCGACGATCTGTTGTGGCTGCCCTACGCGGTGGCCCACTACCTCAAGTGCACCGGCGATCGGGCCGCGCTGGATGAGCCCGTGCCCTTCCTGGAAGCGCCCGCGCTCCCGCCCGGCGAGCTGGAGGCCTACGGTCAACCCGCGGTGGCGGGCCAGCGCGGCACTCTCTACGAGCACTGCGTCCGCGCCATCGAGCGCAGCCTGACCATCGGGGCGCACGGGCTGCCGCTCATCGGCACCGGCGACTGGAATGACGGCATGAATCGCGTGGGGCCCAAGGGCCGCGGCGAGAGCGTTTGGCTGGGCTGGTTCCTCTCGAAGATCCTGCGCGACTTCGCGGGGATCGTGGCGGCGCGGGGAGACCCGGATCGCGCCGCACGCTGGCGCGGCGAACTCGAGCGGATGGGGACCATGCTCGAGCAATCGTGGGACGGCGACTGGTATCGGCGGGCCTACTTCGACGACGGCACCCCGCTCGGCTCCGCCCAGGCCCAGGAGTGCAGGATCGACGCGATCTCGCAGAGCTGGGCCGTGCTCTCGGGCACCGCCCCGCTCGCCCGGGCCGAGCGCGCCATGGATGCGGTGCGTATGCAGCTGGTGCGGCGTGACGCCGGCGTGATCCTGCTGCTCGCCCCGCCCTTCGACCAGACGCCGCTCGACCCCGGCTACATCAAGGGCTACGTGCCGGGCGTGCGCGAGAACGGCGGCCAGTACACCCACGCAGCGCTCTGGACGGTGATGGCGATCGCCCATCTCGGCAGCGGTGACGAGGCGTTCGAGCTGTTCCACATGCTGAATCCCGTCAACCACTCGCGCTCCCCCGCCGACGTGGAACGCTACAAGGTGGAACCGTACGTGGTGGCGGCCGACGTGTACACGCACCCGGCGCACATCGGCCGGGGAGGGTGGACCTGGTACACCGGCTCGGCGGCCTGGATGTATCGTCTCGGCCTCGAGTCGATTCTCGGCCTCAGGCGGCGGGGGCGGTGCTTCGCCATCGCGCCGTGCGTGCCCGGGTCCTGGGGCCGCTTCGTCGTGCGGTGGCGGCACGGACGGAGCCGCTACGAGATCACCGTGGAGAATCCCGGACGCCGGAACCGCGGCATCGCCCACGCGATGCTCGACGGCGCCCGGGTCGATCCCCAGGCGATCCCGCTGATCGATGACGCCGGGGTGCACCGACTGCTCGTGGTGATGGGCGAATCCGAGCCCGAGCCCGTTCCGGTGCTGGCGGCCGAAGCCCCGCGTTCCATGGCCGGTCCGCCGGGCTCGTGAGCCGGCGCACCTGGCCGCGAGCCGGCGCCCGGGCGCGGCGGCGCTAGCGCCCCAGGAACTCGAGCACGCGTGCGTTGACCCGGTCGGGCTGCTCGAGCATGACGCTGTGCGAGGCGCCGGAGACGATCCAGAGCGCCGACCCGGGGATCGACCGCGCCAGCTGCTCGGTGTGGTCGCGGCGCACGACGTCGTGCTCCCCGGCGATCACGAGCACGCGGGCGCGGATCGAGCCAAGCTCCTTCCGGGTGAAGCGCGGCTGGTCGCGCCACAGGGCGATGGTCTTCTCCATCGCCACCCGGTAATGCGAGGGATCGGGCGCCAGCTTCTCGTAGGCCTCGCGCGTGCCGGCGCCAAAGCTGTCGGCCGATGCGGCGTCGATCCACGCCAGGTCGGGCGGGTTGAGTCCGTCGGGGGCGAAGTTCGCGCCCAGCGTGACCAGCCGGCGCACCAGCCGCGGATGGTGGATCGCCAGATCGAGCCCGACCACCCCCCCATCGCTCCAGCCCATGACGTCGGCCCGGCGCACACCGAGCTTCGCCAGGAGGGCCACGACATCCTCGGCCATGACATGGTAGGTGAGCGGGCCCGGGCCGTCGCTCGTTCGCCCCTGGGCACGCAGGTCGGGGACGATGACCCGGAAGCGCGGCGCGAAGGCCGGCACCTGCTTTTCGAATTGCCTGCCGTTGCCGACCCCGCCGTGGAGCAGGACCAGAGCCGGGCCCCTCCCGTGCTCTTCGACGTACATGCGGATGCCGTTGACCTCCAGCTCCCGGGCGGGCGCGGCGGTCGACGCCAGGGCGGCAGCCGTCAGCGCGATCGCGCAGGCGGGCAGGAAGCGGATCGGGATCATGGCGGCAGCATAGCCGCGCCCCCACCCCATGGCCACGGGGCTCGACTCCACCGCGGATCCCCGGGTCATTTGGTCTCGACCGCGTGGACCGGACTGCCGATACCCGTGGAGCCCATAGCCGGCCACCGAGGGAGGACATGCATGGACCCGAGTCCGGCCGAAGCAAACTCGACCGGCCCGCGAGCGCAGCGTTTCGCCGCGCGCCTCGTCGCGATCGCGCTCGCCCTCGGCGCCGCGGGTTGCGCCACCACGGGCTCGATCCGGGGCACGCTCGCGATCGCGCCCCCGACCGGGCGCCCGGACAGTGCGATGGTCGCGCATGGCGCCGCCGGGACTGATCTCGCGAGCGTGACGAACGCGGTCGTTTTCGTCGTGCGCGATCCCGAAGCGAAGCCCGCACCCGGCCGATGGTGGAAACGCGCGCGCATGGGCGAGACACCGTCCGGCTTCGAGCCCAGCGTGATCGCCATTCCCGCCGGGACGACCGTGAAGTTCGAGAATCGCGACAGCATCTACCACGGCGCCTTCAGCGTTGCCACGGCGAAGCGTTTCAACACCGGCCTGTATGCGCCGGGACAGAAGCGCCCAGTGCGTTTCGACCGCCCCGGGCTCGTGAACCTCTACTGCGAGCTTCACCCCGAAGCGCTCGGGTTCATCGTCGTGCGCCCGGATCGTCTGTTCGCACGGCCGAATGCCTCCGGCGAGTTCCGCCTGCCGCGGCTCGCCGAAGGCACGTACACCGTCAAGGCCTGGCACCCGATCTACGGGGAAACGAGCCAGCGGGTGCTGGTCCCGCGCAAGGGGCACACGATCGTGCGCCTTGCGCTCTGAAGGACGCGCACCCGCCGGCGTGAAGCTCAGCGCTTCAGCTGCTGGAGCATCTCCTTGTTGAGCACCGTGAACTCGACGCGGCGATTCTGCGCCATGTTCGCGGGGCTGGTGTTGGGCACCAGCGGCTTCGACTCGCCGTAGCCCTGGGTCGTGAGCTGCTTTTCCTCGAGGCGATTGAAGTGCTGGAGCAGGTACGCCCGGACGGAATCCGCCCGCCGGCGGCTCAAGCCGAGGTTGTACTTGTCGGTGCCGCGCGAGTCGGTGTGGCCGTCGATCTCGATCTTGAGCTGCGGCCACTTACTCAGCACCTGGCCCACGGCGTCGAGCGCCGGGTAGGACTCGGGCAGGATATTGGACTTGGCGGTTTCGAACTTCACGTCCTGCAGACGGATCATGCCGGTGTCGAGCAGCTCGGTCTCGCGCTTCTCGACCTCGGTGGGCGGACAGCCGTCCTGGTTGACCTTCACCCCCGCCGGCGTGTCCGGGCACTTGTCGAGGCCGTCGCACACCCCATCGCCATCGGAATCAATCGGGCAACCGTGCGCGTCCACCTTGCATCCGGTGGCCGTATTCGGACATTGATCGACCCCGTCGCACACGCCGTCGCCGTCGGAGTCGACCGTGCACCCCTTCGCGTCCACCGTGCATCCCTTGGGCGTGTCGGGACACTGATCGATGCCGTCGACCACGCCGTCGCCGTCGCTATCCGTCGTGCAGCCGTTCGCGTCCACCCGGGCGCCCTGCGGCGTCCCCGGGCACTTGTCGTTGCCGTCGCAGACGCCATCGCCATCCGCGTCGGACGGGCAGCCGTTCGCGTCCACCTTGCATCCGTGCGGCGTATTCGGGCACTTGTCCCGCTTGTCGGGCACGCCGTCCCCGTCGCTGTCCCGGGTCTTGCCGCCGAAGGCGAACACCAGGCCCGCCCCCACCACGACGTTGTCGATGTGGGCCTTCTGGTAGTCCTGCTTGGGCAGGAGCAGGACGTTGCGCGCCTCGAGTCTCAATCCGATGACGTCCGTGAGCTTCACGCGCACGCCGCCAGCGGCCTCGAACAGCCCATCATGCTTGTCCTTGCTGAACGAGCCTTCGGGATTGAATTGCGAGATGCCGCCACCCACGGAAATGAACGGGTTGACGGCACGCGGCGCGGAGGACATGAGCATGAGGTTGGCCGAGGCGTGGCCCCAGGTGACCTTGTCGCCGCTCGTCGCGGACGAGGTCGTGCGGGTCACGCCGCCCGCGAGATCGAGCCACAAGGGCGAGATCAGCCGCGCGCTGAAGCGTCCGCCGTAGTAGACGTTGTCCTTGAGCCCCGGCCCGCTCGAGGCCTTGAGCTCGCTGTCGAAGAAGGTCCAGCCCCCGAACGGCACGATGTTGAAGGGTCGATCCTGGAACTCCGAGGCCCCTGCCGCACGCGCCAGCATCGTCGCGGCCAGGGCCGTCAGGGTGAGCCATCTGCGGTCGAGTCTCATGGAAGGTCTCTCCTGTGGATGAGCGGAGGGTTTCACGTTCGGTGGGTGGTAACGTCGATGGTCAGGGGCGAGGCTCGTGCCAGCGGCTCGAACTGGACCGCGCGCACCACGAACCGCTTGGGCGCGTGCCCGATCCAATGGAACGGGTAGCAGGTGATGAGCGTCAGGGAGGGCACGGCCGTGGAATCGAGGAGATCCACACGCTGCGGGCCCACCACGACGCTGTAGGTGACGCGGTAGCTGTAGGACCCGCGCGGGGTCACGATGCGAATGATGTCGTTTTGGCGCACGCCACCGAGACCCCGGAACAGGCCGTCGCGATGCGCGGCGAGGCCGACGTTGCCGGCTTCCCCGGGCTGGGAGGTCGAGAGGACGTGACCGACCGCGCCCTTGAGCGTGGCGTTGTCCGTGCCCTCGGCGATGATCCCCGAGATGCCGAGGCGCACGATCTCGATCCGGCCGAGCACACCCTTCGCGGCCGCCGGGGCGCGCGCCGATGGCGGCGCGGGCGTCGGCGCGGGTGTCGGCGCGGGTGCGACGCTCGCGTAGGCCGGGCCAGGCACGTCGCCACGCCCGCTCGGTAACGCCGATTGGAAGGCGTACGCCTGGTCGTAGAATCTGAACGCCGCGCCGACGGGGACGAGTCCGAGGAGGATGAGTCCCAGTTCGAGCCAGCGATTCGCAGGGCGTAGGATCATGGCGTGTTTCGGGCGGATGTCGGTCGGGGACTCCCCCGTCCCATCACGGACGTCGGGGCTCCCCGGCATCGGCCACGACCTGCTCCCTTCAGGGATCGCGTTGGGCTGCGATCCGCAAGAATGAAGCGGGCGAACATTGGGGCTGGCTGCGAGGCCGCGTCGCACCGCCTGGCCGAACTGCGACCTATCCAAGTCCGCCCGCATTGCGAGCACTTCCACGGACAACGAGTTCGATCGGCTTGTGTCCCGATCTCCGATCAGATGGCAACGCCAGATTGATGCCAGAGCGCGGCAAAAACCGCCGGGGCTAACAACTCGTTGTCGAGGCGTGACCTAGCCGCGCCCCGCGCTTGGGGGCAGAGGGCGGCACGGGCGATCGGGACCCGATGCCGAGGGATAAGTCTTCAACCGACGGAAGTTTCTTCAATCGGATCGGGCCCGGCGGGGCGGCCGCGAGCAGGGCGCCGAAGGCATTCGCCCGGGAGTGGGAGCGGCGCACCAGGTTCGGGTTCCTTCCCCGCTCGCGATCGCCGATACTCGAATGGCGGTCGCGGACCGCAAGCCAGGCGGAGGGCCGCGACCCAACGGGGAGGCAGGAGTGCGCATCGCCGCGATCGATATCGGAACCAATTCGATACACATGGTGATCGCCCGCTCGATCGGCCCCGCCGGATTCGAGCTGGCGGACCGCGAGCGCGAGGTGGTTCAGATCGGTCGCGGCTCGTTCAAGTCGGGCCGCCTGCGTGCCAAGGCCATCCGTCGTACCGTCGAGGCGCTCACCCGGTTCGTCCATCTCGCGCGCCGCCAGCAGGTGGACCGCATCCTGTGCACCGCCACCGCCGCGGTGCGCGAAGCCCGCAATGGTGGCAGCTTTCTCGAGGCCGCCCGCGAGGGCGCCGGAATCACGCCGCGGGTGATTCCGCCCGAAGAGGAAGGGCGCCTCATCTACCTGGGGGTGAAAAGCGCGCTGCAGCTCGACGATCGCAAGTCCCTGATCGTGGACATCGGCGGCGGCAGCGCCCAGCTCGTGGTCGCGGATCGCGATCACCTGATCGAGACGCGGAGCGCGCCGCTCGGCGCGTTGAGACTGACCGAATGCTTCCTGCACTCCGACCCGCCCACGCGTCGGGAGCTGCTCCGCCTGCGCCGCCACGTGAGGCGGACGGCCGCCGAGCCGCTCGCGGCGGTCGCCGCGCTGAAGCCGGCGCGGGTCTACGGCTCGTCGGGCTCGATTCACGCGCTCGCCGATCTCGCGCACCACGAGGAGACCGGGCGATCCCTCACCCACCTGAACGGCCATGTCCTCACGCGCGAGTCGCTCGAGCGCCTGCTGCGACGGATCCAGCACCTCGGGCTCGCCGCGCGCGAACGGCTGCACGGGCTCGATCCCCAACGGGCGGAGATCATCGTGCCGGGGGCGATGGTGCTGGCCCAAATCCTGGGCGCGCTCGAGATCGACGAGATCACGATCTCGGATTTCGGAGTGCGCGAGGGCCTGGTGATGGACTATCTGTCGTCCCACACGCGCGAAGTCCACACGCTGGGCGACGTCCAGGATCTCAGGATGCGGAGCGTGCTCCAGTTGCTGCAGAAGTTTCAGCCCGAGGAGCGCCACCTGCGCCATGCCCGGCACGTCGCGCGACTGTCCCTGGCGATGTTCGACGGACTGCGAACACGGCATCGGCTGAGCGACCCGGCGCGCGACCTGCTCCACTTCAGCGCGCTGCTGCACGACGTGGGCGCGGTGCTGGGGTACGACCGCCACGCCGAGCACTCGGCCTACGTGATTCGGAACGGGAGCCTGCGGGGCCTTTCGGCCCACGAAGTCGAGATGATCGCGATCGTCGCCCAGTACCACGGCAAGGCGCGGCCCCGTAACAGCGACCCGGCGTTACGCCGACTCGACCGGCGCCAGCAGCGCGCGGCGAAATGGCTGTCCGCCATCTTGCGGATCGCCGAGGGTCTCGATCGCAGCCACTATCAGCTGGTCCAGGACCTGCGCGTCCTGCGAACGCGCAACGGGATCTCGCTGCGCCTCACGGTGCGTCGCGGCGCCGGTCTCGAACTCTGGGCGGCCCGGCGACGCACCCGGCTTCTCGAGCGCCTTCTCGGCGCGCGGGTGGCGGTTTCCGCGAAGACCGCGGAGCGCGCGACCTCCCTCCACGTGCGTCAGACGCGGCCGGCGCGCCCCGCCCCTGGCGCCGCGCGACCCGATGCGCCATCGCGGATCACGCCACGCGGCAGCGTCACGCCCGCGGCCCGGCTTCGAGCGGGCGCGGCGACCCGGGAGCGCTCGTTGCGGCCAGCCGGCGGAACCTCCTGACGTACTCCGCGCGCTCCGCTTCGAGACTCTCGAGCAGGCTTCGCATCGGCTCCCAGGAGCCTTCGCCCCCCGGCGGCGCGAGCCGCGGGCTCAGCCGCACGGCACGCTCGCGCAGCACCGCAAGATCCTGGATCCGCCCCAGCGCATCCAGCACGGCCTCGAGCCAGGCCCGCTCGGAGACATCGGTGGTGGGATCGGCGGCGGCGAGGCGCTCCAGCACGTAGCGCCAGCGCTTCCCGGCCACACGGGCGGCATGGAGCTGCTCGTTCGCGCCGCCCTCCACGGCTTCACGCAGCACCGCGCGGCCGCGGCTGCGCCGCCGCGCCAGCCGGGCGCGCCCGGCCTCGAGGAACGCGCTCCCCAGCGCCTCACCCGCGGCCACGCCCTGCCAGGCCAGCTCGAAGCGGCGGCGCACGCGCCCGATCACGCGCCGCGCGCAGCCCCGCGCCGCGCGCGCTTCGAGGCGCTCGAGACGCTGTTCCAGACCATGCTGCAGCAGCGCCGCGGCGATCCGCGCCGCCGCCGGGAGCGTGGCAAAGCGCTCGCGCAGTACGTTCACGCTGATTCCGACCTCGCGCGCCGCCGCGAGATCGCGACGCAGCGCCTGGAGCGCGCGGCGCGCCCGGCGCCGCCGGCCCCGCGGAAGCATCGCACGCCATAGATCCATCGCGGCTTCGAGCTTGCGCGTGGCCACGCGCACGTCGTGAATCGACTCGGGATCGCCGCGCCTGCGCGTTCGCCGCGCGGCGCGTTCGAGGCGTCCCAGCAATCGCTGTCCATCCGCGACCAGCCCGGCCGGCATGTCTTCGCGCATCGGCATCGTCATGGCGGCGAGGCGCGCCCACGGTCGGCGCGGCGCCCGCTGTGCAGCAACTCGGACACATGCGCACACAATGCATCCGCGTTTTCGTCGATGTCGCGGGTGGCGTCGATCGAATAGAAGTGATAGTCGCGCGCCAGCTTGTCCAGCTCTTCGATGACACGCTGCTGGTAATGAATGAATGATTCGTAGAGATCCTCGCCCATCGGCAGGTCCATGCCGGACTCCCAATAGTCGAAGCCGCCCTTCGAGAGCACCCGGGGCACCAGCTCGGGGACCTCGATGCGCAGGTAGTACACCGCATCCGGCTTGAGCGCGAAATCGAACACGCGCTTGATCCACGCGGGATCCGCGCCGCGCACGATGGCGCGGGCGATCAGCGAATAGAGGTATCGGTCGGTAAGCATGACGAACCCCGAACGCAGCGCGGGAATGATCTGGTTCTCAAGGCGGTCCGCGAAATCCGTCGCGTAGAAGAGATTGAACGCGTTCGACCCGAGCGTGTTGCCTTCCTTGGCACGACGAATGCCGCGGCTCGCGAGCCCGGAGCGGTTGAGGCCGGTCTCCGCAACCGCGTAGCCGAGACGCTCGAGATGCGCTCTCAGGCGGTTGACGTGCGTGGTGCGCCCCACGCCGTCCGTGCCCTCGATGACGATCAGCCAGCCGGTCAGCTCGGCCGGGTCGACGCCCGGAATGCTGATGCCCTGCGACTCAAACCCGTTCATACGACAGCGTCTCCCTTCGGGGCTCCGGCAGATGGGGACGGATGGCTTCGCGCAGCATGCGCTGCTGGACCTCGACCGGCTGGGTGGCGTCCATCACGTCGAGGCGGTACTCCTGGACCAGCTTTTCGTACTCGATCAGAATGCGCGACTGAAAGATGCGATAGGACTCCTGGGGATCGGCGTGAAGCCCCAGATCCATGCCGGCCTCGTACCATTTGAGCTTGGGCCGGCCGAAGAGAATGCGGCGCAGGGCGGTCTCGAGCGGGACGCGGAAGTAGAAGGCCCGGGTGGGCGTCACGGCGAAGTGATAGAGCGACCGCACCCACGAGGGATCCAGGCCCCGGACCACGTCGCGGGCGAAGGCGGTATACACGTAGCGGTCGGCGAGCACGATCGCCCCGGCCTTGAGCGAAGGCACGATGTCGCGTTCGATGCGGTCGGAGAAATCCGTGGCGTGAATGAGTGAAAAGGTGAGCGGCGTGAGGAGCCGTCGCCGCTTGCCTCGCGAGGTGGTGACCTTGACGATGGCCGAGGAATTCCACTCGCTGAACACCACCGGATGGCCTTCGCTCTTCAGCCATTGCGCCAGCAGCGTGAGCTGGGTGCTCTTGCCCGAGCCGTCGATGCCTTCGACGACGAACAGCCGGCCCGCCGGGGGATGGGGGTGGCCGCCGTAGGTGGGGGTCGCGCTCATGCTCGGACCGCCGTCGACCCCAGCCGCGCCAGCATCTTCGCGGGCAGGAACCAGTGCAGCGCGCCGGCTCCGGCCCGCACCTCGGCGTCGAACGCGATCGCACAGGCCCCGGCCTTCTTGATCGGGAGGTGCGACGGGGAGCCGAACAGCAGCGCACCGGCCAGCTCGCCGAGATCGGGCTCGTGCCCGACCAGCACGACGCTCCGAACCGCCGCATGCGCGGCCAAGAATTCGAGGATCCCCGCACGCGACCCGGCCGGGCCCAGGGCGTCCAGCGTCTCGACCGCCGCCAGGCGGAGGGTGCGCGCGAAGATGCGCGCGGTCTGGAGCGCACGCGCGAGCGAGCTGCTCGCGATCAGGCCGATCCCGGGTTCGACCCGTGCCAGTCCCCGCGACGCCTCGCGCGAGCGCTTGACGCCGCGCGAAGTCAGGGGACGGAGCGCATCATCCGGCCAGCGTTCGGCATCCCGGCGGCCGGCCGGCCCATGACGTACGAGGATGAGTCGCATCGGGGATCCACTTGGCATTTGGGGATGGGGACCTGCATGCTGCAGGCGCGAGGACCGAAACCGACGGCTTCGCGAGTGACAAGCCTAGCACCGGATTCCACCGCCCTCCACAGACGGGGGCTTCGAATCCGAATGAACACCTGGCACGGACCTGGCTAAGCTCCAGCAGCCGCGCATTCAGCAGCGTTCCCCACGCGGACACGGAGAACCCATGAAATCCCTCGCCGAACGATTGCAGGTTCGGGGCGGCCGCGCTCGCCTCGCCCACTGGAAGCCCGACAGCACGCCGGGGTGTAAGGGCAAAGATCAGGCCAATCTGCGGCTGGCGGAGAATCTCGCGCGCATCGACGTGCTGCAATATCGCCTGCACGCGGAAGCGAGGCAGTCGCTTCTGCTCGTCCTGCAGGGCATGGACACGTCGGGCAAGGACGGTCTGATTCGCAACGTCCTGACGATCTTCAATCCGCAAGGATGCAAGGTCTGGTCCTTCAAGGTCCCGACCCTCGAAGAAGCAACTCACGATTTCCTCTGGCGCATCCACCGCGCGGCCCCGGCCACCGGGGAGGTCGCGGTCTTCAATCGCTCGCACTACGAGGACGTGCTGGTGGTCCGGGTGCACGAGCTGGTGCCGCGCGGCGTCTGGAAGCAGCGCTACCGCGTCATCAATGAATTCGAGCGCCACCTGCACGAGCACGGCACCCGCGTGCTCAAGTTCTTCCTGCACATCAGTCGCGAGGAGCAGCGCGAGCGGTTGCTCGCGCGCCTCGATGACCCGCTCAAGCGCTGGAAGTTCAGTGAAGCCGACCTGGCCGAGCGTGGTCGCTGGCGCACCTATCAGCGCGCCTACGAGGACGCCCTGGCGCGATGCAGCACCGCGCACGCGCCGTGGCACGTCATCCCGGCCGATCGCAAGTGGTACCGGGACTTCGCCGTGTCGCAGATCGTCACGGATGCCCTCGATCAGATGAACCCGCGCATTCCGAAGGCGAGGCTCGCGATTCGAACCCTGCGCGCGCGCCTGACCCGTTGATCGCCAGTCCCGGGACGGGCTCGAGACCCGGGCCTCCAATCCCGGGCGGGCCCCGCCACGGGCGCCAGAGCAGCAGCTCGAGCCCGGCCCGGCGACCGGGCTCGGGAGCGAAGGACCGGGCTTGCCGGGAGGCCAGGCTCCCGAATTCTTGTAGGAACTGCCGGCCCTAGTCAGAAAGAGTTACAAAGCGGTTCCTCCCCAGCCGCCCCCGCGCCGGAAGTCGGGCGGCACCAGCCCGCTGGCTGTCGCCGCCGGTGGCACGGCAAGTGCCTGTATCTCCAAGGTCCCCAGTCACATCTTCGGGGCATCACGCTTCCCGCGCGAACACGAACGGAGGGCAGGATGGCAGAGGCCTTGGCGACACCTGCCCCGCAGGGCGATCCGCTCCACAAGCTCGATGCGGCGGTGATCGCTCCGCGGCCTGCGCGCCGCTATCGTGCGGCCGCGTTCCAGGTCTATGTCCTGGTGGCGGCCGTGGTTTTCGTCGCGCTGGCCGTCATCGCGCATTCCGTGGCGTATTTCCCCATCGACATCACCATCACGCATGCGGTGCAGAGCTATCACGGCTCGGCATTCGATCGCCTGATGTACTGGATCAGCTGGATCGGATTCATGCCCCAGGTCGACGTGGCGGGCGCACTGGTGATCCTGCTGCTGTTCGGGCTCGGATTGCGCTGGGAATCGGTGGTCGCGGTGTTCGCGACCGCGGGGGTGGGTGTCGGAACCCTGGTCAAGCTCGTGGTCTATCGCCCCCGACCGAGCGCGGATCTGGTCCACGTCCTGAACCAGCTCCCCTCCTCCGGCTTCCCGAGCGGGCACGTGCTCGAGGCCACGACGCTGTGTGGGTTTCTCGCCTTTCTCGGCTACTCGTTGCTCAAGCCCGGGGCCCTGCGCAGCGCGCTGCTTGTCGCGCTCGGCCTGTTCATCCTGTTGATGGGTCTCTCGCGCATCTACGAGGGACAGCACTGGTTCAGCGACGTCATGGGCGCCTACCTGTTCGGCAGCCTGTGGCTCGCGCTCACGATCAAGATCTATCGCTGGGGCAAACCGCGCTTCTTCGCTCACCAGCCGGTGGCGCCCGAGACCCCGGCCGCTTCCGCCACCTAGAAGGAGAGCTCCGCATGCCCCTCACGCATCCCCTCGCATCCCGCAACGCGGTCTCCATGAGCGTTCGCCGAGCGGCGAACGGTGCGGTCGCCCCGGCTCTGATCAAGGGGCTCGAAGGCCTGCTGCGGATGGGCTACGTCGTCCGCGGCATCATCTACGTGCTGCCCGGGGTGCTCGCGCTGCGGCTGGCGCTGGGTCGGTCCGGCGGGGAGATCTCCCCCACCACCTCGATCGAGCTGATCGGCCATGAGCCGTTCGGCCGCGTGCTGCTGATCGGGGTCGTGGTGGGCCTGGCGGGCTACGCCTTGTGGGGCGTGATTCGCGCCCTATTCGATCCGCTCCGCAAAGGTCGCTCGTCGAGTGGCCTGGCGCAGCGAGTCGGCTACGCGATCAGCGCCGTGGCCTACATGGGACTCGTGGCGGCGACGTTCCGCTTCGTCATCGGCCCGCTGTCCCACATGGGGCGGCCGCCGGACGTGACCGCGACGTTGCTCGGGAAGCCGCTGGGCGGGTGGATGGTGGGGATCATCGGTGTGTGCTGGATCATCGGCGCCGGCCTCGCCCAGATCGTCTCGGGATGGCGGGGCAGGTTCAGAGCCGATCTCGCGACCGAGCGCATGAGTCGGTCCGAGCGCCGCTGGGCCAATGGCCTCGGGCGGCTCGGCATCGTCTCGCGCGGCGCGGTCTTCACCGTCATCGGCGTCCTGATGGTCGCCGCCGCCCTTCATGTCAGCCCGCGCGGCAGCGCCGGCATGGGCGGCGCGCTGCTCGAGATCCTGCGTCAACCCTTCGGCCGCGCGTTCCTCGCCGCCGCCGCGGTCGGGCTGATCGCGTTCGGCGCGTTCTCCGTCATGTGCGCCCGATGGATGCGAATCCTCCCGGCCGCGTCTTCATCGCCGCCGGCTAACTCTCACTCTCTCGTCACCTGAGGTCCGAAATGGAATCGACCAAGCGTTCGCCCGGCGCCGTGCTCAAGGCGCTCCGGCGCAGTCAACGCAAGCATGAGACGCTGCTGGCGCGGGTCGAGAAGGCCGCCGCGCGGCTGGAGCGTCGCCGCATCAAGCTCCATGCGCTCGAGGCGCGAATCGCCGACCTCGAGCGCCGCGTGGCCGATCCGCACCGGAACGGCAGTGGTTCGTCGCGAGGCGGCGTCCTCCAGCCGGCCCGGCTCATCTTCAATCCATCCTCGGGCCGCGGCAACGAGGACAACGCCGCCCGACTCGGCGAGATCGTGCAGAGCCTGCGCGCGCACGGCATCGATGCCCAGATCGCCCTCAAGACCTCGGGCAAGGCGGCACGCTCGCTGGCGCGCGAGGCGGTGCGCTCGGGGCACCCGCTGGTCATCGTCGCGGCCGGCGACGGCACCATCGAGGAAGTCGCGTCGGAGCTGGTCGGCAGCTCGACGACACTCGGCATCGTGCCGATCGGAACCAACAACAACCTCGCACGCTCGCTCGGCGTGCCGCTCGAAATCGACGACGCCTGCGCATTGATCGCGATGGGGACCACCCGGCACATCGACGCGGGCCGAGTGGTCTCGAGCGAGCATCTGGAAGTCGAATACTTCCTCGAGGGCGCCGGGGTCGGGCTCAGCGCGATCGCGGCGCTGGCCGGTCAGGCGGTGGAGAAGCGGCGCTGGCGGATGATGCCGCACGCGTTTCGAAGATTCTTCGAGACCAAGCCCGGCATCCTGCGGGTCGAGATGGACGGCACCGCCGTGGAGGCGAGCTCGCAGGTCGTGACGGTCTCGAACGCGCCGTTCATGGGCAACAACCTGCTCGTGGCGCCCGACGCGAAGATGGACGACGGGTGGCTCGACGTCACGATCTACGATGGCATGGGCAATGCCGCGCTGATCCGGCATTTCATGTCGGCCGCCGGCGGCAAGTCGGACCAGCTCAAGGTCTATCGCGCCCGCCACGTCCGCATCACCAGCGAGGACCCGGTGCTCGCCAACTCCGACAAGGATGCCGCCGGGCAGCAACGCGTGGTCGAGATCGAGCTGGTTCCGAAGGCACTGTCGGTCATCGTGGGAAACGGGATCGGCTTGAGCCTGCCCATGGAGTCCGCGCCGCGCGCCGCGGTCTCGGTCGCGGAACTGGCGTCGCACACGAATGGATCCGCCGAAGCCGCGATCGCGGGACCCGTGCAGGCCGGGTCTTGAGAGCACGTCGGCGATCGGTACTCGCATGAGCGACCTGTCATCTGCGGCCGCCGGCGCGCAACGCGCCCGGCGCCCTCACCGGCTCACGGTCATCGGCGCGTGCGCGGCGCTGGGGTTCGTCGTGCTCGCGACTCTGGCGCACCGGACCCCATACTTTCCCATCGACCTGACGCTGACGCGCTCGGTCCAGGGCGTCCATGCCCCGTGGCTCGACGCTCCGCTGATGGTGCTCAACCGGGTGGGCTTTCCGCCGCTCGTGGGCGTCATCTACGGTTCGATCATCCTGGTGTTCTTCGCGGCCGGGAGGCGCTGGGAGGCGGTGGCCGCCGCGTTCGCCGTACTGGGAGGTGCTGGTCTCAATCACCTGGCCAAACTGATCGTCGCGCGACCGCGCCCCGACTCCGAACTGATCGCGGTCGAGCATCACATCAACAACGGCACCTTCCCCGCCGGGCACGTGCTCAATTTCACCGTCTTCGCGGGATTCCTGTGCTATCTGATCGCGGTGCGCCGCGCGCCCTCGTGGCACCGCACGGCGCTGATTACCCTGATCGTTCTGCTGATCGCGCTGATGGGACTGGCTCGCATTCACTCCGGCGAACACTGGCCGACCGACGTGCTGGGCGGCTACCTCCTGGGTGGAGCGTGGCTGGCCATGACCCTTGCGTTCTACCGCTGGGGAGAGCGCAGAGCCCGGCACGGAAGCGCTCCTCGCGCCGAGCCGGATCGTGAATGGTCGCCGGGGGCCCATCGCGTCCTGCCGCACGGCGGGCCGGCCGCTCGCCGCGATCGGGTCCGGATGCGCGTCGAAGACGGCGCCGGCTCCATGCGCTCCGTGCTCGTCATGCTGCTCCTCGTGACGGCGCTGCCCTGCTGGGGCGTCGTCGCGGCGTCCGCGGATGAGCAGGCGACGGCGCCCGTCGTCGCCGCCGCCGATACCAGCGACCTCGGCCCCACGTCCGCGCCGCCGTGGAATCCCCCCCGACCGATGCCCCGGCGGCAGGCGTGGGAGCAGGTCGTGCTCATGCCCGGGCGCATCGTCTCGCTGCCGCTCTCGGGCCTGGGCTACGTCACGCGGGCCGTGATCCTCCGCGGCGAGGACAGTGGCCTGATTCCCCTGGCGCCGCGGCCCGTCCGAGTGCGGCCCCCGAGCATGCTGTCGCTCCAGCCACCAGCCCTCGGGGATGGGGCGGGCTGGGGCGGCGCCGTGGAGCTCAGCACTCCTTACGCTCCACGCCTGCCCCGCCTGAGTGCGCGCTACACGGCCACACTCCTCAACTACAACAGCACTCTGGTGGGCGCATCGCTTGGCCCGATCGCCCTGCAATATGGCTTCGACTGGCGCCCGCAGGATCCGTTCTACGGGGTCGGGACCTCGACCTCCCGGGACAGTCTCACCAACTTCGGAGCACAGGATGAGTTCGCCCGCGTCCTCATCCGCTGGGGGGCGAACCGTGACACGGTTCATGCGCACCGTCACTTCAGATTCAACGCGTGGGGCGGGCCCCGAAGCCTGGTGTCGCGAACCGGCCGCAAATCGGGGGCGAAATCCTATGAAGTTCTATTCCCCACGCTCGGCGCCGCCACGCTCGACCGTCGCGTCGAGCATCTGGTCTACGGCGGGAGCCTGTCGACCGACTGGCGCTCGGGACACCCGCACTGGGGCCACGGCGGTGATCTGATGCTCTCCGTCGAGCGATTCGACACGCCGATCCGGGCTCTGGCGCTGAACTCGAGCCAGTTCGATGGAGCTCAGTTCATGCGCTATTCGGCCCAGACCGAGGGGGGCTTCTCGTTCATGCGTGATCCGCGCACGATTCGGCTGCTGGTGCGACTGACCGACCAGACGGTCGGCTCCGGTCGGGACCACTTCCTGATCTCCGACATGGCGCGGCTCGGAGGCCGGGACGGTCTCGCGGGCTTCAACCCGGGGCGATTCCACGATCTGGATCTGCTGTACACGAGGCTCATGTACGTCTTTCCGCTCGCACGCCTGTTCGAGCTCGAGGTCCATTCTGAATGGGGCGCGGTGTACCACGACGTCTGGACGGACGCCCGGCTCGGCACGCTCAAGCATTCGGTCGGGCTCAGCCTGCGCTTCCGCAACGACGTGGCACCGCGCGGCTCATTGGGCTTCGATGCCAGCTCCGAGGGGGTACGTATTCACTACGCACTGGGAGGGGTGGAATGAGACGGGCGACCATGATCTTGGCGGCCATCGCAATGCTGGCGGGCGGGACCTCGCACGCGGCGTCGGACTCCGCGCCGCCCGATACGTCCATCAAATCGCCGGCGGAGAATGCGTACCCCTACACCTACGACGGATTCGACAACAGCCTCGTGCGGCCCGCCACTCGCATGCTGGACATCGCCCTGATCGCGCGCAAGATTGCCGGGGATCCGCGCCAGGCGGCCAACGTGGACGAACACGACCAGGTGCGGCAGCCGAGCACCTGGTGGCAGCCGCGCATCGGGTTCCGGCCCGTGACGATCGAGCAGATGTTGAAAGGCCCCGGTCCCGGCACGGGACCGGCGCCCGGCCGCTGGACGGTCTCGCACGGCAAGGACCAGGGCATGACCCCCGGATTCCAGATAAAGGATTCGGCGGGCGACAAGTTCCTCATCAAGTTCGATCCACGGGGCTTTCCCGATCTCGCCAACCAGGCCGCCGTAATCGGTTCCCGGCTGCTGTGGGCCGCGGGCTACAACGTGACCGACGAGGCGGTCTCCTCGTTCCGGCTCGAGGATCTGGAGGTCGCATCCGATGCCACCTACACGGACCCCCACGGAAAGAAGCAGCCGTTCACGAAGGCGTACCTGGAACAATTGCTCGCCCGCGTCGATCGTCGCGCCGACGGGAGCTACTCGTGCCTCGCGAGCCGCTATCTCAAAGGCAAGCCCCTCGGCCCGTACGAGTACCGGGGGCGACGCAAGGATGATCCCGAGGATCTGATCCCTCACGAGCTGCATCGGGAGCTGCGCGGGCTGTGGACGATCTGCGCATGGCTCAATCACTCGGACAGCCGCGGTCCGAATTCCCTGGACATGTGGGTGTCGGAGAACGGCCGCTCGTTCGTGCGGCATTACCTGATCGACTACAACGCGATCCTCGGCTCGGGGGCGAACGGCGGTCACGCGGTTCAGACCGGGTCCGAGTACTATGTCGATTTCGGCACCATGGGCTGGCATCTGGCCACTCTCGGACTCACGCCATCCCCTTGGGAGCATTCCGTGGATCCGCACATGCCGGCTGTGGGGTTCGTCGAATCGAACGTGTTCGACTCCGGCGGCTGGCGCCCGGATTATCCCAACCCGGCGTTCGACGACCGGACCGAGCGGGATATCCGCTGGGGCGCCCGGATCGTCGCGGGCTTCACCGACGATCATATTCGCGCCGCGGTCGCACTCGCTCACTATACGGATCCGCGCGCGGCCGAATACATCACCCGCGTTCTCATCGAGCGCCGCGACAAGCTGGTCAAGCGCTGGCTCGGAACCAGCGATCCGCCCGCGGTGGTGAACCGGTGAGAGGGCTGCCCCGACTCCGCCCCCGACCGGCGGCGCCGCACCGCCTGGCCGCCGCCGCGTCGGCCCTGATGCTGCTCGCCGGCTGCGCGCACATGGGGACGCTGACATCGGTGTCCCAGACCATCTCCCCCGCGGCCAGCGAGTCGAGCGCGGTGAACCGGGAGGAGCGGCGCACGACGCTGGGGCCGTGGCGCCCCCTGTTCGGCGACACGCTCATCGGACTCGTGCCGGGCACCGCGGACTCCTCGCGCCGCTACCTGGGCCGGCTGCGCGACGGCTACACCTCGGACACGCTCAATCTCATGCTGTTCGGCGACAATCGTCCCGGATGGCGCGCGGCTCGCCTCGCGCCCGAGTACCTGACCATCCAGCGCATGTTCTCGCCCAACCCGATCAACATCGCGCTCGGGCTCGTCACGATTCCCTGGGCGATCGTCAAGGGGTTGTGGCCGGACCTCGCGCTGCTCCGCGACCTTCCCGACAAGTTCCGGAACATGCCAGTGTACGGCCGCGAGCGGGAGGTGCTGAGCGCGATGCTGGCCAAGATCGACTCGCTCAAGGCGCAGGGGCGAACGGTCTCCGCCGTCGTCAACTCCGGCGATCTCGTCCACGACGGCCGATATCCCGCGCACTGGGAGCGTTTTCTGCGCATCACGCAACCACTCTCCTCGCGCGTACCGTATTTTGGCGTCCCCGGAAATCACGAGCGCACCGATGCGGTGCAAGGCGTCCAGAACTGGGGTTTGGCGACCGGACTTCCGGTCGGCGGCGATCGGCTCTACTACTGTTTCGATACCGCAGACGGGTGGTTGCGCGTCATCGCGCTCGACACCAACCCGATCGTCGACCCCGGCAAACACTGGTCGCGCGAAGTGCAGATCAAGTACTCGCAGGAGGAATTCACGTGGCTGGTGGAACGGATCAAGGAGCACACTGGGCCGGTCATCGTGCTAATGCACCATCCACCGTTCTCGTCCAGCCTCCACCGCGAAGAATGGCAGAAGGATACCGTGCTGACCGAACGGCGCGAACGCATGATGGGGGCGCTCCATGAGGCGGGGATCTCGGCCATCGTGTGCGGGCACGAGCACGACTACCAGCGCGCCCTGCTCACCTGGCCGGACGCCGTCGCCGTCGTCCTGGTCACGGGGGGCGCCGGTGCGCCCCTGCATCCCCTGCCGCCGCCCGCCGAGGTCGCGCGCATGTTCAGCGAATATCACGTGGCTGGATCGGTCGTGAAGCCCGAAAATGTCTTCTCCGCGCAGGTCTTCAATTTCGTCCACATGCGCCTGTGGTTCGGCGGTGGCGAGTTCTACGCCTACGCGGTGGACAAGAATGCGAATGCCACCCTGATCGACAAGGTGGAGATCGACCTCAAGCGATACGGAGTCCC
Organism: Candidatus Eiseniibacteriota bacterium; assembly: GCA_041498315.1. Taxonomy (GTDB): domain Bacteria; phylum Eisenbacteria; class RBG-16-71-46; order RBG-16-71-46; family RBG-16-71-46; genus JBGQIE01. Next base: position 38,901 of record JBGQIE010000004.1, read on the forward strand.
CAAGATCGATCAGCACAAGATTCCCATCCCGCCGGCCAAGGGGCCACAAGAGCCGTCCCACACCACGATGGCGCCGGCGTCAGGTCCGGCCGCGATCGGCGGCATGGCGAAGGCGGCCCCCGGAAAGGTGGATACCACCACGGCCAGCAAGCGGATCCTCTCGAAGCCGTCGCCTTCAGGGAAATCGGATTCGACGTCCACGCGCAAGCGCGCACTTCCGAAATCGTCGGCCGTCAAGAAGCAGCCACCGCAGTAATACCCTGCCCGTGCTCACGCTGGCGACCACGCTGGAGGAATGGCAATGCCCATGACCGCGCCAACCGAGACGAAGGGTGCCGGTACGCCGCCCGAGGGGCCGAAGGGTCCGCTCGATCGGTTTTTCGGCATCTTCACCGATGTGCGCGGCGGAGAAGGCCTCACCGCACTCCTGCTGATGCTGAACATCTTCCTGCTGCTCGCTGCCTACTACCTCCTGAAGACCATCCGCGAGCCCCTGATCCTGAGCGTCCCGGGAGGCGCGGAGGTCAAGAGCTACTCCGCCGCGGCGACGGCGGGACTGCTCATCCTCCTCGTGCCGCTCTACAGCGCGGTCGCTTCGCGGGTATCCCGCGTCAAGCTGATCAACGGCGTCACCCTGTTCTTTATCGCGTGCCTGGTGGCGTTCTTCGCCCTGAGCCGGGTGGGCGTGCCGATCGGCGTCGCGTTCTTCATCTGGGTCGGGATCTTCAGCCTGATGGTGATCGCCCAGCTCTGGGCGTTCGCCGCCGACGTCTACACGGTGGAGCAGGGCAAGCGGCTGTTCGCGATCGTCGGCTTCGGAGCTTCGCTCGGCGCGATCGCGGGCTCGTTCGTGACCGGCCAGCTGGTCCAGCGCCTCGGTCCGTATCCGTTCATGCTCGGGGCGGCCGGGCTGCTCGGGGTCTGCATCCTCCTGACCAACACAGTCCATCTCCGCGAGAAGCATCGCCGTGAAGCGGCGCCCCGCACGCCGGTGGCCGGCGAAGCCGCGCAGGCCGCCGGCGACGGTGCCGAGGCCCGCGTGGCCGGGCGCAGCGGATTCGCCCTGGTGTTCTCGGATCGCTATCTGCTCCTGATCGCATTCCTGATGCTGGTCTACAACCTCGTGAACACCAACGGCGAGTACATCCTGGGCCGGACGGTCGTGATGCTGTTCACCCAGGCACACGGCGCGGCCGCCACCGGGGGCCTCGACGAGAAGAAGATGATCGGGGCATTCTACGGGAACTACTTCACGTGGGTGAACCTGATCTCGGCCGGCATTCAGGCGTTCGTGGTGTCGCGCGTGCTCAAGCGCTTCGGCGTGCGGGTGGCGCTGCTCGTGCTGCCGGTGGTGGCGATGGCGGGCTACGTCTCGATGGCCTTCGTGCCCCTGCTCTGGTTCATTCGCGGGGTCAAGATCTCCGAGAACTCGGTGGACTATTCGCTTCAGAACACCACGCGGAATGCGCTCTACCTGCCCACGAGCCGCGAGGCGAAATACAAGGCGAAGCAGGCCAACGACACCTTCTTCGTGCGCCTCGGCGACGTGTTCTCGGCCGGCATCGTGTTCGCGGGCACCACGTGGCTGGGCTTCGCGCCGAAACACTTCGCGCTGGTCAACGTCGGACTGATCGTGATCTGGCTCATCCTCGCGGTCGCCATCGGCCGGCGTTTCAAGCAGATGTCCGGGACCGCCTAGGGAGGACGTCCGCCAGTGGCCTCGTTCACGCCGCGGCGCCTGTTCGACGGCCTCTGCCGCAGGCTCGGACTCGAGCCGCACGAGGGCCGTCTGCTCGTGCTCATGGGCGCGCTGGTCGCGACCCTGATGTGCGGCTACACGATCGCCAAAGTGCTTCGCGACGCCCTGTTCATCATCGAATTCGGCGCGCTCGCCCTGCCCTACGCGTACATCGGCGTGGCGCTGGCCACGGTGGGCTTCGTCTGGCTGGAGAACCTCATGGCCAGCCGATTCACGCGGTTCGGCGCCACCCGATTCAACCAGTACGCCGCGATCGGCTTCGGCGCGCTCGCCGCCATCAGCCTTCCGATTTCGCGCCACTGGACGGTGGTGTGGTTCTACCTGTGGACCGGCAGCCAGGCGATGATGCTGCTGCCCCACTTCTGGGGACTCGCGCTCGACGTGTGGGACTCGCGGCGCGCGCGCCACGTCTTCCCGCTCCTGGCGGGGTGCGGTCTGATCGGCGGGCTGGCCGGCGGCGCGTTTGCCGCGTGGTCGACGCCGCTGGTCCAGCGCGTCGGCTTGATGTGGTTCATGGTCGCCCTGCTGGCCATGGCCCATGTGCTGACCCGGATCGTGGAGCGATTTCGCGCGCGCCGGCCGGTCCCGGTCGAGGCCAAGTCGACGGCCTCACGCTGGGAGATCATCCGCAGGTCGAAGTACATCAAGATCCTGGCCGCCGGGCTGGCGCTCTCGGTCATTGTCGGAACCCTGGTCGACTTTCAGTTCAAGTACTACATCCAGCACATCTATCCGAGCCCCGGTGCGCTTACCCGGTTTCTCGGCAAGTTCTACGTGGTGCTCAACTCCGCGGCGCTGCTGTTTCAATTCGGCGCCGCGGGGTGGCTGATGCAGCGGCTCGGGCTCGGAGCGGCCAGCGGACTGCAGCCGACCTCCATCCTGATGCTCTCGGCGTGGGTGGCGTTGAGCCCGGGATGGTGGGCGATCAACGCGTTGCGCACGATTCAGGGTGTCATCTCCCAGTCGCTGGGCAAGGCCTCGACCGAGATCTACTACGCGGCGATCCGCCCCCACGAGCGCCGGCTGATCAAGCCCGCCATCGACACCCTGGTCGAACGCTGGTCGGACGCCGTCGTGGGCGTGCTGCTGATCGTCGTGCTGCACGTGCTTCGTGTCCGCATCCCGGCGATCGCGATCGGGACCGCCGCCCTCGCGGGACTCTGGATCGTCTTCTCCTTCCTGATCAATCGCGAGTTCGGCACCGCCTTCGAGAAGGCCCTGAGCAGCCGCTGGATCGATCCGGAGGCGTCTCCCGAGTCCCTGCGGATTCCTTCCGCGCTCAAGGCACTGCTCAAGGCGCTGCGGTCCGGCGAGGAGCCTCACATCGTGCTCGCCCTCGAGCTGAGCCACGGCACGCGCGATCCGCGGATCGCCCAGGCCGTGCGCGAATGCCTGCGGCACGCATCGCCGAAGGTGAGGCTCGCGGCGGCGCAGGCCATGGAGGCGATGCGTCTGCGCGATGGCGCGAGCGTGATCGAGGGCTTCCTCGGGGACCGGGACGAGGGGCTGCGCCGTGCCGCGGTGGGCTACCTGCTCGCGCTCGGCCCGCAGCCGACCGAGTTCGCCCAGCGCCTGCTCGGGGGCAACGACCCGGCGCTGCGCCAGTACGTCGTCGACGCTCTGTTCGATCGGCAATACGCCGCCCCCGGCGTGCTGACCCCTCAATGGATCGATGCCCTCCTCGAGTCCGGGACGCGCGAGGATCTGCTGCTGGCCGCGCGCGCGCTGGGCGCGATGGCCGGCAAGGTGCCGGCGCAAAAACTCCGCGGCCTGCTGGCGAATCCAGACGTCGAGATCCAGCGCGAGGCTCTGCGCTCCGCGACGCGGCGCCCCAGCCCGGAGCTGCTCGATGTGCTGCTCAAGCTCCTTCCCGCTCCCGAACTGGGCTTCGACGCGCGCCAGGCGCTCGCCGCGGTCGGCGACCTGGCGGTGCCGGGACTGCGACAGCTGCTCGGTGGGGAGGGCGGCGCACTCGCGCAGGATCTCGCGGCACGCACGCTGGCACTCATCGGCGGTCCGCGCGCGATCGACGCCCTCATGACCGTGGTCCGGAGCAGCGATGTCCGGTTGCGTTACCTCGGGCTGCGCGGGCTCGCCCGAATGCGCGTGCGCACCGGGCTGCCGGTCCTGGCCCGCTCCGACACGCATCGGCTGTTCCTGCGCGAGCTGCACGACTACCGCCGTGCCGAGGAGTCAGCGCTCGCGCTCGAAACGAATCCCACGCCCGAGATCCGGCTGCTGGGCGAGAGCTACCGCGAATCCTCGGAGATGGCGCTCGAGCGCGCGCTCCAGGCGCTGGCCTGCTGGTACGAGCCGAAGCCGCTGCCCGGCGTGTTCGAGCGCCTCAAATACCCTTTGCGCGGGACCGCCCCGCCCGCGCTGGAGTATCTTGCCCACGTGCTGCCGCGTGGCGTGTTCAAGCCGGTCCAAGTCCTCTTCGAATCGAGCAGGGCCGGCAAACCCGCCGGCGACGCCGGCGACGACGATCTCACCGCGCGGATCCGTCAGACGTGGGAATCGGGCGACGATTGGCTTCGTGCGTGCGCCGTACACGCCTCGCGCGTCATCGCCGGCTTCGATGTCCGCCTGTTCTCGAGCGGCGAGGACAGCGGCCCGCTGGTGCGCGCGGAGCTCGCCGCGCTCGCCGGCGCATCTCCCGCGCCGCGGAAGGCTGCCGGGCAGGAGCCGCCATGCTGACCCCGGTCGAACGTGTGCTGATCCTCAAGGGCGCCGATCTGCTCAAGGACGTCGGGCCGCGGCGCCTGCTTCTGCTCGCGGAGGTCGCGCGTGAAGTCGAGATCTCGAAGGACGAGACGATCTACAAGGAGGACGACCTCGGAGACGCCCTGTACATGGTGGTCGAAGGGCGCGTGCGTATCGTGACCGGGGACCGCACGACCGAGGTGGGCCCGGGCGAATCCTTCGGGACCTGGGCGCTGGTGGACGATTCGGCGCGGGGTCATCGCGCCGAGTGCATCGAGGACGGCCGCACGCTCGCGCTCCATCGCGACGACTTCTACGACGTGGCGGCCACCGATCTGACCCTGCTCCAGGAGGTGGTGCGCGCCCTCGCCCGGCGCCTGCGCGCCCTGGTCTCCGACCAGCCGCAGGAGGCGCGGGTCGAGGGCGAAGGCGTCGAGAAGCCCGAGGCGATGGTGGAGGCCGAGACCGCGGCGGCGGAAACCGCGGCGGCCGCGCCCGAGACTCCGCCTCCGACACCCGGGGCTGCGCTGGCGGCAGCGGCGCTCGGTCAGACCCTCCCCGAGAGCGCAACCCAGGAAGCGCGGCGCAAGCCGGAGCTGCCCGCCGAATCCGTCGCGCCGACGAACGCGCCGCAGGCCGACCCGCCGAAGCGACCGTAGCCCATGGCCCGGAGGCATGCATGGACCCACTGAGACCACGAAAGCCGAATGAGGATTTCTTCACCTGGTTCGAGCAGGCGGCCCACAACGACGTCGAGGGCGCGCAGCTGCTCGACCGGTTGTGCCGGGAGTTCGCGCGCTCGGACGAGATCGTAGGCCAGCTGCACGACCTCGAACACAAAGGGGACGGCATCGTGCACGCCGTCTATCAGAAACTGAACAAGGTCTTCATGCCGCCGCTCGATCGCGAGGACATCAGCGCGATCACGATCGCGCTCGACGACGTGATGGATCACATCCACGAGGCCGGCGACGCGATGTGCATCTACAACGTGAAGGAGCCGACGGCCGTCGCGCGCCAGCTCGCGACCGTCATCATCGCGTGCACCCAGGAGGTGGAGAAACAGATGCCCAAGCTCCGCAACCGCCGCTCCATGCGGCAGGTCGAGGAGGGCGTCATCGAGATTCACCGCCTCGAGAACCAGGCCGACGCGCTGCTCCGGCAGGGGACGGTGGACCTGTTCCATCAGCCTCACGATCCGACCCTGGTGATCGCCTGGAGCCGGATCTACGAGACCATGGAGCAGGTCACCGACCGATGCGAGGACATCGCGGACGTCCTGCGCGGCCTCGTGATCAAGCATGCCTAGCGCGGGCGTTACGCCGCTCCTGGTCGTGATGATCGCGCTCGCCGTCCTGTTCGATTTCATCAACGGATTTCACGACACCGCCAATGCGGTCGCGACCGTCATCTCGACGCGCGTGCTGCGACCGTGGGTCGCGATCGCGATGGCGGCGGTGCTGAACTTCGTGGGCGCGATGACCGGAACCGAGGTCGCGCGCACGGTGGGAAGCGGCATCGTCGGCGGTTCCGTCCCGGTGATCGCGATCACCGCTGCGCTGATCGGCGCGATCGCGTGGAATCTGGTCACGTGGTACTTCGGCATTCCGAGCAGCTCGAGTCATGCGCTGATCGGCAGCCTGCTCGGCGCGGGGATCGCCAGCCTGGGGATGGGCTCGGTCCACTGGACCGTACTGGTCAACAAGGTCGCGGTGCCGCTGATCCTGTCCCCGGTGGTCGGATTCGTGTTCGCGCTCTTTCTCATGAGGGTTCTGGTCCGGGTCTTCGGCTCGATGAGCCCCTCCCACGTCGGCCCGATCTTCCGCCGCACGCAGATCGTTTCCGCGGCGTTCATGGCGATCAGCCACGGCGGCAATGATGCCCAGAAGACGATGGGCATCATCACCCTGGGGCTGGTCAGCGCGGGGATCCTCCCCACGTTTCACGTGCCCACGTGGGTGATTGGGCTGAGCGCGGCCGCGATGGGCGCGGGCACGTTCGCCGGAGGCCGGCGCATCATTCACACCATGGGCACGCGCTTCGCCCAGCTCCAGCCGATCCATGGCTTCGCGGCGGAGACCGCAGCGGCCACCGTGATCCAGGCCGCGTCCCGGTTCGGCTTGCCCTTGAGCACCACGCACGTGATCAGCTCGAGCATCCTCGGCGCCGGCGCGGCGCGGCGCATGAACGCCGTGCGCTGGGGAGTCGTGCGCACCATGGCGGGCGCCTGGGTGCTCACGATTCCAGTCACCGCGGTACTCGGTTTCGCCGCGGCTCTGATCGCACGCGCCGTGGTTCACTGACCGCCCGACGAATGGTCTACCCTTGCGGGTGCACGTTGGAACGTCTCAGCGCGGTACGCATGGCCCGCCGAACGTGTCTCGATGGGAGGTTCGCATGAACAGCGTCGCTGCCCGCGCCGCGGCCACGGCGGGGCTGCTCGTACTCCTCGGTTACGCCACGACTGCCCGGGCGCAGTTCAATTCGATCGCTCCCCCATTCGCCAAGCTGACGGGCGGATACCTGTGGGGATCGGTCGGCTTTCGCGACACCCAGCATCCCGAGCGGTTCTTTCTCGGCGACCGCCATCCGTTCGTGCGGGGCGGGTTCGCCATCATGCTCGGCCCGTTCGGCGGCCAACCCGACACCACCGTGTCGCTCGACTCGGTGCGGACCTCGGTCGAATGGATGCAGGGCACGGCGAGCACGCCGGGCGCGATGCGTGTGGATACGATGCGCACCGTTCACGCGGTGCGCAGCCACTACACGCTTCCGGGGCGCGACGGCTGGGTGTCACTGGCCATGGGCTACGAATATTCGGGTTCCTATCGAGTGGACCTTCGCGACAGCCGCGGCACGCTCGCCTCGACGTTCCCCGTGGGCGGGTTCTACGTCAGCGCGTTCTTCGGCCCGTTTCCGGTCTGGCATGTGCCGCGGTCCACATTTTGGTACGCCACGCTCGGGGCGGGCCTGTTGCAGCTCACCCAGGCCAACGGCAGCTCCGGCAGCACGCTGGTGCGGTTCGACACCGAGCGGGCGCTGGCGCCCGAGGCGTCGCTGTTGCTGGGCTGGCGTGCGCATCGCGGCGTGCGCTTGATCGGCGGGATGAGCGCGCAGCACATCCGCTGGTCCTCGATCCGATACCGAGCGCCGTCCGAATCGCCCCTCCCCGACGCGGTGCTCCGGCAGCTGCCCGAGGGACTTCGGCTCACCTCGGTGCACTTCAACCTGGGCGTGAGCTTCGACGCCAGCGACCTGTTCGGAAAGTGAGGCGGCCCCGGCGCTAGCCGCGCGCCGCGGCGGGCTCCGGCGGCTGCTTCGCCGCCGCGGCCTTGAACTCGTACGCCCCGCCCTTGACCTCCACCCGCACGACCTGCCCGGGCTTGAAGGCGCCCTCGAGCAGCTTCATCGCCAGCGGATTCTGAACCCGGCGCTGGAGCGTGCGCTTCAAGGGGCGCGCACCGTAGTGCGGGTCGTAGCCCTCCTCGACCAGCGCCTCGAGCGCCTGATCCGAAAGCTCGAGTCCGATCTCGCGCTCGGCAAGCATCGCGCGCAGGCCCTGGACCTGGAGCAAGACGATGCGCTTCAAGTCCTCGCGCGTGAGCGCGTGGAAGATCACGATCTCGTCGATGCGGTTGAGCAGCTCGGGCCGGAAGTGCTCGCGCACCGCCTGGGTGACGCGGCGCTCCATCTCGGCGTGCTCGCCCGCCCCCAGCTCGAGGATCCACTGCGAGCCCAGGTTCGAGGTCATGATGACGATGGTGTTGCGGAAGTCCACGGTGCGCCCCTGCCCGTCGGTGAGCCGCCCGTCGTCGAGCAGCTGGAGCAGCGAGTTGAGGACCTCGGGGTGCGCCTTCTCGACCTCGTCGAACAGGATGACCGCGAACGGGCGCCGCCGCACCGCCTCGGTGAGCGAGCCGCCCTCCTCGTAGCCGACGTAGCCCGGGGGCGCGCCGATGAGCCGCGCGACGCTGTGCTTCTCCTGGTACTCGCTCATGTCGATGCGCACCATTGCGCGCTCGTCGTCGAACAGGAACTCGGCCAGTGCCCGCGCCAGCTCGGTCTTACCCACGCCGGTGGGTCCGAGGAACAGGAACGAGCCGGTCGGGCGCTTGGGGTCCTGGAGCCCGGCGCGCGCGCGCCGCACCGCCTCGCTCACCAGCCGCACCGCCTCCTCCTGGCCCACGACGCGCTCGTGGAGCCGGTCCTCCATCTTGACCAGCTTCTGGATCTCGGACTCCATGAGGCGCGCGACCGGAATCCCGGTCCACTTCGCGACCACCTCGGCGATGTCCTCCTCGTCCACCTCGTCCTTGAGCATGCGGCCCTGCTGCTGGACCACGGCGAGGCGGGCGGTCTCCTGCTCGAGCTGGCGCTGGACGATGATGAGGTCGTTGTTGCGGATGCGCGCGACGCGCTCGAGGTCGCCGGCGCGCTCGGCCCGCTGGTCCTCGAGCTTGAGCCGCTCGCGCTCCGCCTTGAGCTTGCTGATCTTGTCCACCGCCTCCTTCTCCTTCTTCCAGTGCGCCTCGAGCCGGGTCTGCTCCTGCTTGAGCCCGGCGAGGTCGGCATCGAGGCGCTTGAGGCGCTCGCGCGAGCCGCTGTCGGTTTCCTTCGCGAGGCCGATGCGCTCGATCTCGAGCTGGCGCACGCGCCGCGTCAGCTCGTCGAGCTCGATCGGCATCGAGTCGATCTCCATGCGCAGGCGCGAGCCCGCCTCGTCGACCAGGTCGATTGCCTTGTCGGGCAGCTTGCGATCGCTGATGTAGCGGCTCGACAGCATCGCGGCCGCGACCAGCGCGGCGTCCTTGATGCGGATGTGGTGGTGGTTCTCGTAGCGCTCCTTGAGCCCGCGCAGGATCGCGATGGTGTCCTCGACCGAGGGCTCGCCCACGAACACCGGCTGGAAGCGCCGCTCCAGGGCCGCGTCCTTCTCGATGTGTTTGCGGTACTCGTCGAGCGTCGTGGCGCCGACGCAGTGGAGCTCGCCGCGCGCGAGTGCGGGCTTGAGCAGGTTCGAGGCGTCCATGGCGCCCTCGGCTCCGCCCGCGCCCACCAGGGTGTGGAGCTCGTCGATGAACAGGATGATGCGCCCCTCCTGCTGGCCGATCTCCCTGAGCACCGCCTTGAGCCGGTCCTCGAACTCGCCGCGGAACTTGCTGCCGGCGATCAGCGCCCCGAGGTCGAGCGCGACCACGCGCTTGTCCTTGAGGGTCTCGGGCACGTCGCCCGAGACGATGCGCTGGGCCAGGCCTTCGACGATCGCGGTCTTGCCCACTCCGGGATCGCCGATCAGGACCGGGTTGTTCTTGGTGCGGCGCGCCAGCACCTGGATGACGCGCCGGATCTCGTCGTCGCGCCCGATGACGGGATCGAGCTTGCCCTGGCGGGCGCTGGCGGTGAGATCGCGGCTGAAGCGCGCCAGCGCCTGGACCTTGTCCTCGGGGTTCTCGTCGGTCACGCGCTGGCCGCCGCGCACGTCCGCGAGCGCCTGGTAGAGCGCCTCGGTGGTGACGCCCGCGCGCTGGAGGAGCTGCTGGGCGGGCCCGGGCGACTCGGGCGAGGCGAGCGCCATGAGCAGGTGCTCGACGCTCACGTACTCGTCCTTGAGCCGCGCGGCCTCGCTCGCGCCGCGATCGAGGACGGCGCGCAGGGCCTCTCCGGCGTACATCGAGCCGCCGCTCACGCGCGGCAGCTTCGCGAGCGCCGCCTCGGCCTGCTGGACCAGGCTCGCGCGCTGGACCCCGAGCTTGCCGAGCACCGCGGCGACGGTCCCCTCGGTGTCCTCGAGCAGGGCGGCGAGCAGGTGCTCGGGCGAGAGCTCCTGGTGGCCGTGGTCGCGCGCCACGCGCTGCGCGCGCTCGAGGGCTTCCTGCGACTTGATGGTGAGCTTGTCGGAGGGCATGGGGCACCGGTCGTGGACCGCGCCCCGACGATAGCACAGCCCCAGGCCCGCGTCGGAGCACGCCCCGACGCGCAGCACAGAGAGGCGCCCCCGGCAGGGGACCCCGCGGGGAGCGGGGAATGACGCCTCTCTACGCCGCGCGATCGAGGAACGGGACGATCATGGGCAGCACGCGCCGCCCGATCGCCGGGTACTCCATCACGACTTCGATCGTCATGCGCAGCTGCCGCCAGCTCAGCTGCGAGGTGTCGAGCTTGCGCGCCAGGTCGAGCAGGGCCTCGCGCACCCGCGGCCGGTCGCCCTCCGGCACGCCCAGGGCCTCGATCTCGACCGCCATCGCCATGATCGCGAGCGCCGAGGGCGAGAGCTCCTGCTTGGAGGACTCCGGGCGCTGAGCACCTCCCGCCCCCCGCACCGAGAACACCGGCGAGGAGCTCAGGAACTCGTCGGTCACCGACCGCAGCTCATCGAGCTCCTCGAGCGGAAGCTCGGCATCGGCCGCGGCCGCGTTGCTCTCATCGAGCCACGACAGGTTGGGGAGGCCATCCGAGCCGAGCGGGTTGGCGGGCCCGGCCGCACCCGCGGCGGGCGCGTCCGAGGCGCGCTGGCCGGTCGAAACCTCGCGGTCGTGCTCGGCGATCAGGCCCTTGAGGTACTGGGTGGCCTCGCCGCAGCCGCGGTCGTACACGCGGCGCAGCTCGGCGCGGTCGGCCTTGGCCGAGGCGGGCAGGAACGGGATGCGCAACAGGCGGCTGACCTTGGCCCGGTCCTCGGGCCACAGGGCGCCGATCGCCTCGAGCATCTCCGTGCGCCACTTCTTGAACGCGATCGTGGGACCGGTCTGGTGGCGCAGCTTGGCGAGCCGGGCGAGGCCGGCTTCGAGAATCTGGCGCCAGTTCGCTCCGCCGCTCGCGCTCACGAACGCTCCGATTCGCGCGGGCGCTCGCTACCAGTCCGAGAAGCGCTCTTCCTTCCAGGGGTCGGCGTCGTTGTGGTAGCCGTTCTGCTCCCAGAAGCCGGGCCGGTCGGCGGCGGCCAGTTCGAGGCCGCGAATCCACTTGGCGCTCTTCCAGAAATACCGGTTCGGCACGACCAGCCGCAGCGGCCAGCCATGCTCGGGAGTGAGATCCTCGCCTCCATGTTTGAGCGCCAGCAGGACGTCATCCTTGAGCAGCTCCGCAAGTGGAAGGTTCGCGGTGAAGCCCTGCTCGGCATGCGCGATCGCATACCGGGCCTCGGGCCGCACACCGGCTTCCCGCAACACGTCCTTGACCGCCACGCCCTGCCACTGGTTGTCGAACTTGCTCCAGCGCGTGACGCAGTGGATGTCGTTGCGCACTTCGACCCTCGGCAGGGAAAGGAACTCCTCCCAGGTCCAGCGCCTCTCACGCTCGACCAGGCCGAAGACTCGAAAGCTCCACGCGCTCAGGTCCACCTTCGGAACCGAGCCGTAATGGAGTA
>JBGQIE010000005.1:0-45666 GCA_041498315.1 Candidatus Eiseniibacteriota bacterium
CCCTGCGTCTTCCCCATGCTCGGGGTGACGGTCTCGATCTTCGGCGCGCGGCGCTCGGCGCCGCCGCTTCAGGTGCTGGGCCTGGCGGTCGTGTACGTGCTGGGCATGGCCTCGATGTACAGCGCGCTCGGCGTGATCGCGGGCCTGACGGGGGGATTGTTCGGGGGCGCGCTCCAGAGCCCCGTCGTCCAGATCGGGATCGGGCTGCTCCTGGTGGCGCTCGCGCTCTCGATGTTCGGGCTCTACCAGCTCCAGGCTCCCGCCTGGCTGCTCGCGCGGCTCGGCGGCACGGGCGGCACGAGTGTCGCGGGCGTGTTCGCCTCGGGGCTGGTCGTGGGCGTGATCGCCGCACCCTGCATCGGCCCGCCGATCGTGACCCTGCTCGCGATCGTGGCCGCCAAGGGCGATCCCTGGTTCGGCTTCCGCTCCTTCTTCATGCTCTCGCTCGGGCTCGGCGCGCCCTACCTGGTGCTCGCCACGTTCTCGAACCTGATCCAGCGCCTGCCGCGCTCCGGGGAATGGATGATCTGGGTCGAGCGGGCTTTCGGGGTCGTGCTGCTGTCGCTGGGCATGTTCTACGCCACCAACGCGCTCGCGCCCCGGCTCTCGGAATGGGTGCTGCCCCTGGGCCTGGTGCTGGGCGGGCTCTACCTGGGATTCGTGGATCGCAGCGCCTCGTCGCGGCCCGGCTTCCGGCGCTTCAAGTGGGCGGCCGGCCTGCTCGCCATCGCCGCCGGCATCGCGCTGGTCGCCACGACGCCATCGCGCGGCATCGCGTTTCGCGCCTTCGCACCCGCCGAGCTCGAGGCCGCGCTCGCGAGCGGCCGGCCGGTGATGCTCGAGTTCTCGGCCGACTGGTGCGTGCCGTGCCACGAGCTCGAGCGCTCGACGTTCTCGAACCCGCGCGTGATCGCCGCCGCATCCTCGTTCACGGCCTTCAAGGTCGACCTCACGCGTTACTACACCCCGGAGGCGGAGGAGTGGCGCCGGCGCTACGGCATCAACGGCGTGCCTACCGTGGTGTTCCTCGCCCCCGGAGGCTCGCCCGGGGGCGTCGAGGTGGCGGCGGCGCGGGTCGAGGGCTTCATCCCGCCCGAGCGCTTCCTCGAGCGCATGCGCCTCGCCTCCGAGGCGCGCGGCAGCGCCCCGGCGGGGGACTAGGCAGCTCCACCCGTTTCCGCGCTAGAGCTTGAAGTTGAAGCCCAGGATGCCCTTGAGCTCGGGGATCGCGGAATCCCCGGCGCCGATGCGAAGCTCGGTGAACAGGTGCTGGCCCGAGGCCGTGGGGATCGAGGTGCCGACGATGAGGTTGAGCCCGGTCACCGTGTCGTTGAAGTCCGAGAAGGGGAAGGGCACGTCCACGTGGACGAAGTTCACGCCCAGCCCGCCGCCGACGTACGGGGCCCAGTTCGAGTTCTGGATCCTGAAGTGATACTCGGCGTCGAAGTTGAGCGCGCTCACGGTCTGGTGGTCGCCGAAGCCGAACTCGACGCTCGGATTGAAGGTCCAGTCAGGGGCGAAGGTGGCCGAGAGATGGCCGCCCACCACCGCCTGATCGGGGTCGACGCTGAACCCCACGCGGGGTCCGATGTAGTCCAGGGACACGACGCCCGACCTTTGGGCCGGGTGGCGGGCGGTCGCCTTCGAGGTGGTCGCGGCGTGGGCGGCCGACGCGACCCCGAGCGCGATCAGCGCGGTCAGCATGAGCTTTCGAATCATCAAACACCTCCCTGTAGAAGGGGCAGAAGTCCAGAGACAGGGGGTCAGGATAGCCACACGCCGGGCCGGGGCGCAACCCTGTTTCCGGCCTTTTTCGGCCCCCCGGCGCGCGGAATTCACCGCGTCGGCACGCGGGTCGGAGGTGCCGCGGCGCGCCGGGCTGGTCTATCATCGAGGTCTCCCGGGCCGCCCCCCGGCCCACTCATCGTGGAGACGCTTCGAGCGTGACCTGCCTTCGGCCCATCAGACCCACCCTGTGCGCGGTACTCGCGGCAATCCTGCCCGTGCTCGCGCCTGCCGCGACGCGCGCCGACATCACGCCCGCGGCGCGCGCGATCGTGGAGCGCCACATCGAGGCGCTCGGCGGCCGCGCGGCCGTCGAGGACCAGCGCACGATCTTCGTGAGCGGCTCGCTGTCCGCGTTCGGCATGAGCGGGCGGGCCCAGGTCTGGCACGCGCGGCCCGACCGCACCGCGAGCGCCATCGAGCTCGGGCCGCTGCACGTCGCCGAAGGCTACGACGGAAGCGCGGGCTGGCGCACCGATCCGAGCGGCAAGCCGGTCGTGCTGGACGGCAAGGATCTCGAGGAGGCGCGCGCCGACGCGTGGTTCGAGAACGGGCGCTGGCTCGAGGCCGACCAGGGCGGCGGCCGCGTGACCGACGCCGGCACCGAGCGCGACTCGACGGGCAGCTTCACGGTGCTCGAGGTGACGCCGCCGGTGGGCCGGCCCCGCCGGCTGTGGTTCGACGACCATACGGGTCAGCTCGTGCGCTCGGTCGCGAAGCACGACCAGCAGAGCGTGAGCGTCCTGATGTCCGATTTCCGGGGCGTGGAGCACGGCACCATGGCGTTCCGCAGCGTCACGCGCGTCGAGGGCATGCCGGCCAACGACATGACCCTGGTGATCGACTCGGTCGCGTTCAATCCCGACATCCCGGCCTCGCGGTTCGCGGTGCCGGCTGCGCTCGGCGCCGGCACCCGCTGGCTCAAGAGCCCCGGGCGCGCCCGCCTGCCGTTCGAGTACGCCTCACGCCACGTGTGGCTCAAGGTCTCGATCAACGGCGCGCCGCCGGCCGACTTCCTGTTCGACACCGGGGCGAGCCTCACCGTGCTCGACAGCAGCTACGCCGCGCGCATCGGCGTCGCCGCGGTGGGCCATCAGCAGGGCGTGGGGGCCGGGGCGGTCGGCCACGCCGCGTTCGCGTCGGTGCGCACGCTGCGCGTCGAGGGGCCCGACGGCGACGGCGTCGAGCTCGCCGATCTCAAGGTCGCGGTGCTGGGCCTGGAAGGGTTCCTCCAGCCCTACTTCTGGCGCCACGTCGCCGGCGTGCTGGGCTTCGACTTCATCCAGCGCTTCGTGGATCGCATCGACTACGACCACCGGGTCCTGACGCTCGACGATCCGCAGGACTTCCACTACGCGGGCAGCGGCGCGGCGATCCCCATGACCCTGGCCGGCTCGACGCCGGTCGTGAGCCTGACCCTCGATGGATCGATCGCGGGGGCGTTTCGCATCGACGTGGGCAGCGGGGGGACCGTGGACCTCCACACCCCGTTCGTGAAGGAGCATCACCTGCTCGAGGGGAAGGGCACGCGGATCGGAATCCTGGGCGGGGGCTTCGGGGGAACCTTCCGCAGCACGGCGCGCCGCATGGAGCGGCTCGCGATCGGTCCCTACGGCTGGGCGCGCCCGATCGTCGCGCTCTCGGAGGCGACGACCGGCGCGTTCACGAGCGAGGACTACGCCGGCAACATCGGCAACCAGGTCCTCCAGCGCTTCACCTGCACCCTTGACTACGCGCGGCGCACGCTCTACCTCGAGCCCGGGGCGCGCTACGCCGAGCCCGACGAGTTCCCGCGCTCGGGGCTGCAGCTCGCGCTCGACGGCGACCGGGTGCGGGCGTTCGCCGTGCTCGCCGACTCGCCCGCCGACCGGGCGGGCCTGCGCGAGCTGGACGAGGTGGTGACGATCGACGGCCGGCCGGCGCGCGACTGGACGCCCGATACCATCGCCGAGGCGCTCGACCGCGGCCGGCCGGGCAGCCGCCACAGCCTCGAGGTGATGCGCGACCGCGCGCGCGTGCGCCTCGTGCTGGTGCTCCGGGATCTGCTATGAGGCCGGCCCGTCT
Source organism: Candidatus Eiseniibacteriota bacterium (assembly GCA_041498315.1). Classification (GTDB taxonomy): domain Bacteria; phylum Eisenbacteria; class RBG-16-71-46; order RBG-16-71-46; family RBG-16-71-46; genus JBGQIE01. Next base: position 3,850 of record JBGQIE010000005.1, read on the forward strand.
CCATCGCGGCCGGCTGGGCGCCCTGGTGGTTGCCGCGCTGCTCGTGGGGTGCAACAAGAAGCTCCACCTCCCGGTCGTCGTGAACCAGCGCCCCGAGGTGAGCCTCACCCAGGCTCCGGTCTCCTCGACCAAGCCCTACTTCTATTCCTACGAGCTGCGCTGGACCGGGTTCGATCCCGACGGCAGCATCCGCGAGTACCGCCTGGCGGTCGATCCGCCGGTGCCGCCCGCGACCGACACCACCTGGGTCGTGACCACCGAGAACCGCCGGACGTTCACGTTCAATTCGAACGACCCGGATTCGCTCGGCACCGACGCCAATCCCGGCGGCTACCACACCATCGTCCTCAAGGCGATCGACAACCTGGGACTCGCCTCGGAGCCGGTCACGCGCTCGTTCTTCTCGTACACCGTGGCGCCCGACGTGAAGATCCTCCACCCCGAGCCCAACAAGCTCTTCTATCCCGTCCTGCCGCCCAGCGTGACCTTCACCTGGACCGGATTCGACCCCGACGGCGTGAAGAGCCGCAAGCCGGTCCAGTACAAGTTCCACCTGTTCAAGGACGGGACCGAGGGGTTCAGCATCCAGCAGCCCGGGGCGTTCTTCGACTCGCTGCGCCGCGCCTATCCGCCCAATTTTCCGAAGTGGGATTCCACCTACTCCGACACGACGGTCCAGATCCAGAACCTCACGCCGGGCAGCGCCTACATCTTTGCCGTGACCTGCTTCGACGAGGCCGGAGCCTACGATCCGTCGTGGTCGCTCGACCGCAATCTGCTCAAGTTCTACTGCGACTTCCCGATCGTGTACGGGCCGACGATCACGATGTTCAACGATTTCTTCCGCTACACTTACGTGAGCCCGGGCTACCTCAACGACCCGCGGCGCTACGTGTTCCTCGAGGTTCCGGTCAACCGTCCGCTCACGATTCACTGGAGCGCGGACCCGGGCGAGAACTCGACCATGAAGAGCTATCGCTGGTCGATGGACATCGACCGGCTCGACGACGAGACCCCCCGCAGCGGCCCCAACGACGTCCGGCACTGGAGTTTCCCCGCCCTCTCGACCACCTCGGCCACGGTCGGGCCGTTCGCGAACGGCGACCTGGCGCACACGTTCTTCCTCGAGGCCGAGGACAACAACGGACTCAAGAGCCTGGGGATCGTCTCGCTCACGATCGTGCAGCCCAACTTCCAGCACGATCTGCTGTTCGTGGACGACACGCGCCTGACGGTGGACGAAGTGGTCGCGGGCACCGACAGCATCCGTCCCAGCTACGGAACCAAGTGGCCGGCCGCGGCGGAGCTCGACACGTTCTTCTTCGCCCGCGGCGGGGTGCGATGGCGCTACTACGCGCCCGGGACGCTGAGCCCGCCCGGCATCTTCAACGGGTATCACTACGACACCCTGGGGACCGCCACGCTCGTGAACCCGATCGTGGCCCTCTCGACGCTGGCGCGCTACCGGCACGTGGTCTGGTACGTCGACCAGGCGGCGCAGTTCGGCACCCACCCGCCGGGCCTGCGCCAGATGAGCGCCTCCGGACAGCAGCAGACGCTCGCGACCTACGTGGAACTGGGGGGCAGGGTCTGGCTCATGGGCGGCGGCGGCGCCTACAATTCGCTGATCGCAAAGAACGTCACGACCAACGACGTGGGGGGCGGCAACATCTTCAGCTTCGCGGCGGGCGAGCTGGTGCCGGGGGGCATGATGTACGACCTCGCCCACTGGCAGTCCGAGATCACTTCGCTCACCGCGCAGAGCGCCGTTCGCGCGCCGCGGGTGGTCGCGGGCTGGCCCGGAGCGCCCGACTACAGCGGCCTGCCCCCGGCGCTCACGCGGCGCACGGCGGCCACCGATCCGTTGTGGCCATTCCGGACCTCGACGCAGTTCTACACCACGACCTGCGAGGGCGAATACCTGAGCAAGCCCAATCTGACCGTCGAGGACCTGAACCCTGATCCCGACGCGGTCCTCTTCGGTCCGGGGCTTGACACGCTCTACACCACGACCTCCGGCCTGCCGCTCATGACCCTCTATCGCGGCCGCGAGAACGCGCCGTTCGTATTCTCGGGGTTCCCGCTCTGGTTCTTCTCGCGCGCGCAGGCCATCCAGCTCGGCGACTGGGTGCTCCAGAACGTGTGGCACCTGTCGCGCGACCCGCTGTGGCGCGGACTCCGCGCCGCGCCGGCGCCGCCGCCGGCGTCCTCCGCGCCGCCCGTGCGCGCTAGCGGGCCCGGACCTTCAGCTCGCGCTCCAGGAAGGTGACGACCCGCCGGTAGGCGTCGAACAGGTTCTCGAGACGCGCGAAGCCGTGCCCCTCGTCCTCGTAGAACAGGAACTCGCAGCTCCGGCCGCGCTGCTTGAGCGCCTCCACGACCTGCCGGCTCTCGTCGGGCGGACAGCGCGGATCGTTCTTCCCCGCCGCGAGCAGGAGCGGGGCGCGGATCCGGTCCACGAAGAAGACCGGCGAGCGGTCGCGGTAGAGCGCCTCCCTCTGCTTCGGATCCCCCATGGTCGCGAGGTCGTATTGCCGCAGCTCCGGGTCTTCGTGCTCGACCTCGGTGAACCAGTTGACGAACGGAAACAGGGCCACCCCCGCCGCCCAGGTCTCGGGCGACTTGGTGACCGCCATCATCGTCAGGTAGCCGCCGTAGGAGCCGCCCCCGACCGCGATCTTCTTCGCGCTCGCGTAGCCGGTCCGGGCCAGGAACCTGGCTCCCGCGACGACGTCGGCCAGGTCGCCGCCGCCCATGTCGAAGCGATTGGCGTCCATGAACGCCTTGCCGTAGCCGGTCGAGCCGCGATAGTTGGGCGCCAGCACGATGATGCCCCGATTCACGAAGTACTGGATCGGGCGGCTGAATCCGTTGACGGACTGCGAGGTCGGACCGCCGTGCACCCAGACGATCGCGGGCTGCGAGCCGTTCTTCGCCAGGTTCCAGGGCAGGTAGAGGAACGCCGAGACCAGGGTGCCGTCCCGCGACGGATAGTGGACCCGCGCCGGCTCGACCATGTCCCCGGGATCGAGGCCGCCCACGAACGCGTTCGTGATCGGCTTCGCGGTCGCGGTGCCCAGGTCATAGACCCACAGGTCGCCGGGCGAGCGGGCGGCGCTGCGGCGCACCAGCAGGTGCGCGCCGTCGGGCGCGTAGCACGAGGGATCGCCGGCGAGGGTGTTGAAGCCCGCGGGCAGCCCGAGCCGCGTGCGCTGCCGGGTGGCCACGTCCCACGAGAACAGCTCGCCGTCGCCCTCGGTGTTGGCCTCGAACACGAACGAGTGCCCGTCGGGGCTGAAGCGCGGGGCGCTCATCTCGTGCGGCTCGTCGGTGACCCAGGTGACCGGTGCCACACCCGCGCCCGCGCCGCGCTCGAACATTGCCTTGAGATCGAGCAGCGCGACATTCGCGAATCCGTTGCTCGCGTCGCTCGTGAGCAGCACCCAGCGTCCGTCGGGCGACACGTCGGAGGGCAGCCAGCGTTGTTCGCCCTCGTGGGCGGTGAGGTTCCGGACCTGGCCGCTCACCCGATCGACGAGCACCGCGTCGGCGTCCTTGCCGCTGGCGTGGACGCGCGCGGCGAGCAGCCACTGCCCGCCGGGCAGGAACGCGACCGGGGTGAGCGACCAGTCCGCCGGGGTGCCGTGGGTGAGCGGCCGCAGGCGGGCCGCGCGCATGTCCCACAGCGCGATTTCGTAATTGGGCGCCGACCGGGGTTTGATCGCGACCGCGATCCACTTCGAGTCCGGCGACCACAGCGGGCTCTCCTCGGCCACCTCGGGGGTGCGGGTGAGGTTCTCGACCTGGCCGTTGCTGGGGCTCACGAGCAGGAGGTCCCATTGCTCGTCGGCGTCGTGATCGCTCTGGAACGCGATCCACTGGCCGTCGGGTGACCAGGCGGGTGCGTCCTGCCGCTGATCGCCGGTCGTGAGCTGGTCGGGCCAGCCGCCGGCGGCGGACACCAGCCACAGGTTGTTCCGGCCCGAGATGTTGCTCACGAACGCCACGCGCCCGCCGTCGGGCGACCAGGCGGCCGCCCCGATCGTGCGGGTCGCGAACAGCTGCTCGATGGTGTAGCGCTGGACCCCGGCGCGCGTGAGGCTGCGGACCGCGGGTCCGGATGCCGGGGCCGGGGCGGCCCCGGCCAGCGCCGCGACCAGCAGGGAGGAGGGGGGAAGGGCGGACCAGAAGCACGGACGCATCGGCGGCCTCCTCTAGGCGATGGGCGCGCGCTCGCGATGGAACGACGTGCGGCCCTGGTAGAGCTCGCCGAGATCGAGGAGCAGGGCCTCCTGGTACGGCGCGGCGACGATCTGGAAGCCGACCGGCATGTGGTCGCGCCCGAAGCCGCACGGCAGCGCGATGGCCGGCAGGCCGCAGGCGTTGCCGATCCCCCCGATCGGGTCCGAATAGGGCAGCGTCTCGTAGAGATCGCGGTCGATGGGTGGGGCGGTCGAGAGGAAATTGGGCGTGACGATGAAATCGTAGCGGCCGAAGAACTCGGCCATCTTCTCCTGGAGCACGCGGCGCATCCGCCAGGCCTTCATGACGTCGGCGCCGGTCATGGCGCGGTTGATCTCGGGCTGCCAGGGCGCGTAGGCGTCCTTGAGCTGCCGCACGCGGCCGTCCCGGTAGAAGTTCTCGAACGTCGAGAGCGCCTCGGCGGTGATGAGCACGCCCGCCATCTCGCTGGCCGGGAAGTCCGGCAGCTTGGCCGGCTCGAGCGCGAGCCCGGCGGCATCCAGCTCGCCGATGACGCGATCGAACGCCTGTTTGCACTCGGGCTCGGCGCCCTTGACCGTGAAGTCCATCTCGACGATCGCCCCGCGCAGCCGCGCAGGCTGAAGGTGGGCGGCGCGAGTGAACTCGGCCGGCTCGCGGGCGCTGGTCGGATCGGCGGGGTCGTGGCCCGCGATCGCCTGGAGCACGGCGCGGCAGTCCGCGGCCGAGCGCGCCAGCGGCCCCACCTTGTCGAAGGTCCACGAGCACACCATCGCCCCATGCCGGCTCACGCGCCCGTAGGTCGGCCTCAGCCCCGTGATCCCGCAGAAAGCCGACGGGCACAGGATCGAGCCCCAGGTCTCGGTGCCGAGCGCGAAGCAGGCGAGGCCCGCCGCCACCGCGGCTCCCGAGCCCGACGAGGAGCCGCCGGTCCAGCGCTCGGGATTCCACGGGTTGCGTCCCGGGCCGCTCGACGAGGCGTTTGCGAAGCGGTAGCCGAGGCCGCCCGCGAACTCGACCATCGCGCACTTGCCGAGCAGCACGGCGCCCGCCTCGCGCAGCCGCCGCACCACCGTGGCGTCCTCGTCGAACACCTGGCCGTCGAGCGGCTCGACCCCCCAGCCGGTCGGAATCCCCGCGGTCGCGAACAGGTCCTTGGCGCCCCAGGGAATGCCGTGGAGCGTCCCGCGCCAGTGTCCGCCGCGGATCTCGGCATCGGCCCGCCGCGCCTGCTCGCGAGCGAGATATTCGGTCACGGTCTGAAACGCGTTGAGCCGCGGCGAGAGACGGCGGATGCGATCGAGGCAGGCCTCGGTGAGATCCACCGCCGAGAGCCTGCGCGCGCGGATCTGCGTCGCCAGCTCGGTGACCGTGAGGTCGAGCACGGCGCCCGCCGCGCTCATCGTTGTGCCTCCGCGCGTCCCGCGCGGAGCGGGGTGAGCACGAACGCCGGATCGCTCCCGGGCTCGAGCGGGTAGTCGCGCAGGGTCTTGAGGGTCTTGTCGAGATCGTGCTGCTGGCGCTCGATCTCGGCGCGCAGCGTGGGCGGCGGCCCCGCGGGACGCTCGGGCGCGCGCACCGGCCGCGGCACCCGCGCGCGGGCGGCCAGTGCCACGGCGGGCTGCGTGGCGGCGGCCGCGGAGCCCGCGGCGAGCAACTGCAGAAACTTCCGTCTCGAGCGCTTCATGCGGTGGCTCCCTTGGAGAGGGTCCGGCCTTCGAACGTTTCGAGCTGGCGCCGCAGGCCGGCCGGCATGGGAATGCTGCGCTTGGCCTCGTAGTCGTAGCACACCTGGACACTCGCGGCCTCGACGACCAGCCGGCGGCCGGCCTTCTCGCGAATCTCGTAGCCGAAGGCGAACGACCGGGTCCCGATCCAGTCGCAACGCGTGGCGACCTCGAGCACCTCGTGGACCAGGCCCTCGGAGCGAAAGTCGATGGTCACGTGGGCGAGGATGAACGGGACGCGCTGGTAGTCCTGCACCGTGCTCACGCGCTTCCAGTATTCCTGGCGCCCGACCTCGAGGTAGGTGACGTAGACCGCGTTGTTGATGTGGCCCATCGCGTCGGTGTCGCGGAAGCGCGGGCTCAAGTCGAACACGACGCTGAAGGGCCGCTCACTCATGGGCTAGAAGCCGTTGAGCGGGAAGACGTACGCCGTGCGGCCGCGGAACCAGGGCTCGATCGCCTCGGCGCCGCCGCTCGAGCCGATGAGCCCCGCCTCGGCCGCGCGCGTGGGCGAAAGCGTGCCCGCGATGATGGGCCCGATCATCTCGGCAGGCACGACCAGCCGCGGCAGACGGCGACGCACGCCCGCGCGCGTGGTCTCGGCGCTCACGTGGAGCCGCCCCTCGCGCGCGCTCAACCGCCACACCCGCGCGTTCGCGGTCAGGATCGCATCCTCGACCTCGAGCGCAACCTCGCCGCGCGCGCTCGAGGACACTGGCAGTCCGTCGAGCGCCGCCTTGACATCGTTGACCCGCAGCATCGCGCCCGCGGCCATGCCGCCGGTGTCGAGGAACACCCCGAGCTCGGCCCCCGGGCGCAGGTTCTGGGCGCTGCGGAGCACCTGGAGCCAGACGTTGTCCGCCGGGGCGGCGAAGTGGATCTCGCTCACCTGGTCCGCGAGCGAGGCCAGGTAGCCCACCAGCCCGCGGTGGGCCTCGGGGTTCGCGGCAACGAACTCGTCGAGCGTGAGCGCGAGCCGGAAGGGGCCCTGCGAGGTGTCGGCTTCGTAGTGGAGATAGCCTTCGATCTGCCCGCGCCGCTTGCCTTCGTACACGATCCAGTCGCCGGGGTAGGTCCACAGCCGCTCGCTCCACCATTCGCGCCGGCGCTCGAGCGCCCAGTGACCCAGCGAGGCGACGCGCTCGTAGAGCGTCTGCACCGCGGGGCGGTCGGGGAGCATGAGGCGGCGCACGCGCCGCATCTCGTCCGAGGCCGGCAGGTTCGCGGGGGAGAACGCGAGCGGGTGGACGTGCTCGATCACGCCGTATCCGAACTTCCGGTAGAACGAGCTGCGGAAGGCGTAGAGGAGCGAGAAGGCGTCGCCGCGCTGGCGCATCTCGCGCAGCGCCGAGCGCATGAGCGACTCGGCCACGCCGCGGCGCCGGTGCTCGGGCGAGACCGCGACCGAGCCCACGCCGGTAACCGGGATCCTCTGCCCGCGCACCCAGGCGCCGAGCGGGTAGAGGACCAGCGAGGCGACGATCTGGCCGTCGAGCTCGCCGACCCGCACGTCGCGCAGGTCGAAGCGCGGGTGGTCGGTGTAGAACTCGCGCCGCTTTTCGAGGCTCGAGACCCGGTAGGCGAGATTGCCGAGCTGGGCGAGGTGTTCGACGTCGGTGCGGCGCGCCGGACGGTAGCGCAGCGCCGGCGGGCGCGCGGGCCCGGTTCGCGTTCGGGCGGGGCTCATGGAGAAGTGAGCGCCCGCGGCGAAGTGCGGCGGGCGGGGACCTGGCACATGAAGGGCAAACTAGCGAACGGGGAGCGCGAGGGGAAGCGCGAAACGCCGGGCGGCCGGGCGGCGGGGGCGCGTCTTGTCGCCCCACCCCGCGTTTGTTAGGGTACCCGGCCTGCTTGATCGGATGCCCTCGACCGGGACGTTGTGAAAGGAGCACGCGCGTGAAGCGCCCGCGGCACGTCTGCAACACGGTGTCGAAAGTCCTCAGCCGGTCGGTTCCGATCGCGATCCTGCTCGCCGTGACGATGATGGCCCCGGCCGGGGCCGCGACCGTTTCGCGCTGGACCGTGGCCGCCGACAGCGGCACCGCCCCGCCGCCGCCGCCCGCGCCGGCGCCTGCGCCGGCGGACAGTGTCTCCGCGCCTCCGCCGGCCGCACCCGCGGTTGCTCCTCCTCCGGCCCCCGCACCCGCGCCGGCCCCCGCGCCGGTTGATTCGCTCGGCGTTCGCCCCTCACCCGCCGCGGCTCCGGCCGACACCGTGAGCGCGCCGCCACCCGCCCCGGCCCCCGCGCCTTCGGTGGCTCCGACGCCGCCACCCGCGCCGCCCGCGCCGCCACCGCTCACGAAGAAGCAGCTGCGCGCGCAGGAGAAGCAGAAGGCTCGCGACGCGAAGATGGCGGCCCGTCTCGCGAAGCACCCCCAGAAGACGAAGAAGGAGAAGAAGGCGAAGGTCCCCGACAAGGACCCGCTCGCTTCGTGGAACCGTGGCAAGACCTGGATCATGGTGCGGGGCGGCTACGCCAAGTCCACGGAGCCGGGTGCCGCCAGCGGCGCCCTCGGAGCCGGGCTCGGCATCCAGCGCTTCCTGACCGCGCGCTGGGCGCTGGGGCTGGTCGGTCAGGGCGACCTGCTGGGCAAGTTCGCCGGGGCCGCGGAGATCGAATACCCGGTCACGCTCGAGATCACCCGCCACTTCCGCTGGCAGACCACGCTGCGACCCTATCTGGGCGCGGGCGGCGGGGCCTTCTACCACAAGTTCTTCCGCACCGGGTCCGACGTGGCGAAGTGGAACGGCGGCTCGTTCATGCTGGCCGGCGCGAACATGCCGATCACCAGGCGCGCCATCCTTGGCCTCGAGGGCCGGATGGCGTTCGTCGCCGGTGACCCGGCCGTCAACAATCCGATCTTCGGCCCGCAGCGCGTCCAGCAGACCCACTACAGCCTCAAGCTGACCGCGGGGCCCTCCTTCTAGCACCGGTTGGGCAGAGCGGGCCGGCGCGCCCCGAGCCGACGCGCGCGCGTCACCGGCGGCGAGCCGGCGGACACGCGCGGCCGTCCGGGATCGCCGCGGTGCGCGTGCCGGCACACCTAGCGCCGGGCACGCTTCGGGCACGTACCGTGCAACTCCATCATTCCCGGGACCGGGAACGGGTGGTGGGGTGGGGTGCCCCCGGGTCCCCGCTTCGGACCCGGCCGGCCTACCTCGGGCCCGACTCGCGGTCCGCGCCCGAATCCCCGAGCTTCCGATCGATGCTCTCGAGCAGCTCGAAGATGACCAGCAGCCCGGCGCCCTGCACCCCGACGAGCAGCAGCACGTAGCCGCGCGGCAGGTGCTCGAGCACGATCGCCATGGCGCCGAGGTAGGCGCACAGGTACCACAGGCTGAGCACGGCGCCGCGCGGCGAGAGCCCGAGGCGCAGCAGCCGGTGGTGGATGTGCCCGGTATCGGCGCGGAACACCGGCCGGCCGCCCAGCAGGCGGCGCGCGAACGCGAGGATGCTGTCCGCGATCGGGAGCCCCATCGCGACGAGCGGGAACAGCAGGGTCAGGGCCGCCGTGCCCTTGCGGTTCTCGAGCAGCGAGACCGCGGCCAGGGTGAGCCCGAGGAACTGGCTCCCGGTGTCGCCCATGAACACGCGCGCGGGCGGAAAGTTGTAGCGCAGGAAGCCGAAGGTGGCGCCGATGAGGAGCGACGCGATGAACATGACGTAGAAGTCGGCGTGGGTGCGCGCCACCCACCACAGCGCGAGCGAGGCGAACAGCACCACCCCCGAGGCCAGGCCGTCGAGCCCGTCGATGAGGTTGATGGCGTTGACGATCGCCAGCACCCACGCGATGGTGAGCGGAACGCTGAGCCAGCCGAGCGCGAGGGGGGCGCCGAACGGATTGGTGACGAGCGGGATCCCGTAGCCGAACAGCACCAGCACCGAGGCGGCGCACGCCTGGATCGCGAGCTTGATCCACGGCGGCAGCCCCGCGAGGTCGTCGCGGATCCCGAGCGCCAGGATCGGGATCGAGGCGAGCGTGAGCCCGATCAGCGGCCGCGCCTCGAGCGCGCGCGCGGGGCCGGGCAGGAGCCGCGCCGCCCAGGCCACCCCCAGCACGGCCGCCGCGATCGCCAGGCCGCCGAGCGTGGGCACCGGATCGCGATGCACGCGCCGCGGCCCGGGCCGGTCGAGCGCCCCGATCCGTCGCGCCAGCACCATCACGAGCGGCGTGACGAGCAGCGTGACCGCCATCGCGGCGAGCGCCAGGCCGAGCGAGTAGGGCATGGGCTCAGCGCGTCCGGCGCAGCGCGTTCAGGGCCAGCATCACGCCCGCCCGGGCCATGATGAGCGAGTCGGCGCAGAACATCACGACCGGGTTCGCCGGATGGTGCTTGTGGAGGTAGTGGATCATGCCGCGGTGGCGCTCGACGATGACGCGCGGAGCCACGCGGCCCCGGCTCGCGCCGATGTGATGGACCACCTCGGCCGTGGGGACGTAGGTGACGCTCCAGCCCGCGAGCCGCATGCGCCGGCACCAGTCCACGTCCTCGTTGAACATGAAGAAGGCCTCGTCCATCCCGCCCACCTCCTCGATGGCCCCGCGGCGCGCCATCATGCAGGCGCCCGACACCCAGTCCACGTCGCGCACCGAGGCGTGGTCCCAGTCGAGCAGCAGGTAGCGCCGCGACCAGCGGTTGCGCGGGAAGAGCCGGGTGAGGAGCGAGTAGCGATTGAACAGGAAGGCGAACGGGTCGGGGGAGGCGCGCGCGGAGTACTCGAGCGAGCCGTCGGGGTTCAGGATCCGGGGGGCGGCGATGGCGCAGCGCGAGTGGCCGCCGAGCTGTCCGATCAGGGCCCGCAGCGCGCCCGGCCGCACCAGGCAGTCCGGATTCATGATCAGCACCCAGGGGCCGCCGGTCGCGGCGATGCCCTGGTTGACGGCGCGCGCGTAGCCCCGATTGTCGGGGTTGACCAGCAGGCGCACCGCCGGAAAGCGCTGCGCCACCGCCTCGGCGCTGCCGTCGCGCGAGTCGTTGTCCACCACCAAGATCTCGGTCTCGAGCCCGGCGGCGTCGGCCTCGAGCGAGGCCAGGCACTCGAGCAGCAGCTCGCGGGACTTGTAGTTGACGATGATGACGGAAAGTCTCATGCGGGAGGGGCGGCACTCCGCGGTGAGGGGCAGAGGGGCGGCGACCCACGAGTCTAGCACCCGGCGCGGGAGCGCGAAAAGCTGGTATGATGCGCCCTTCACACGCCTTGGCGGGGATCCCGGAGAAGACATTCGATGAATCGATCCACACGCATCGCGGCCTGGACGGTCCTGTGCGCGCTTTCGCTCACCGGAGCGCTCTCCGGGTGCGCCGCCCATCGCGAGGCGCCCGGCGTTCCCATCGACGAGCGCCCGCGCCCTCCCCAGCCGCCCGCCCAGACGGCGCCCGTCACCCCCGACTCCATTCCCGTGCCGCCGCCGCGGGTCATGACACCGTCGGGGGAGGAGAATGTGCGTGCGCTGGCGGTGCGCGACACCGCGGTGGTGAGCAAGGCCCTCAAGCGCTGCGCCGGCAAGACCCTGCTCCCCGAGATGGAGAGCACCTACGGGGCCACCGCCAAGCTGCTCGAGCAGACGCGCGAGGCGCTCCAGCGCGGCGACGTCAATCGGGCGCGCTCGCTGGCGCGCAACGCGAGGCAGCTCGTGACCTCGCTCGACTGCCCCTAGACGAGCGGGCGGCCGAGCGCGCGCTCGAGCCAGGCGCGCAGTCGCTCGACGTGCGAGCCCGCCCAGTACCACTTGCCGCAGCCCGGGCAGTGGCTCAGGGCCGCTCCGCTCCGCAGCACGGGTCCCGGCACCTCGCCGCGCGCCTCGACCGCAAGGCGCCGCACCAGCGCCGTGTTGCACATCGGGCAGCGGCTGAACGGCGGGCCCGCGGGCTCGAAGGTCGCGGCGATCCCGCGCAGCGCCGCTTCCGGGTCGTCGCGCGGCACCGCGAGCGAGGGGACGTCGGCGTAGCGGCGCGGATGGCGTGGCGAGAGCCGGAGTACGGTCCGGCCTTCGCGCCGGGCCGATTCGAACAACTCTTCGAGCCGCGCGCCGCGCGCCGTCACGATGTCGTAGCCGAGCACCCGCATGCGTCGCGCGAGAAAATCGAGCGCGCTGTCGGTGATCAGTCGGGCGGGGGGCACGCCCGCAGGCTAGCCGCGGCTTCCGGCGCGGGCAACCGCCCGGATCGCAACCTGGCCCGGCGGCACGAGTTCCACGCATCGGGTTGACGGCCCGGTCGCGCTTCATCACCCTGTGCCTTCATGGCCCGTCCGCCTGCCCGCCGCCCGCGCGATACCGGAAGGAATTCGGCGTTCATTGCCCAGCCGATCGACCGGCGGCACTTCCTGCTCGCGGCCGGAGGCCTCGCCGCCGTCGCGACGCTCGGACCCCGCCTCGCGTGGGCGAAGAAGGCCTCTCAGTTCAGGCTTCCGGCCTCGCCGCTTCAGCCCTGGACGCTGCCCGAGGATCCGCCCGCGAGCGTCCTCGAGGAGGCTCGCGCCCTGATTGGCGCCGCCGTCCTGGCGCCCAGCGAGTGGAACACCCAGCCCTGGCGATTCGAGGTCGAGCACGCTTCGGTGCGCATGGTCACCGATCCGACGCGGCTCCTGCCCCGCACCGACCCCGATTCGCGCGGGCTCATGATCTCGCTCGGGGCGGCGCTCGAGAACCTGCTCATCGCCGCCCGGGCCTACGGCCTGCGCCCCACGGTGGAGTACTTCCCGCGCGCGGGCGCGAACGGCGTGGTCGCCGAGGTGATCTGGGCGGACGGCGACGTGCGCCGCGACCGCGCGCTGTTCGCCGCCATCCCCGCACGGCGCACCAACCGGCGCGAGTACGACGGGCGCGGCATCTTTCCCGAGCAGCGCGCCCAGCTCGTGGCCCAGGTGCCCGAGGGGCTCACCCTGCACTGGATGGACGACCGCGCCGGCATCCGCGAGGTGGCGAAGCTCGCGCACGACGCGGTGCGCGACCAGTCCGGGAACGAGAAGACCGCGGCCGAGCAGTTCGCCTGGATGCGCTTCGGCGACGAGGCGCGCAAGCGCGGCGACGGCGTGCCGGTGGACAACCTCGAGATGGGCCCGGTGACGAGCCTGATGGCGCGGCGCTACTTCAACCCCCGGAGCTGGTTCTCGAGGTTCGGCCCCGAGCACGCCGCGCGCGAAGCGCGCGACGGCCTGCGCTCGGCGGGAGCGCTCGTGCTGCTCGGTGCGCCCAAGCGCGACCAGGTCCAGTGGCTCATGGGCGGCCAGGCCTGGGAGCGCTTCGCGCTCCAGGCCGCGGCGCTCGGGCTGGCACTCCAGCCGGTGAGCGCCCCGATCGAGATCGAGCGCTACCGCGCTCCGCTGCTCCACGCGTTCGAAGCGACCGGCGAGGAGCCGCTCATGCTCGCCCGGCTCGGGCGCGCGAAGCCTCCGGCCGCCACGACGCGGCGCAGCGTGGCCCTGGTGGCGACCTTCCGAAATACTTAAGTGCCGGCGCGCCCTAGGGCAGCACGACGGCGTGCCGCTGGAGTTCGTGGCCGGCCTGCGTGAGCCGCAGCCAGTAGAGCCCGGGCGGCAACGCGCCCGGCCGCGCCATCGTCACGAGGTGCTGCCCGGCGCCCAGCGAGCCCACCTCGGAGGTGGCGACTCGCCGACCCGCGAGGTCCAGAGCTTCGAGTCGGGCGGGCGCGCCGTCGGCGAGCGTGAATGCCGCCGTGAGCGCCCTCCCGGGACTGGGATTCGGACGCGCGCCTTCGAGCGCGAGCAGCGCGCGCGGCACCTCGACCCACGCCTCGCCCGCGAACACTTCGACGCCCGCCTCCATCAGGCCGAGGCGATACCCATACCGCGTTCCGGGCACGGCCGCGCCGTCTTCGTACGCGACCCGCCCGCGACCGTCCGGGGCGAGGGTCGCCACCCGCATCCAGGGCCCGCCCGCGGCACTTCGGTACACCGCAGCCTCGGCGACTCCGATACCCAGCGACCATTCCAGGCGCACCCTGCCGCCCAGGGCGGCGGCGCTCACGAGCGAGACCAGGACGGGCGTCGGGAACTCGGGTTCGATCTTCGCCAGGTAGGCCGTGGAACCTTGGAGGAATTGGAAGGAGTGCTCGCTCCACGCGACGAAGATGCCGCCGTCCAAAGTCGGCGCGATGCCGCCGAGATCGGCCGCGACTGCGGGGTCGTTCACCATGCGGCCAGCAACGGTCCAGCCGTTCCAGGGGATTCCGGTATTCGTCCAGTGCGTCACCCAGACCGATGGGCCGGGGTTTCCGCGGCTGTCGGGCCAGGCCACGAACAGTCCGCCCAGGCCGTCGGAACAGCAGCGAAAGTTGTAAACATTATCCTTGCCTTGGCGCCTGTCGTCGCTCCATGCCAGCGTGAAGCTCTGCCCGACGGTGTTGAGCGCCAGCCCGTTCCCGGGCCACCCGGGGGGTGTCGCGCCGCTTCCAAGCACTCTGTTGAGGCGAATGCTGTGCTCGTCAGCCCACACGACCAGCACTCCGTCCCCGCCGTCCGAAAGCAGATCAGGGGTGCTCGAATTCGTGCTCGGAGCAGGGTTCAGGGTCACGCCGGCTGCCGGCCAACCCAGCGCGAGCGTGCCGTCGGGCCGCACGCGCTGGAGGTGGAAGACCCCGGGAGATATCGCCGTGTTGTTCGCCCCCGTCTTCCACAACACCATGAGGTCGCCACCGGGAAGCCGGAGGATCCTCGGCGGTATGGAGGGGTACACGGCAATTGTGCTGTAGCCCGCCACGAGCAATCCGCCGGCCGACCATCCCGGAGCGAGCGAACCGTGCGCGGTGACGCGGGTCAGCCGGAGTTCGAACTGAACGGGGCCCTGGCTATAATTCCACCAGGCCACGTAGCCCCCGCCCGCATCATCCGCCGCGACCGAGGTCTCGTGGCCCCCCACCAGGAACGCGCTGCCGAGCGGGAGCCCCGTCCCCCAACCCGGATCCACGGTGGCGTCCGAACGGGCGATGCTCGCATATAAGGGGCCGGAGGCGCTGACTGGGACATCCGGCAACGGGATCCAGGCAACCAGGCAGCCGTCGTCCGAGGTCCGCGCACAACTGAGATCACTTGCCCAATTGGTCCCGTTCGGGGCGAGCGTGAGACCCGACGCTGGCCAACCCGGGGGTCCCAGTCTCCGTTCGACGTTGATCGAAGCGGGAGCGGGGTAGCCGTGCGCGAGGTAGATTCCCCCGCCGCCGCTCGCGCTCAAGTCGCTCGAGGACATGTCGCTCGAACCGATGCCCGGGGAGTCGAGGGGGAAGGGCGTGGAGCCGTCGCCCGCGACGAGCGCGGTCTCGAGCAGCGGGTAGAGCTGCGTCCCTCCCTCGCGCGTGAAGTAGCCGACCGAAGCGCCGCCGTCCAGGTTGGGGTAGACCCGGGCGTCATAGAACCAAAAGTAGGTGGATCCGAGCTCCGCGCCGTAGGGGGGCCACGCGGCGGCGGCCGGGAGGGCTGCGAGCGCCAGCCCGAGCGCGACGAGGAATGACGCGACCGCCCGGAGTGTTGCGAAGCGTTTGATTCCAGCAGGTGCGCGGGCCATAGCAAATCTCCGCAGCGAAGCGTTTCTCGAGCCCGACTGCAGAAATGATACTCCTCCCCGCACCGCGGCGGGAGCAGGTTCAGGGTCGAGGCTGTCCGGGTCGCGGGCGGGTGGTGGAATCCGCCGGCCACGTCGCACGATAGACGGTCAGCCCGTCGCGGTCGTACACGCGTCGGAACAGGTCCGGCCGGCGTTCGAGCGCCGGCGCGGCCGGGGCTCCCGCCGGACCATCGGCCGCGCGCACCACCACGAACGCCGGCCGGCCGAGGCGCGCCAGCACCCGGACATCGCGCTCGGGCTCGGACAGCGGTCCAAAGAGATCGGCCATCACCGCGCGTCGCTCGAGGACCTGGTCGAGCGGGAACGCCGCGCGCTCCGGGCCCGACGTGCTGCCGAGCAGCAACTGCCGCTCAGCCTGCACCATGAGCAGGTCGCGAAAGCCCGCGTCCACGAACACCGCGTCGACGGGAGTCTCGCGCATCATCCAGGCATGGAGCGCCCGTTCGGCCGCGCTCGGGTGGAGTTGGGGCGCGTCCCGGCCTCCAGGGTCGGCGAGGAAGGCGGCCACGGTGATGCAGGGGGCGGCGAGGAACACCAGTGCGAACAGCAGCCGCGCCCCCCCGCGTCCGATCCGCGCCGTCCACGCCACGAGTTCGTCCGCGAGCGCCGCCCCGCCGAGTGCGGCGATCGGCACGAAGACCTGGTAGATGAACTTGGTACTGTTGCCGAGCGGCAGCGAGACCACGCTGGCGAACGCCGCCATGCCGCCGGCGAAGAAGACCAGCAGCGCGGCGCCGGGATTCCGGGAGACGAACGCGTCGCGCAGCGGGCGGCGCGCCACCCAGGTCGCCACGGCCACGGCCGAGATCATGGTCCAGAGCAGCATCGGGTCCACGGCGAAGTAGGAGTAATGGAGCCCGGATTTCTGCGCCGACCAGCCACGGGAGATCTCGAGCGTGTAGGGTGTGGCCACCAGCACTCCTATGAGCATCGCCGCGCCGAGCGGCGCCAGCCGTGCCGGGCTCGGCAACCACGTCGCGCGAGGCCGCAGGATGAGCGAAAGGATCAGGGCGCCCAATCCCACCGGGATGGTCGAGAGCCCCACCACGGCGTGGAACAGGAGCATGCCGCTCGCGGCCGCGGCGGCCCACACCAGCGCCACGCGCGACCCCGCGCCGAGCCACTCCAGCCAGGTCCACAGGAGCAGGGACAGCAGCAGGTAGGTATACGGGATGGCGGTCCCGTGCAGGAACTTCTCGAGGAAGTTCACCATGGAGGAGAGGGGCGCGTTGAGCTCGAGGATGACGCGAGCGTCGCGCCAGTGGCTGGCGCGGATGATGGACAGCACCTCGTGCCAGCCGCGGTCGTGTCCGACCACTCCTCGCACCAGGCGCACTGGCCACAGCAGCCACACCCCCGCGTTGAAGCCGAAGGCGGTGAGCAGCAACGCCCCGCGCGCCGCGCGCTCGCTGTTCCACAGGCGCAGGCCCAGCATCCAGGCCACCAGCAGGGTCGCGACCATGGTGGCCGCGTTGGTGAGCCCCATGAACACGAACGGATCGCCTCTCCCGAAGGTGGCGAGCAGCGCGATGAAGAAGTTGAAGAACCACACGTACTGAAGCGGGAGTCCGGCGAAGCGCGGGTCCTCGGGCGGGATGCCGCGCTCGAGGATCTGCCAGATGATGCCAGTATGGATCCAGGCGTCTCCGCGCACGCGGATCCACGGATTGATCAGCATCACGGCGGCGATCGTCGCTCCGGCGAGGATCGCGAAGGTCGCGGCAAACCGCGCGCCGCCCGTGAAGTCCGGGTCTCCGGCCCGGCGCCCGCCGCGCCAGAGCAGCGCCAGCCACAGCACCCACGCCCCGGCCGCCACCGCGCGCGCGGCTGCCGGAAGCGAGAGCCCCGCCTGCATGAGCCCCCAGGCCGCTCCGGTGCTGACGAGCGGGGCCACCGCGAGCGCCAGGGCCCAGCGCGCCACCGCCCCCGGGGCGAGCGGCAGCGCCTCGGCCAGCGCCAGTCCCGGCACCACGCCGAGCAGCGGGTAGAGCGCGATCGCTCCGGGGATGCCATGGAGCATGAACGCGAGCGCGGTGGTCGAGGCGAGAACCGGGAGGGCGGGCCGGATCCCCGCGAGAGGCTTCAATCCCCGTCCTTGACGACTCGCGCCAGGGTTCCCACCACGATGGTGACGCGGTACGAGATCATCCCGCGAGTCTATGCCGGTCCTGACGCCGGGTTCCAAGGCAATTTCGCCGGCCTGAGCCGCAGCCGCCCGGCCTCGAGCTTCAGCCCTCGCCTAGCTCCCGCCCACCGTCATCTCGGCGATCAGCAGGGTCGGGCAGCCCACGCCGCCCTCGAGCCTGAGGTCGCTGCCCACCGCCTGGATGTCGCGCAGCATGTCGAGCGAGCGCCCGGCCACCGTCACGCCCTCGACCGGGAACGCCTTCGCGCCCTTCTCGATCCAGAATCCCTGGGCCTGGAACGAGTAGTCGCCGGTCACCGGGTTGAAGCCGTAGGCGCCCTGGTCGTCCATGTAGAAGCCGCGGTCCACGCGCTTGAGGATCGCTTCGGGGCTCTCGTTGCCGGCCTCGAGGAACAGGTTGTGGTAGCCGATGGTACTCGATCCCACGCCGTTCCCGGTCGAGCGCACCCCGGCGCGGCGCGCCCAGTAGCAGTTGTACTCGAACAGCGCGAGCCGGCCGCGCTCGATCAGCACGTTGCGCCGGGTCGGGACGCCCTCGCCGTCCCAGGGCGAGGTGCCGACGCCGGCCTTGAGCCGGCCATCGTCCACCAGGGTCACGAGCGGCGAGGCGATCACGTTGTCGAGCTTGCCGGTGAGCCACGACTCGCGCTTGATGACGGCCTCGGCGGTGAAGGCCTCGTACATGTCGTCGAGCCACGACTGGGCCACGTCGGGGTGCATCATCACCGGCACGCGCGCGGTCGGCACCGGGCGCGCCCCGATGCGCGCGATCGCGCGGCGCGCGGCCTCGCCCGCCATCCATTCCAGGTCCGGGAACCCGGCGAGCCGCCGCCGGCTCACGTAGTAGCTGCCGCTCTGCTGCTTGCCGGCGGCATCGTCGGCGAGCGGCTGGACGTAGGCGCTGATGCCGGTGCCGCTCGAGGCGCGCACCAGGCCGTCGGAGTTCGCGAGCGCGGAGCTGCTGTCGCCGCTGCCCACCATCGCCACCTCGACCCGCTTGACGCGCGGGTCGAAGCCCAGCGCGGCGCGTTCGAGCGTGAGCGCCATCTCGATCTTCTCGAGCGTGGGCAACGCGGCCAGCGCCGGGTCCGCGAGCGCCAGATCGCCGGCGGGTGCCGCCTCGGTGGTCTCCTCGCGCAGCGGCAGGCCGTTCGCGGGATCGGGCGTCGAGAAGCGCGCCAGGGCGACGGCGCGGCGCGCCAGGTCGTCGAGGGCCTCGGGGCGAAAATCGTTCGACGACACGGTGCCGACCGCGCCGTTCACGATGACGCGCAGGCCCAGCCCGCGGGTGGCGCTCTGGGTGAGCGACTCGATCTCGCCGCCGCTCACGCGCACGGTGAAGGAGCGCCCGCTCCCGACGTGCGCCTCGGCGTGCTCGGCGCCCGCGGCCCGGGCGCACGCGACGGCGTTCTCGGCGGCCGCGGCGCACCACGCTTCGCGCTCGGCGGCGCTCGAGGCGGCGGCCGGGGCGGGAAGGTCGGGGCCGGATCGCGGGTCGGCGGCCTTCACGCCGTGCCCCCGACGGTGATGCTCGTGAAACGCACCGTGGGCTGGCCCACGCCCACCGGCTTCCACTGCCCGTCCTTGCCGCACGAGCCGGTGGTGCCGTCGATCTTGAGATCGTTCGCCACGCCGTCGATCTTGAGCATGGCGTCGTTGCCGTTTCCGGTCAGGGTCGCGTTGCGCACCGGCTGGGTGAGTTTGCCGTTCTCGATCTGGTAGGCCTCGGTGACCTGGAACGAGAAGTTGCCGTCGGCCGGGTTCACCGAGCCGCCGCCCAGGCTCTTGCAGTAGAGCCCGCGCTGGACCGAGCCGATCAGCTCCTCGGGCGTGTGCCCGCCGGCCTCGATGTAGGTGTTGGTCATGCGGCACAGCGGATAGTCGCGGTACGAGGCGCGCCGTCCGTTGCCGGTCGGCTGCTCGCCCGTCAGGCGCGCGTTGAGCAGGTCCCACAGGTAGCCGACCAGCACGCCGTCGGCGACCAGCACGGTGCGCTGCGCGGGCGTGCCCTCGTCGTCCACGCGGAACGAGCCGCGGCTGTGGGGGACGACCCCGCTGTCGATGATGGTGACGCCGGGGGCGGCGACGCGCTCGCCGCGCTGGCCGGCGCGGATCGAGGTGCGCTTGCGGATCGTGTCGCCTTCCATGCTGTGCCCGAAGCATTCGTGCACCAGCACGCCGCCCCAGCCCGGTCCGATGACGACCGGATAGGCGCCGGCCTCGGGCTCGCGGGCCTTGAGCAGCGTGGCGGCGGTTGCGGCGGCCTCGCCGCCGATGGCCTCGGGGGTGCGCAGGCGGTCGAAGTAGTCCGCCTCGACCGAGCCGCCGCCGGCGGCGAAGCCGCTCTGGCGCTCGTCGCCCTCGAGCGCCAGAGCGTTGACCGTGAGGCGAGAGAGGTATTGATCGTCCTCGGCCCACATCCCGTCGCTGTTCGCGACCACGAACGAGCGCGCCATGTCGGCGAGGCTGGCCGCGACCTCGGTGATGCGCGGATCGGCGCCGCGGGCCGCGGCGTTGGCGCGCTCGAGCAGGGCGACCTTGCGCGCCTCATCGAGCGCGAGCGGGGCCGGGGAGGCGAGCGTGAAGGGCGCGCGCGCCTCGACCACGCGAAACGGCGGCGCCGCAGTACCGCCCGGCGGACCCGTACTACGGCGGGCGATGCGCGCGGCGACGCGCGCGGCTTCGCGCAGGTCCTGGGCCGCGAACCCGTCCACGTAGGCGTAGCCGGTCTGGGCGCCGCGCACCGCGCGCACGCCCACGCCCTGCTGCACCGAGTAGGACGAGGTCTTGAGCCGGTTCTCCTCGAGCGCGAAGCCGGTGTGGACCGTGGCCTCGGCGTAGAGGTCGGCGAACTCGGCGCCGTTCGAGCGCGCGAGCGCGAGCAGCTCGGCCGCGAGCTCGCGCGGCAGGCGCGGGGAGACGCGGACCGAAGATCGGTCGGAGGAAATCGCCACGGCAACTCTCGGATGGAGCGAAGGATGAAGCGGGCGGACCTTGGGAAGCGGCGCGAGTCTAGGGAGTATGCGCGCGGTCCGCAATCGCCGGCACGCGCGCGGACTCGGGAGACGCGGGCTCGGGCCGCGGGGGCGGAGGGGTCAAGCGAAGCCAGTAGGGCGCGGGCGGCCCGGCGAAGAAGTAGTCGGCGACGGTCTCGTCGAGTTCCTGCGGCGCAATCCGGGTGGCGCCCCGATCCTGGACCAGTCGCAGCCACGGCCGGCGCTGCCCGTAGAGGTACTCGCCGAACACCACGACCGGCGTTCCCTTGTGCGTGATGGTGCGGCGATTGCGCGCCACGCGCCAGCTATCCACCCAGCCGTAGAGCCAGGTCGCGTCCTCCTCGGCGAGCCGCACGCACGAGTGGCTCGCCGGGCGCCCGGGGAGCCCGTACTCGTGCAGCGCGATGCCTTCCTCGCTGTCGAGATTGACCGCCCACTTGAGCACCCAGTCGTCGTCGATCGTGCTCTTGCGCTCCTTGGCCTTCCAGTTGGTGTAATAGATCCCGGCCGGCGTGGGCTTGTCCTTGCGCCCGGTGCTCGTGGGTCCCCAGCGCGTGAGTCGGCCGCGGTCATAGGCGGCGAACGCCTGCACTCGCAGCGAGACCAGCAGGAGCTTGGGGATCGAGCGCGCGGCCGGGAGCGTGACCGGGAAGGGCGAGAGCAACAGCGAGTCGGTCTTGTCGGGCACGATCAGGGTGTCGCCCGTCGAGACGTGCTGGAGGTCGATGCGGCTCACCCGCAGGGTGGAGGCGAGCCCGTCCGGGCCGATCGCGAGGCGGAGCTTCCAGAGGGCGTGGGAGTTCCTGATCACGTAGGGCCGGTAGTGGACGATGAGCGCGCTCTCGCGCGCCGCGGCGGCGTGCGAGCGCGCCAGCAGCGAATCGCTCCGGAACAGGATCGTGTCGGGCGGGGGCGGAAGCGTCATGCGCGCCCACGGCTCGCACACCATCCGGTCCACACTTCCGACGCATCCGCCCAGCGAAAGCGCACCCGCGACCATGAGGACCAGGGCCAGCGGCTTTCGCGCCCGCCTCAAGCCAACCCATTCGGAAGAGTATCTGGTTGCCGCGCAATAAGTTGCATTTTCGTGGTGGAGTTCCATTGCGCTCCGGGCGATTTGTTGAAATTAGTTACTAACCGTTCAGTTACTTGTTGCATCCAATGAACCCATGATAACCAAGACCACCGCAGTGGCTCCCACGCACAAGCCGCGCTGGCACCGCCGCAAGGAAGCGCGCCCGGGCGAGATCGAAGCCGCCGCCCTAGACCTTTTCGTGGAGCGGGGATACGCCGCCACCAAGCTCGAGGACGTGGCCCGTCGGGCGGGGGTCACGAAGGGCACCATGTATCTCTATTTCGACAGCAAGGAGGCTCTTTTCAAGGCCGTTATTCGGGGCGCCATGCTGCCGCTGTTCGAGCGGGGCGAGCAGCTCATCGACGCCCACCGCGGGACCGCCCGCGAACTGCTGGCCGACTTCATCCGCGGCTGGTGGCAGTCGATCGGCGAGAGCCGGGTGTCGGGCCTGCCCAAGCTCATCATGGCCGAGGCCTCGAACTTCCCGGAGCTGGCGCGCTTCTACCATGAAGAGGTGGTCTCGCGCGGGCGCCGGTTGTTCGCGCGCGTCATCGAGCGCGGGGTGGCGAGCGGCGAGTTCCGCACCGTGGACACCCCCTACGCCCTGCGCGTGCTCGGCTTCTCGGTGATCTTCGCCGCGATCTGGAAGCACTCGATGGGGGCGTGCGAGCCCGAGCCCTTCGACTTCGAACGCTACCTCGACGCGCACATCGATCTGGCGCTCAACGGGCTGCTGATCAAGGCCGGGGAGGAGCCCGCCCGTGGCTAGCGCATCGGTTTCTCCACGCCGGCCCGCGCCGGCCCGCGTGCTCCCGCTGGCGCTCGCGCTGCTCGTGAGCCTGGCGCTCGTGCCGCGGGCCATTGCGGCTACGACGGCGGCCGCGACCGCTCCCGCGCCCGCCACGGCGCTATCGCTCGAGCGGGCGGTAGGGATCGCCGCGGGCGGGAGCGCTCCGGTCCAGATCGCCGGGCTGCGCACCCGCGAGGCGGCCGGCCGCCGGGCGCAATCGCGCGCCGCGCTGCTCCCCGGGATCTCGGGCAGCGCCTCGACCGTGAACCGCACCTTCAGCATCGCCGCCCTGGGCCTGAGCTTTCCCAGCCTTCCCGGGGCGCCGCCCACGCCCGACCTGGCGGGTCCATTCGATGTGATCGACGCGCGCGTGCGCGCCACGCAGACGCTGTTCGATTTCGCGAGCTGGGTGCGCGTGCGCGAGGCCGGCACGGGCGTGCGGCTCAGCGAGGCCGAGCGCGGGCAGTCGGTCGAAGGCGCCGCCCAGAGCGCAGCACTAGCCTACCTGCGCGCGGCGCGCGAGCAGGCGGTGCTGGATGCGCGCCGCGCCGATCTCGACCTCGCCACCCAGCTCCTGGCCCTGGCCGAGGAGCAGCGTCGCGCGGGTGTGTCGCCCGGCATCGACGTGACGCGCGCCCGCACCCAGGTGGCCGCGGCGCGCGGCCAGATGGTGGTGGCCGAGAACCAGCTCGAGCGCGCCCGCATGGACCTCGCGCGCGCCCTGGGGGTCGATCCCGCCACCCGCTTCGCGCTGTCCGACACCCTCGCGGCCGAGTGGGGGGCGTCGCCCGCGCCCGAGGATTCGCAGGCGGCGCTGGCGCTCGCGCTCGAGCGGCGGCCCGAGCTGCTGGCCGAGCGCCTGCGGCTCTCCCGCGCGCGCTCCGAGCACGCCGCGATCTCGGCCGAGCGCCTGCCGCGCCTCGAGGCCTCGGCGGACGTGGGGCTGAGCGGCCGGGACTGGCCGGGCTCCGCGACCACGCGGCAGGTCGGCATCGCGGCCAGCGTGCCGCTGCTCGACGGGCTGCGGCGCGAAGGCCGGCTCACCGAGCAGCGCGCGCTCATCGACGAGGCCCAGGTGCGCGAGCGCGACCTCGAACAGCAGATCGCGGCCGAGGTCGAGGGGGCGCTGCTCGACCTGGCCTCGGGGCGCGAGCTCGAGGTCGTGAGCGCCGAGCGCCTCGGGCTCGCCGCCGAGGAGCTCGCGCAGGCGCGCGAGCGCTTCACGAGCGGGGTCGCGAGCAACATCGAAGTCATCAATGCCCAGTCCTCGCTCGTCCGCGCCCGCGACGCCGAGATCGACGCGCGTTTCGCGATCGGCGCCGCCCGGGTGAGCCTGGCGCGCGCGACCGGCGTGTGCCGCAGCCTCCGTTGACCCGTTAGCCCCATGAGGGAGAACCCGCAGATGTCGCTTCCCGCCCAGGAGTCCCCCGTCGAAGCCGGCGCCGCCGGCCCCGAGGCCGCCGAACCTTCAGTCGCGGCCCCGCGTCCCGCGCGCCGCCCGCCGGTGGCGCTGCTCGTGGTCGGCGCCGTCGCCCTCGCCCTGATCGCGCTTGGGATTCGCCAGTACTCGTTCAACCGCACCCACGTCGTGAGCGACGACGCCCAGGTCGAGGGGCACATCATCCCGGTCCTGCCGCGCGTGAGCGGCTACGTCGCCGAGGTGCGGGTGAGCGAGAACCAGACCGTGCAGGGCGGCGACGTCCTGGTCGTGCTCGACGACCGCGACTACCGCGCCCGGCTCGATCAGACCGAGGCCGATCTCGCCGCGGCGATCGCCACCGCCGGTGACCGCGGGCGCGCCGGGCAGTCGGAATCGCAGCTCGCGGCGGCGCGGGCGGCGGTCGCGCAGGCCGAGGCCAGCGAGCGCCGCGCGGTGGGCGACGTGGAGCGCTACCGCACGCTGGCCGCGAGCGGCACCGTGAGCCGCCAGGAGCTCGACAACGCCGAGGCCGCGGCGAGCGTGGCCGAGGCCCAGCTGCGCGGGGCGCGCGACCAGGTCGCGGCGGCCTCCGCGGGGGTGCGCAATGCGGACTCCAAGGTGGCCTCGGCGCGCGCCGCGCGGGACCAGGCGGCGCTCCAGCTCTCGTACACGCGGCTGCTCGCACCGCGCACCGGCGTCGTGAGCCGCAAGAGCGTCGAGGTGGGCCAGCTCGTCCAGCCCGGCCAGCCGCTCATGTCGGTGGTGCCGCTCGACGACATCTGGGTGGTCGCGAACCTCAAGGAGACCGAGATCCGCGACATCCGCCCGGGCCGCGCGGCCGAGGTCGAGGTGGATTCGTACCCGGGCCGCAAGTTCCGCGGCCACGTCGAGAGCCTGAGCCCCGCCACCGGCGCCAAGTTCTCGCTGCTGCCGCCCGACAACTCCACCGGCAACTTCACCAAGGTGGTGCAGCGCATCCCGGTGCGTATCCGCCTCGACGGCGCGCCCGACCCGCAGCACGCGCTGCGGCCCGGGATGAGCGTCAAGGCCATCGTGACGACCCGCTAGTCATGGCGGCTCCTGCCCTCACGGCGGTGCCGCGCGGGGCGGCGCTTGCCGCCGATCCGTACGCGAACCGCTACCTCATCGCAATCACGGTGACGCTGGCCGCGGTCATGGAGCTGATCGACACCAGCATCGTCAACGTGGCGATCCCGCACATGATGGGCAACCTGGGCGCCACGCTCGACCAGATCACCTGGGTCTCGACCGGCTACATCGTCGCCAACGTCATCATCCTGCCGCTGACCGGCTGGCTCTCGGCGCTGTTCGGGCGGCGCCGTTACCTCGCCGGCTCGATCGCGCTGTTCACCATTTCCTCGTTTTTCTGCGGCAACTCCCACACGCTCCCCGAGCTCGTGTTCTTCCGCATCCTCCAGGGGCTGGGGGGCGGGGCGCTGCTCTCGACCGCGCAGTCCGTGCTCTACGAGGTGTTCCCGCCCTCGGAATACGGGATCGCGATGGCGATCTTCGGCATGGGGATCATGGTGGGGCCGACCCTGGGCCCCACACTCGGCGGCTACATCACCGACACCTGGTCGTGGCCGTGGATCTTCTACATCAACATTCCGTTCGGGATGCTCGCGTTCCTGCTTTCGGCCACCTATATCGGCGACTCGCGCCACGCCCAGAAGGTGGGGCGCGTGGACATCCCGGGGCTGGCCCTGCTGGTGCTCGGGATCGGATCGCTCCAGACCCTGCTCGAGCGCGGCGAGCGCTTCGACTGGTTCGCCTCGCGCCAGATCGTGGTGCTGGCGCTCGTGAGCGGTCTGTCGCTCATCACGCTGGTGTGGCACGAGCTGCACACCGAGCATCCGGTCATCGATCTCTCGGTGCTCAAGAGCCGCCAGCTCGCGGCCGGCATGGCGTTCGGGGCCATCCTGGGCGTGTGCCTGTACGCGACCGTGTTCGTGCTGCCGGTCTACCTCCAGGCGCTTCTGGGCTTCACCGCCAACCAGACCGGCATGGTGATCCTGCCCGGCGCGCTGGCCAGCGCCTTCGTCATGCTGTTCATCGGGCGCTTCCGCGGTCACTACGACCCGCGCCTGGCCATCCTCCTCGGCGTAGGGATCTTCATGGTCGCGATGTGGCAGCACGCCCACTTCACGACCCAGAGCGGCACGCGCGACTTCCTGCTGCCGCTCATCCTGCGCGGCGCCGGCCTGGGCATGATCTTCGTGCCGCTCACCAACCTCGCGCTCGCCGACCTGCCGATGGCGAAGATCCCGGCCGGCACCGGCCTGTTCAACCTGTTCCGCCAGCTGGGCGGGAGCCTGGGGATCGCGATCTCGGCGACGCTGGTCGGACGCTTCCAGTCCGAGAGCCACGCGCGCCTGGCCGAAAACATCTCCCGCTACAACGAGATCGCGCGCGACCGCATCGCCGCCCTCACCGCGACCATGGTCGCGCGCGGCACCCCGGGGCCGCTCGCCGAGACCAAGGCGATCGCGCTCCTCAACGGCCAGGTCACGCGCCAGGCGATGATGCTGTCGTACGAGAAGCTGTTCCTGATGTTCGGGATCGGCTTCGGGCTCGCCCTGCCGCTGCTCATCTTCATGCGCCGCAGCCAGGGAGTCTCGGGCAAGGTCGAGTCTCACTAACCCCGCGCCACGCGGAGCTGGTGGCGCAGGAGCAGGATCTGGCCGAAGTGCCCGGCTTCGTGCTCGAGCAGGTGGTAGAGCGTCCAGCGCGGCGTCACCGTGCGGCCCGAGCGCGCCTCGCGCGTCTCCGGGTTCGGATGCTCTCTCACGATCTCGCGCCCCAGGTCCGCGTCGTCCAGGGCGGCGGCGATGGCGTGCGTATGCGCGCGGGCGCGCGCGAGCAGACCATCGAAGAAGGCGAGCTCGCGCCCGGCAAGGCCCGCCGCCGGCGGTGCGCCGGCAGGCAGCGGCATGCCGTCGTCGTCGAGCCCGAGGCCGAGCAGGTCGCGGACCTCGAAGGGCATCGGCTGGTCCTCGAGCACGAGCCGGGTCCAGAACGCCTCGACGATCGCGATGTGCGCGAGCAGCATCCCGATCGTGTTCATCCCGGGCGCGCACTGCCAGGCCAGCGCCGGTGCGTCGAGGCCGCGCGTGTCGGCGTTCAGGCGGCGGCTCTGGTCGTCCATCTGGGCGAGGAAGAGCCCCACCTCACGCGAGCGGAAGCCCGGGAGCGGCTCGAGCGAGTGGCGGGTCGGCCCGTTCATGCCGGGCAGCATAGCGTCAGGCCGCGGCGCGCCCAATGGGGCCGGCACGGCCTCAGGCCCTGGCCCGCCCCGCCGCCGGGTTTCCCGCTCCGGCGCCATGGGCTATGGTTCCCGCTTCCCGGAGGGTGGCGATGAAGTCGTCGATCTGGAACGGCGTGGCTCTGGCGGCGGGCGTGGTGCTGCTCGCGGTCCTGGGGCCCCTGCTCGTGCGCGAAGTGCGAAGCCTGCCACGCCCGCGCCAGCTCGCCGCCCGCGCCGAGGCCCGTGTGGCGACCCTCGACATCGGCGGGATGCACTGCTCGGGTTGCGCGACCGGCATTCGGCGCGAGCTCGAAACCGTGCCGGGGGTCTCGGCCGTCGAGGTCAGGCTCGAGACCGGGCGCGCGATCGTGGTGTGCGACCGGTCGGTCGCGGACAGCGCGCTGGTTTCGGCCGTTCAGCGTGCCGGCCCGGGGTTCACCGCCGGGCCCGCGCGCAACTGATCCCCCGCTACTTCTCCTCACGCGGCGGCTTCGCCCAGTACACGGCCAGGGCGAGATTGAGCCCCACGCTGACCTGCGCGTCCCACAGCGCCGCGATCAGGGTCACGAGGTAGTAGAGCGGCCCCAGGCGGTAGGCGCTGCGGATCGCCTGCACCTGCGCATCCCCGGGCGGAACGCGCAGCAGGCGCGGCTTACGCGCCGCGGAGGAGGCGTAGCCCCACAGGAGGTTGAAGGCGATCGCGATCAGGATGTAGGTGATCGCCAGGAACGAGGCCGCCGCCTTCGCCCCATCGTGCCCGAGATACTCGGCGACCACCGCGGTCGGGTAGGGGACGAACGTCACCCCCAGCAGCAGGACGCCGTTCCAGATCATCAGCATCGGATTGATCCGCGCGATCAGGTTGAACATGCGGTGGTGATTCATCCACATGATGCCGATGGTCGCGAAGCTGGTGACGAAGGCGAAGTACGAGGGCCATTCCGCGAGCAGGCGCCGCCACAGATCGTGGCCGGCCTCGTGGGGCACCTTGATCTCGAGGATGAGCAGGGTGATGGCGATCGCAAACACGCCGTCGCTGAACGCCTCGACCCGCGCGGTCTCCTTCTCGATGCGCTCGGTGGCGCGCTCGGTCCCATGCTCGCTCATGCCGGAGCCCCAATGGAGAAGGCGCTCGCGGAAATCGCGCGCGCCGCTCCCGCAGCCTACCTCAGAAGCGCCCCGCATGGCGCGGCCCGGGCCCGCGGCGCGGCGGAATCAGCGGGCGAGCACGATCTTGCGCGTGGCGCGCTGCGTCCCGGCCGTGAGGCGGCAGAAGTAGAGCCCGGGGGGCACGCGCGGGTCCGGGCTCCAGCGTGCCTGGTGCGCGCCCGCCTCGAGCGGGCCCTCGAGCACGATCGCCACGCACCGTCCCTCGAGATCGAGAATCTCGAGCCGCGCGCGCGCGGCGGCGGGCAGGCTGAAGCGCAGCGTGGCGGCGCGCGTGCAGGGGTTCGGGAATGCGGGCGCGAGTGTCAGGCGCGCGCCGGTCCCCGCCCCGACCGCGGCCGGCCCCGCGACGTGGAGCCGAGCGAGCGCGTAGGCCGTGCCGCCACTCGGGGTCGTGACCTGGAGACGGAGGGTGAACGTCTGGCCCGCGCTTCCGGGCGGCGGGGTCCACGAGAACGAAGCGCTTCCGGGATCGAAGCTCATGCCCAGATCGGGGCGCAGGAAATACGCCGCCCACTTGAGCGGATCGCCCTCGGGATCCGACGCGCTCGCGCTGAAGGCGAGCGGCGTGCCGGGCGCGGCCTCGAGGTCCACGAACGGAGTGGCGGGCGGGACCGGGAGTGCCGCGACCGTGTGGATCACAGGCGGCAGGCTCATGTTGCGGCGCGTGCTCCAGATCTGCGGCCGCTCGTCGGGCCGGTCGGCGGGCGGGGCGCGCAGCGCGAGCCGGGTTCCGTCGGGGGAGAACCGCGGCACCGGGAGCGGGAAGTCCTCGCGGAGCTCGACGCCCGGGAACGCGGGGATCGCCTGGGCGAGCGTGGACTGGGGCGGCAACGCCGCCTCGATCGCGCGCGGCGACGATCGGGTGTGCGTGCCCACGCCCGCCGCCACGACGACCCCGTCGGGCGAGAGCCCCGGGGTCACGGCTTCGAAGCCGCCGAGGGGCGCGAGCAACGAATCCTCGGCGCCGCCCGAGGCGCGAATGCGGTAGATCCGGCGCTGGCCGTCGAAGCCGTTCTGCCGGTCGACGTAGAGCCACTCGCCGTCGGGCGACCAGCGCGGGTACATGTCCGAGGCGTAGAGGATCGAGGTGAGCTGGATCGCGGTGGCACCCCCTTCAACACCCTCGATCGGGATCTTCCACAGGTGCCAGTACCCTTCCGGGCTCTTGCGGCTGAACGCCACCCAGCGGCCGTCGGGGGAGATCGCCGGCGTGATGTCGCCGATATGGCTCGGCGTGCCGTCGTCGAAGTGCGTGATGAGATGGAGCGTGGTGTCGGGATTGAGCCCCGGCACGCCCTTGCGGAAGCACGCGCTGTCGCCGCGATCGAAGGCGATCTCGGTGCCGAACGGCGACCAGTCGGGGTCGTAGTCGTGCACCCCGGGCGGCGGGAAGGTGAACGGGATCATCTCGTTCCCCTCGCGCGGGTCGGAAGGCACGCGGTGCACCGCGCAGTCGGCGAGCGGGCCGGTGAAGCGCGTGAAGGCTAGCTCGCGGCCGTCCGGACTCCACGAGGCTCCGCTTTCGCCCAGCGTGCCCTCGGTCTCGGGAAGGCAGGTCGCGCACAGGTCGGTGCGGCGCACCAGCGTTCCGTGCAGGGCGCCGCGGTGGCCGTGTCCCGAGTGCGGCACCGCCAGGGCGAGATCCGCGCCGTCCACCGCCCCGCTGTAATCGAGATCGAGCACCGGATCGGCGCCGCTCACGCGCCCGTCGCCGTCGGCGTCCACGCCGCGAACCGTCGCCGTGTCGCCCGCCACCGTTTCGCCCGCGATCATCACGGTGAGCGCCAGTCGCCCCGAGCCCGAGAGGCTCGCCACCGTGAAGCGGGCCTCGCCCGCCGCGTTGGTCGAGTCGTCCGCGAACAGCCGGGAGGCGCCACCTGCGATCGCCAGATCGTGGACCACGACCGCCCCCGGCCCGGGAAGCGGCTCGAGGATCAGCAGCAGCGAATCGGGCGGCACGCCCACGCGCGGCTCGAGCGGCAGCCCGCCCGAGTAGCGCAGCGCCACGCGCAGCCGGGCCGGGTGGCCCGCCGCCACGCTGTCCCCGGCCGGGCAGACGGCCACGGAATCCGCCACCGCCCACTGCACGTTCGCGTGGGCCGGAAGCGACTTCCAGGCCGCGGCAGGCGAGGCGGCCGCGAGCGCCAGCAGCGCGGTCGCCGCGGCGAACGGGCGGGAAGAGGAAGTTGGGAGACGCACGACGCGCGTGATTGTACGCCCGGAAGCGCGTCGGACTCCGGCCCGCCGGCCCGATTTCGCGAAGCTAAACCCGCTCGTCGTGGTGCGAGGATCGTTGCCGGGGGCCCTAACCGCCTCGCGGGACGATACCTGGAGCGTACGCCTCGCCACGCCGCCCATGTCTCACTTGGGCAACACCTTGCGATACGCCGGCAATCAGCTTCGCACCACAACGCCTGTAGTCCCGGGCGACCGGGCGGTGATACACTACTCGCCGCGCCAATACCAACGTCGCCGTTGCCGGTTCGAGTACCCCAAGACCCCCAGCCTGCCGGGAGATTCCGTTTCATGCGCCGACTCGCACCCTTGCTCGCGGGGATGGTTCTATTGGCCGGCCTCGCGGCGGCGCCCCACCGGCTCGTCTCGCGCACCCAGACCTCGCCGGACTTCGTCCATTTCGAGAGCGCGCACGTTCACCCGGTGTGCCTCACCCCGTCTGGGGACCGCCTGCTCGTCGTCAACACGCCGGACAACCGGCTCACCGTCTTCAATATCGCCGGTGGCCCGCCGAGCGCCTCCGGGCGCATCGCCGAGGTCCCGGTCGGACTCGAGCCGGTGGCGGTGGCGGCGCTGTCCGACAGCGAAGCCTGGGTGGTCAACCAGCTCTCGGATGACGTCAGCATCGTCAACCTCAACACGATGCACGTGCGCGCGACGCTGCGCGTGGGGGACGATCCGGGCGACGTGGTGTTCGCCGGCAGCCCGGTGCGCGCCTACGTGAGCGTGTCGCAGTACGACCAGGTCAAGGTCATCGACCCCGCAAGCCTCGCGACCGTTGCCGCGATCGACATCCGCGGCCGGCTGCCGCGCGGTCTCGCGCGCACCGCCGACGGGTCGAAGGTGTACGTGGCGCTCATGCAGGCCAACAACCGCACCTCGATCCTGAGCGCGTCGCGCCTGCCCGACGACTCGATCCCGCAGGACATCGACTTCCCCAAGGACACGCTCAACGGCAACGCGCCCAAAACCAGCCTGATCGTCCAGGAGCAGCCCGACGGTTGGTACGACTCGTACGGCGATCTGTGGAGCTCGAAGCTCAAGTTCTCGATGGCGGACGTGGCGGTGGCCGAGATCAACACGGCGACCAACACGGTGAGCCGCGAGTTCGGCGGGCTCCTCAAGCTCGGCACCGAGAACATGGGGATCGCGGTGAGTCCGGTCGATGGCCGCGTCGCGGTCACGAATACGCGCGCCCGCAACCAGTTCCGCTTCGAGCCGCGCCTGATCGGCTACCTGGTCGAGACGCAGTACACCTCGATCGCCCAGGACGGCACGATCACGGATCGCAAGCTCGACCCGCACGTCAACTTCGACGTCGCGCCCGGCACCCAGGCCGAGGCGGACTCCGCGATCGGGATCCCGACCGGAGTCGCGTTCTCGAGCAACGGGCTGCGCGCGTACGTGACCTCGCTCGCGACCAACAAGCTCGCGGTCGTCAATCCCTACGGCGGACCGCTCTCGACAGTGCGGGCGCGCGTCCCGGTGCTCGAGGGTCCGACCGGCGTGGTCGTGGACCAGCCGCACGGGGTGCTCTACGTCATCGGGCGCATGCACAACCAGGTCCAGACGATTTCGCTCGCGACCCTGGCGCCCGACCCGCCGGTGAGCATCGGCTTCGATCCGACGCCCGATCCGATCGTGAACGGCCGGAAGTTCTTCTACGGCGGCTTCACCTCGGCGCACGGCGATCAGAGCTGCGCCAGCTGCCACACCTTCGGCGACACCGACGCGCTGGGCTGGGACCTCGGCAATCCCGCAGGCGCGGCGCTCCCCGCCCCGCCCGGTCAGCCCGACCCGCTGCTCCAGGGCTTCCACCCCATGAAGGGCCCGATGGTGACCCAGAGTTTGCGCGGGCTTCCCAACACCGGCCTGCTCCACTGGCGCGGCGATCGCGAGAACCTCAACGCCTTCAACGGCGCGTTCCTCTCGCTCATGGGGCGCTCGACCGCGCTCGCCGACAGCGAGATGGCGGCGTTCGGCGACTTCGTGCTGCCGCTCGCCTACCCGCCGAACCCGTACCGCAACCTCGACAACTCGCTGCCCGATGCGCCGGTGGGCCAGCCCAGCGCGCTGCGCGGCGAGTCCATCTTCCTCAACCAGGTGGTGCAGGCCGACGGCAAGCGCTGCGTGGACTGCCACTCGATCAGCCGGGGCACCAACACGCTGCTCGTCAATCACGGCGAGCTCGAGGAGTCGCAGGACTTCAAGGTGCCGCAGCTGCGCAACCTCTACCGGATGGTCGGGTTCACGGACCAGCCGGACGCGATCAGCGAGCGCGGTTACGGGTACACGCACGACGGTTCGGTGGACAACCTGGTGGACTTCCTCCGCAACCCGCGCTTCACCTTCGCGAGCGGCGACGACGACCGGCACGATCTCGATGCCTTCCTGAGCTGCTTCGACACCGGCATGGCCCCGGCGGTCGGCTTCCAGATCACGTTCGACGGCACCAACAACGCCGATCCCACCGCGCTGGCGCGCGTGGACACGCTGCGCGGACAGGCGGACGCCGGCAGCTGCGACCTGGTCGCGAAGGGACGGATCAGCGGCCAGCCGCGCGGCTGGACCTATCAGGGCTCGGACCAGTGGAAGAGCGACAAGGTCGCCGAGAGTCCGATCGCGACCGCTGCGCTGGTGGCGCTCGCGGATCTGGGGAGCGAGCTCACGGTGACCGGCGTGCCGCCGGGCAGCGGCCAGCGCCTGGGCCGCGATCGCGATCGCGACACGTTCCTCGACGGCGACGAGCTCGATGCCGGCAGCGACCCCGGCGACCCGGCGTCGACGCCGGTGATCCTGGCGGTCGCGGGCGGGGCGGGTCCGGTGACCGGGCTGCGCGCGGTGCGCCCGAATCCCTTCCGCTCCTTCGCCGAGGTCGAGTTCGCGCTGAGTACCCCGGCCCCGGTCGACCTGCGCGTCTACGACGTGCTGGGCCGCGAAGTGCGCGCGATCGCCCGCGGCGAGCGGTTCGAGCCCGGGATGCGGCGCCTGCGCTGGGACGGCCGGCGCGGAGACGGCGGCCAGGCGGGCTCCGGCGTGTACTTCGTGCGCCTCCGGATCGCCGGCCAGCAGTTCACCCGCGCGATCGTACGCATCCAGTAGCGTCAGCGATTCCGCGAACGCCCGGGCCACTCCCGCCGCCCGGGCGTTCGCGTTTCGGGGCGGCGGCACGCGCCCGCTCGCGGCCGGGGCGTGGCGCGGCGTTATGCTAGGGTGCTTCCCATGAGCACATCGGCCCCTCGATCCGCGCCCGCCGCGCCCGCGACCGAGCCCGCGCACCTTCCGATCGTGGGTCCGGGCGAGGGCTGCCTCGAGATCCTCACCCAGCGCCTGCGCTCGAGCCCGGGCGTGGTCGCGATCGAGGCGAACTTCCACAACGGCACGCTGACGGTGCGCTACCAGCCCACCCAGATCACGCTCGACGAGCTCAACGCGCTCGCCGACGAGGTGGGCTCGATGTTCGCCCAGCGCGTGACGTCCTGCGAGCGCCGCGAGTCGCTGGGCGCCTGCGAGGAGTGCGCGCTGCGGCTCGGCCAGGTGCCCGAGGGGCAGCGCGGGGAGTTCAGCGCCACCGCCGAGCAGGGCCGCGTGGGCCTGACGCGGCGCGTCGTGCCGGTGGACAGCATCGAGCTGGTGCGGCCGCTGAGCCGCAGCAAGCCCTGGGGCGCCACCCTCTCGCACGCCGAGCAGGAGCACTACGCGCGCGGCCGCATGATGGCCGGACTCACCGGGAGCTGCCTGGTCCTGCTGCTCGCCGGCATCGCGCTCGAGCACGGCGGCGCCCCGGTGGTCTGGCACCACACCGCCTACACGCTCGCCGCGATCGCGGGCGGATGGTTCGCGCTGCGCTCGAGCCTGGCCGCGCTGGCGCGGTTCCGCTTCGACGTCAACCTGCTCATGATCCTCGCCGCCCTGGGCGCCGGCGGCATCGGCTACGTGTTCGAGGCCGCGGTGCTGATGTTCCTGTTCTCGCTCAGCAACACGCTCGAGGTCTACACCATGGGCCGCACGCGGCGGGCGCTCCACGCGCTGCTCAAGCTGCGCCCGGCCAGCGCGCTGGTGGTGCGCGACGGACGCGAGATCGAGGTCGAGGCCGAGTCCGTGATGGTGGGCGAGCGTGTCATCGTCAAGCCGGGGGTGGCGATCCCGGTGGACGGCATGGTGGTGGGCGGCGCCTCACTCGTGGACCAGAGCAGCCTGACGGGCGAGTCAGTGCCGGTCGAGAAGCGCGTGGACGACAAGGTGTTCGCGGGCACGCTCAACCAGCAGGGCGCCCTCGAGGTGCGCACCCTGCGGGCGGCGGGCGACACCACGCTGGCGCGCATCGTGTCGCTGGTGCGCGAGGCGCAGGAGCAGAAGTCGCGCTCCGAGGAGGTCGCGGAGTGGGTGGGGCGCTACTACACGGTCGCTGTCATCCTGGGCGCCACGCTCATGATGCTGGTCCCGCCGCTGGCGTTGCACCACGAGTTCAAGAGCTCGTTCTATCGCGCCATGACGCTGCTGGTCGTGGCCTCGCCCTGCGCGCTCGTCATCGCCACGCCGGCGACCATGCTCTCGGCGATCGCCAACGCGGCGCGCCACGGCGTGCTGTTCAAGGGCGGGCGCTTCATCGAGGCACTCGGGAGGGTGCGAGCGGTGGCGTTCGACAAGACCGGCACACTGACGCGCGGGCGCTTCGAGGTCACCGATGTCGTGGCGCTCCCGGGGGCGACCGAAGAGGAGATCCTGGCGTGGGCGGCGAGCGCGGAGAAGCGCTCCCAGCATCCGCTCGCGCAGGCGGTGGTGCGGGCGGCCGAGGCGCGCGGCATCCGGATCGAGCCCGCGGAGCAGCTCACCTCGCACCTGGGGAAGGGCCTGGTCGCGCGGTTGGGCGCGGAATCGATCGAGATCGGCACCCCGGGGCTGTTCGAGGCGCTTGGCATCGTGCCGCCGCCGCGTGGACTCGAGCTCATCCAGAGCTTCAGCCACGAAGGCCGCACGCCCATGCTGGTGCGCCGCGGGGAGCGCTGGGGCGTCATCGCCGCGGCCGACGAGGTGCGGGCGGCGGCCCCGGGGGTGATCGCCGACCTGCGGCGCGGCGGGGTCAAGTCGATCGCGCTGCTCTCGGGCGACAGCCCGCGCACGGTCGAGGCGATCGCGCGGCGCACCGCGGTGGACGAGGCCCACGGCGCGCTCCTGCCCGAGGACAAGGTGCGCGTGCTCGCCGGGCTCGAGGAGCGCTACGGGGCGGTCGCGATGGTGGGTGACGGCGTCAACGATGCCCCGGCGCTGGCGCGCGCGACGGTCGGGATCGCGATGGGCGGCGTGGGCAGCGACGCGGCGCTCGAGAGCGCCGACGTCGTGCTCATGGCCGACGACCTGACGGCGCTGCCCTACGCGCTCCGGCTCACGCGCCACGCCCGCGCGGTCATCATCCAGAACGTATCGATCGCTTCGGGCGTCATGGTGGTGCTCGTGCTGCTGGTGTTCTTCGGCAACCTGCGCCTGCCGGTCGCCGTGACCGGCCACGAGGGCAGCACGGTGTTCGTCATCCTGAACGGCCTGCGGCTGCTGAGGGAGAAGCGGAAGTAGAGGCTCGGGGTCTCGTCCGAAGGCGGCGGGACGAGCGCCCTGCATGCCGGAGGCGCGGGCGCCCCTATCCTCGCGGGGCTGGAGCGAAGGGGCGATCGTTGGGGTCGGGCCGGAGGCGCAGGGGGCCCGGCGCAGCGGGGCTGGAGCGAAGGGGAGGTCATTTGGGTCGGGGCGGGGGCGACGGTGCCCCCGCGAGGATAGGGTCCCCTGCGCCTCCGGCATGCAGGGCGCCCTGCGCCCCCGGCTGAACGAACCGCAGACCCTACTCCCGGATCGGCACCTTGTAGCCGTTGTCGCTCAGCCAGTCCTGGATGTCGGCGCGGTCGGGGTCGTCGCCGTCGGCGCACGCCAGGTAGCGGTAGAACTGCTCGGCGGCGCGCTCCTTCTCGCGCAGCTCGACGTAGCACAGGCCGGCGTTGTAGTAGCTCGAAGGCTCCTCGGGCGTCAGCACCTCGGCGTAGAGATAGCTGCGCACCGCCCGGCGGTACTCGCCGCGATGCTGGAGCCGCAGGCCTAAGTCGAAGGCGTGGTTGAACTCCTCGTGGTCGCCGGTCTCGACCTTGGCGCGCTGCTGGAACTCGTTGAGCGTCAGGTCGTCGTGCCGTCCGATGAGCCCGGTGAGACTGTCGACCGGGGTGGCGAAGTTGAGGTTCTGTCCGTCGCTCATCTGCAGCGTCGCGATGCCCACGACGCGGCCCGAGGCATCGAACACCGGCCCGCCCGAGGATCCCGGCGAGATCGGGGCGCTGATCTGGATCAAGCGCTCGCCCTCGTCGTCGCGGATCGCGCTGACCAGCCCGTCGCTCACGGTGTTCGCGAGCCCCTTGGGGCTCGAGATGGTCGCGATCCGGTCCCCGATCCTGAGCCCGGACGATCCGCCCAGCGCGAGCGCGTGCAGCCCGGTGGGCCGCTCGAGCTGGCCGGCGCGCAGGCGCCCGAGCTGGAACACGACCAGGTCGCGGTCGACGCTGAAGGCGTGGACGCGCAGCACGTGGTAGAGCCGGCCGTCCCCGAGCGTGGCCTCGGCCCGGTAGGCGTCCTGGAGCACGTGGAAGTTGGTCGCGGCCAGGCCGTCGCCCGAGAGCACGAACCCGCTGCCCTGGGACAGCTCGCGGTTCTTGTGATCGTAGGTGACGAGCGTGATGACGCCCGGAATCTGACGCGAGACCGAGGCGAGGAAATCCCGCGAGCGATCGTGCGCCAGCATGGCGACCGCCCCCGCGAGCCCGAGAATCAGGGCGATCCCCGCGATCGCGGCGGTGCGGGGCAGCCAGCGCGGCGGCGGGCCGGCCGCCCGCCCCGCCGGCGCAGCATGCCGGGTGCCGCAGCGCGGGCAGACGCCCGCGTCGGGGAGGATGGCGGCGCCGCACGAAACGCAGATGTCGTAGCCCATGGGGAACCTGGTCCTTGGGGTTGGGAAGCGCGCCCCAATTCTGTAATGGGCGGTGGTCGCGCGCAACCTGTTTGTCGTGCCCGAGCCCCTGGGGCGCCCGCTCGGGGTGTGCGGCGCTAGCGCAGCGCGGTCACCACGACGTTGTCGTAGTACACCGTGCACTGGCCCTCGCCGCCGGTGTAGGCGGCCAGCGCGATGCGGCCCTGGCGGCTCGCATGGCGCGGGTCGGTCCGATCGAGCACCAGCTTGCCGTCCACGAGCACGCGGTAGCGGCTGTCGAGCGACTCGACGCGCAGGTGGTGCCAGATGCCGTTGTCGTTGTGGACCAGCGCGTGGCCCAACTGCCTTTCCTGAAGGTGGAGCAGCACGTCGTGGTAGCCGGGCCCGCGCAGGTCGACGCCCACGCCGCGCCCGCGCAGCACCCGCACCGCCAGCCCCTTGTCTACGCCGCGGGTCTGGCACACGTCGAGGTCCACCGCGTACTCGGCCCAGTCCTCCGAGCCGGCGTAAATGAGCGAGCGCGCCTGCTTGCGGTCGGGCAGCCGCGCGCGCAGCGCGCCGTGGGCGATCGCCCACACTCCGCCGCGGTCGGGCGACCAGCCGTCAAGGCTCGCCGCGTGGCGGAAGTCGCTCGCCAGCATCACCTCGCCATCGAGCGCCCGGGCCTTGGGCGCGGGCGGCGGATCGTCGTTCGGAACCGGGCGCGAGCGCACCGCGCCCAGCAGCGCCACCACGGCGAGCGCCGCGAGTGCGAAGCGGCGCGCGGAGAAGCGAACCATGACCGTGAGGCAATATCGGTATTGGCCACGGAAGTCAACCGGGGCGCGGGGTTTGCCCCGGTTCGGCGGCCGCTGCTAGACTGCCGCGCCCATGGCTAAGACCAAGCGCAACATCGAGATTATCGGGGTGCCGGTGGACCTCGGTGCGGGCCGGCGCGGCGTGGACATGGGCCCCTCGGCGATCCGGATCGCCGATCTGGAGCCGCGCCTCGAGCAGCTCGGGCACAAGGTCACCGACGCGGGCGACCTCGACGTCATGATCCCCGAGACCCAGAAGGTGGGCGAGGGCAAGCTCCGCTACAAGGCCACCATCCTCGCGACCTGCGCCGAGCTGTGCCAGAAGGTGGAGCAGGCGCTCGACAAGGGCCGCACTCCGCTGGTGCTGGGGGGGGATCACAGCATCGCCATCGGCTCGGTGGCGGGCTCGAGCGGCCATTTCGCGCGCCAGGGCGAGCACATCGGGCTCATCTGGTTCGATGCCCACGGCGACGCGAACACGCCCGAGACCACGCCGTCGGGCAATATCCACGGCATGGCGCTGGCCGTGGTGCTGGGGGTGGGCGATCCCGAGCTCGTCAACCTGGGCGGCCGCTCGCCCAAGGTGCTGCCGCGCAACACCGCGCTCATCGGCATCCGCGACCTCGACCCGGGCGAGCGCGAGTTCCTCAAGAAGAGCGGGGTGAGCGTGTACACGATGCGCGACCTGGACGAGCGCGGCATGCGCGACGTGGTGGACGAGGCGATCCGCGCGGCCAGCGACGGCACCGCGGGCATTCACCTGTCGTTCGATCTCGACGTCGTCGATCCCGAGGACGCGCCCGGCACCGGGACGCCGGTGTGGGGCGGGGTCACCTACCGCGAGGCCCACCTGGCGATGGAGATGCTCGCCGACCGCGCGCAGATCGTGGCGGTGGACCTGGTCGAGGTGAACCCGGTGCTCGATACCCAGAACATGACCGGGCTGCTGGCCGCCGAGCTGGCGCAGAGCATGCTCGGGAAGCGTATCCTGTGAGCCCATGCGGAACACCGGAGTCCTGATCGTCGCGCTGGCGCTGACCGCGGCCGTCATCACGCTGCTGCCGCGGCCGGTCCATCACACGCCGCGCCCGCGCGTGACGCTGGCCCCGGCGCCGCTGCCGCCGGCGGTCCCGCCCGGGGCGGTGCGCACGCAGATCGGCTTCAGCTCGCAGGAGCGGCTGGCCGAGCACTTCCGCAAGCATGGACGCGAGTTCGGAAAGATCGGCATGGATCGTTACCTGAGGCTCGCCCAGGAGCTGCGCGACCGGCCGGCGGGCGGCATGATCCTCGAGGCGGTGCGCGGCGACGGCACCACCATCCGCTACGACAAGTCGAGCGGCGCGTTCATCGCCTTCAACCGCGACGGCACCATCCGGACGTTCTTCCGGCCGGACCGTGGCGACGCCTATTATCGGAGTCAGCTCCAGAGGGGTCGGTGAACGTGCGTGAAGATCCGGTGCGCGAGTTTCTCGAGAGTCGAGGCTGTCCCGAGCACATCGTCGAGGGCGGGCTCGACGGCCTGCTCGAGCAGTGGGACAACGCGGTGGACGACGTCGAGGAGACCTATCCGCTCGGCCTCGACGACTACCTCGACGACATGGACGGGCGCGAGCTCATCGAGGGCGCGGTCGAGGTGGCTCCGGCCGAGACGCGGCGCGCGGTCCTCAAGCGGCTCCAGAAGGCGGACGAGCGCATGAAGGCGCTGTTGGTGCCCGCGGGACGCTGCCTGTGGGGCTCCGACATGGCCGAGCAGCACGACTGGACTCCGCAGCGGAACTGGTGGTACTTCATGCAGCCCGCCGACCCGGGGCCCGAGCTCAAGGAAGACCTCGAATCCCGCAAGTAGGGCACGGGGGGCTTCGGGACCCGGAGCTACTTCACCCAGCGATCGAACCAGCCCAGCGTGCGCGTGAGCCAGTCGGCCCGGTGCCGCGGCTCGCGCAGGCCGTGCGGCTCGCGCGGGTAGTGCACGAACTCGGTCGGCACCCCGAGAGCGCGCAGCGCCTGGTAGAGCTCCTGGGACTGCGGCATCGGCACGCGCTGGTCGCTCTCGCCCACCAGGATAAGGGTCGGCGTGCGCGCGTTCGCGATCGTCGTGATCGGCGAGGAGCGTCGCCAGTGCTCGGGAGTCTCCCAGGGCGTGCCCTCGAAATCGAACGCACGGTAGCGGTGAATGTCGCTCTGCCCGTAGTGCGCGGCCAGGTCCACTGCACCCGCCGAGACGCACGCGGCCCGGAAGCGGTCGGTGTGCGCGATCGCCCACGCCGAGAGGTAGCCGCCGTAGGAGTGTCCCATCACCCCGAGGCGCCGTCCGTCGGCGAGCCCCCACTTCACCAGGCTGTCCACGCCCGTCATCACGTCGTCCCAGTCCTGCCCGCCCCAGTCGCTGCGCTTGCGCAGCATGAAGGCGGTGCCGTAGCCGCCGCTCGAGCGGAAGTTGGGCATGAACACCTGGTAGCCGTGGGCGGCGTAGTACTGCGCCGTGCTCTGGAAGCCCAGGGCGAAGCGCGAGGCGTAGGGGCCGCCGTGAAGCAGGACCACGGTCTTGAGCGCCGCCGTCTCCTTGGCCCCGTCGGGCCGGAGCAGCACGCCTTCGACCGGGACCCCGTCGGTGCTGGTCCAGCGCACGACCCGCGTGGA
Source organism: Candidatus Eiseniibacteriota bacterium (assembly GCA_041498315.1). Classification (GTDB taxonomy): domain Bacteria; phylum Eisenbacteria; class RBG-16-71-46; order RBG-16-71-46; family RBG-16-71-46; genus JBGQIE01. The sequence continues at coordinate 44,880 of JBGQIE010000005.1, forward strand.
CCCGAGCGCGAGCTCCGCCACCGCCGCGTGGATCGCGGTCATCGCCCGACCCTTGGCTCCGGCGCGGTCGGCGACCCACACCTCGGTCGGCTTTCGGGGATCGCTCTGGGTCCACGCCATGCGGCCGTCGGAGGCGATCACCGGCGTTGCGGCGTCGGCGCGCCGGTCCGCGATCCGGGACACCGGCCCGCCCGCGCGCGGCACCGCGGCCAGGATCGTGGAGGCGCCGAGCGCGGCATGGAAGTAGAGCGTGTCGGAACCCGGGCTCCACGCCGGGGCCTCGGCATCCTCGTCGAAGTCCGCGGTCAGGTTGACGGGCCTACCGCCCGCCGCCGCGACCACCCACAGGTCGGCTTTCGCGACGTAGAGGTTGCGGTCGGCGTTGCCGGCCCACGCGATCCAGCGCCCGTCGGGTGACCAGGCGAATGCGCCCCCGATGACGCCCAGGGTGCGCAGCGGGCCGCCCTCGACCGGAACGATCCCGATGTCGGCGAGGTTCGCGTCGTCGGGCTTGCCGGTCGGGCTCACGAGAAAGGCGATCGAGCGCGAATCCGGCGCCCAGCGGACGTTCCACACGTAGTGGGCGCCGGAGGTCAGCCGGCGCTGCTTGCCGGTCGCGATCTCGGTCACCCACAGTGCCGGATACTGCAGCCGCTCGTCTTCGACCACCTGGTCCCATTTCTTCTTGCGCCATTCGCGCAGGTTCTTCGCCAGCGTGTCGGTCTTCACGTACGCGAGCCAGCGGCCGTCCGGCGACCAGCGCACCTCGCCCACGGCTTCGTCGTAG
>JBGQIE010000006.1:0-42980 GCA_041498315.1 Candidatus Eiseniibacteriota bacterium
AAGCGGTCGGTCAGGGTCTCGAGCTTGATCTTGTCGAACTCCTTCGAGATCGCGGTGAGCTCGAGGCTCAGGCCGCGCTGCTTGAGGATGCCGACGATCAGGTACCCGGTGCGCACCTGGGACTCGCCGAACATGAGCGTGGCGTACAGCCAGCCGCGCTCGACCGCCTCCTCGACGTGGTCCGACAGGTCCGAGATCGTGGTCGAGCCGCGCGGCAGCCGGTCGAGCGCGGCGGTGAGGTCCGCGGCGACGCGGCCGGGATCGAGGTTGAACTGCCGGATGATGTGGTGGAGGTCGGAGTCCTGGAGCTGCAGGATCTGGTGGATCCAATGGGACAGCTCGACGTAGGGATTGCCCCGCATCTTGCAAAAGACGGTGGCCGCCTCGATCGCCCGATAGGCGACGGCGTTGAGCTTTCCGAACAGGGCGACGCGCTTGATCTCGGCCATGAATCAACCCCCGCAACCTGGATGAACCGCAGAATCGAACCGGAAACGAATGCTCATGCCGCGCGCGCCCGTGGCTCGACGACCAGCTCGTCGGAGTCCCGCGCCGCCGGCCGGCCGCGCAGCCAGGTGGTCCAGCCCAGCTCGCCCGGGCCCCCCAGGGTGAGCGGCGGCACCTCCTCCTTGCGAAGCACGATGTTGGCGTCCCAGACCAGGTCGTCCCCCGCGTAGCCCCGCACCAGGGTCACGAGCCGGGCCAGGCTGTCGCGGCCCGGGAGCAGCCGCCGGAACTCCTCGTAGCCCATGGGCCCGAGGACGACGCGGAACTTGTGCTGGCAGTCCCACACCCGGCTCCCCACCGTCGCGGTGCGGCCGAGCGTGGCGTTGGTGGCGCTGCCGAGCCGGCACTGCTCGCCGGGCGGCAGGTCGATCCAATGACCGACGAAGTTCTGGATCCGCGCCCCGGTCTTGTAGAAGTCCATGAGCAGGCCGCGCAGGCCCTCGGCATGGCGGGTGGGGATCGCGAGCCCGCCGGCGTGGTGCATGAGGATCCGGTCCACCCAGGCGCCGCGGCGCCGCAGCGCCGGCGAGCCCATGCCGATCAGGGCGCCAAGCAGCAGCGCGATGCGATCGGTTTCGGGCCGGTCGTACTGGACCGCGGGCTGGGCGCTCGACCAGGCGCGGTAGAACAGCGCGATCATGCGGTGATGGAAGATGTCCGCGAAGCGCGCGAAGGTCGGATCGCCCTGGTTCGCCTGCCGCTCGCGGGCGAACTCGGTGAGGTGGAACGGCAGCGGCCCGTTGGCGCCGAACAGCCCGGGATGGAAGACGCGCAGCCGCGCCGGGCGGCCCTCCGCGCCGGCATGGAAGCCGGCCAGGGTCGAGGGCGCGAAGGCGAGCGTCGGCTCCTGACCCAGCCGCAGCGGATCGTCCTGCGCGTGCCGGGACTCGCCCCAGCGCGGCTGGTCGAGGTGCGCGCACTCGAGCCAGCGCAGCGCCTGATAGAGATCGAAGCGGTATGGCTCCGCCTCCAGGCGCTCGAGCGGCGCTACAGGATCGGCCGCTGTCCGGTCCGTGCCGGCCATCGTGCGATCTCCCCCCGATCGAGCGTGCGGATGACGGTTTCGGTGAACGAGTTGATGGACACGTAGCGCGAGAAGAACTGGTCGAGCACCGCCCCGAGCAGGAACACGCCGGTGCCCCGAAAGGCGGCCTCGTCGAACGTGACCTCGATCTGGAGTCCGCGCCCGAAAGCGATCGGCCCGCCGTTCATGATGCGGCGCAGCACCGGCGTGGCGCTCACGGTCTTGAGCCCCTCGATCTGCTTGCGCACCGCCGAGTCGGCCACGTCGGCATAGAGCGAAAGGATCTCGCGCAGCGCGGCGGCGCCGACCTTCTGCTCCGCGTCCATGAGCGAGAGGTAGTTGAGCGACAGGTGGCTGATGAGCCGCCACCCGCTCCCCCCCTCGGCGAGCGGCGGCCGCGGCTTGGTCGGGGCGCCCAGGCAGCGCACCGCCTTGACCGGCGCGCCCGCGGTCATCGTGAAATCGGTGCGCCCGCCGCCCAGCGACATGAGGAGCGGCAGGTCGCGGTTCGTGCACATCGTGCCCACGCCAAGCTGGCGCAGCCCGCTGCGGTAGGGCGCCTCGTTGGCGTCCACGAGCGACAGAAACAGCTCGGTGCCATAGTAGTTCGAGCGCGCCTCGAGGCCGCCGCTCTGGTCGGCGTGCAGGCGCGGGACGCGCCGCACCGAGAAGTAGGCGCCGCGGTCGCGCTCCGGGGTCTGGTCCGAGGTCGCGTAGAAGGGCAGGAACTCGCGCTCGCGCTCGCCGGCCGCGCCGAAACCGGTCACGTCGGTGACCTCGACGATCTCGAAATCGATCGGCCGGGTGCGATCGGCGACCACGTGGTACTCGTGGGCGCGGTCGGTGAGATCGATGCGGTCGGCGCGCTTGGGAAACAGGTTGATGGCGGGCGAGCAGAAGAGCGCGAGGTTCGCGGCACTTACCCCGCTCTCGAGCGCGGGATCGCTGCGCGACAGCAGGACGATCAGGTCCATTTCGGAATCGGCGCAGCGCTTGACGGCGGTCTCGAGCCCGGTGAGCTCGACGAACATGAAGCGGGCCGGGAACGAGAAGTACTCGTTGAGCAGCCGGTGGCCGCTGAACGCGCGCGCGCCCACCGGGAGCAGCGCCTGCGCGTCCTCGAAGCCGGCGGAGCGGATGTGGTCGCGCTCCAGGACCTCCATCCAGGGCGCGGGCAGCTTGGCGGGGCGGGCGACCAGCGCGACCGCGTTGGCCAGCAGCTGCTCGTAGAGCGCGATCGGGATCTCTTCGGCCCCGCGCAGGTGGAGCGCGAGCCGGTCGAGTGCGATCTGGTCGAAGCGCAGTCCGCCGGTGGTTTTGAGCCGGATCCGCAGGCCCGCCTTGACCCCGGGGAGCGCGGGCACCCCGAGCGAGGCCGCCGCGCCCGAGTAGCGGAAGTACTCGGCCTCCTTGATCTCGATCGGCCACAGCGTCACCTCGTGCGCGGTCCGGTACTCGCACGCGGTCTGCTCGCCCTTGCCCGGCACGCTGCGCAGGGTGCTGCCGCGCGGCACCGGCACGCCCGCCATGAGCGAGCCCTCGGACGGATCGGGCTGGAACTGCACCATCGCCATGGAGGGGATCGGGGCGAGGTAGCCGGGGTAGATGGTCTCGAGCAGGTGCTGGGCGAAGCGCGGGAACTCCGCGTCGATCTTGAGCTGGACCCGGGCGGCGAGGAAGGCGAAGCCCTCGAGCAGGCGCTCGACGTAGGGGTCGGCGCACTCGAAGCCCTCGAGCCCCAGCCGCCCCGCGATCTTGGGGAACTCGCGCGCGAACTCCGCGCCCACCTCGCGGACGTGCTGGAGCTCGCGGTTGTAGTAGTCGAGGAGGCGGCGTTCCATGGGTTCTCAGCGCAGGCGGGAGGCCGTCAGGCGACGCGCGAGTCTGAAACCTCCACCACCGTGGCCTCGCCGTTCTCGACGTCGACCTCGGTCTTGAGCAGCACCCGCATGGGCACGGGATCGGCCCACATCTCGCCCTCGATCTCGAAGCTCAGGGCGTGCCGGTCCATGGCGTCCGATTCGACGACTGCCCGCACTTTGAGGGTGGCGGGCAGGATGCGGGGCTCGAAATCGAGGATGGCCTGGCGGACTTCGAGCTCGTATGCGTCCACGAGCGGATTCGAGATCGTCACCCCGGCCAGGTCCCGGACCCCGAAGTTGAGCGTCGAGGCCGCGACCAGCGGAAACTCGGCGAGGTCCTCGCCCTGGGCCAGGTTGTCGGCGTTCATGAGCCAGGTGAGATCGCGCAGCACGCACTCGCGCAGCCGGCGCATCGAGAGCACCCGCTTGTCGCGCCCCTCCGAACGCTCCCCCGGCTGGTCGTCGGTGAGCCGGTCGAGCAGCGAGGGCTGGAGCCGCTCCTGGGGGGCGAGATCAGGCATGGGACGACGGGGCGTCCGCGGGCGGCGTGCCGGCCGCCTCGGGGGCCGGAACGTCGAGCTCGACGCGGCGCAGGTCCATGAGCGCGTGCTCTCCGGCGTCGGTCGCGAGCATGCGCTGCCCGAGCCCGGTGAAGGTCTGCGGGGCGCGCTCGGTCCAGGCGGTCTTGCGGGCGAGCCGGATGGCGTCGTCCTCGCTCGCCTCCGAGTCCGGATAGCGGGTCGGGATGAGTCCCGCGGCCTCGCCGCCGTTGGCCCACTGGAACAGCGCCGGCATCCACACCAGGTCGCGCAGATCGGCGGGCTTCTCGACCTGGATGCTGCGGATGTTGCGGAACGGGATCCAGTAGTAGCGCCCGTTGACGATGGCTTCGAGCACCGGCCCGAGCCGCGAATCGGCGTCGGCGATCCACTCGAACGCCTGCGAGGGCGCTTCGGGGTCGGCGCTCGGGCGCATCCGGCCCGGGGTCGTCGTGGCGGCCTCGAGCGCGGTGGCGCGCAGCTCCTCGGCCTGGGCGTGTCGGCCATCGGCCGTGAGCCGCAGGGCCTCGATGAGCAGGGCCACCCACTGGTCGGGCTGGCCGAGCACGAGCGGCGAGCGCTTGCCGGCGAACACCTCGCCGCGCAGCACCTCGCAGTTGAGCGCCTCGCGGTACACCTGGACCGTGCCGAGCGCCGCCGCGCTCAGATCGCCGGCGACGTTGAGCTGGTTGAGCGCGCGGTCCCACTGCCCCAGGACCGAGAGCAGCTCGAACAGGAAGATGCGTTGCGTCGCGTCGGAGGGGTTGCTGCGCACACCGGCCTGGAGCTCGGCCAGCGTGTCGGAGAGCTTGCCCTCGCGGAGGGTCAATGAAGGAGACATGGGGCCACCCGCGGGCGGCCTTCAGCCCGGCCGTCCTTAAGAATTGAAGGGGCCGGGGTGGACCCAGGGTCCGCCCGCGGCCCCCTAAAGGATCAGTAGCTCTTGTTGGCGACGAGATCCCACTTCTTCTCGGGCTGGTCGCCGACCTTCGCGCCTGAGAACGCCGTGTACTTCTTGCTGATCTTCACGAAATTGAGCGAGAACGACTCCGTCGGGCGGTCGCCGCCGCTGCTGATCGAATAGGAGCTGACGATCGGGTCCCCGAGGATGTATTCGAGGTACACCTGCTCCTTGTCGGCCTCGGCCTTCTGGGTGAAGTGTATCTTGGCCTCCCCCAGGCTCTTGCCGCACACCGCCTGGAAGAACAGGTCGGGCGAGGCCTTGTCGGTCGAGCGGTGGAACGTGGCCTCGGAGAACGAGGGGTTGCTGGTGTCGCGGTCGCTGCCGCGCCCGGATGCGGTGATCGCGCGGCCCACGCCCATCTGGAAGCTGTCCACGTTGATCCAGTTCGCGTGCCCTTCGACCTGCGATTCGCCCTTGATGACGTCGCCCTTGAACTGAAGCAGGATCATCGGCGGCTCCTTTCTACGCGTGTTGTTTTGAGAGTTTCGGTGTTGCGCCCCGGTCCCTCACGGGACCGGCGGCGCATGTCGAGTCCAGATGGTCCCAGGCTCCGGCCGCTACTGCTTGCCGGTCGGCAGCTTCGAGACCAGTCGCAGCGAGACGGTCAATCCTTCGAGCTGATAGTGCGGCCGGAGGAAGAAGATCGAGCTGTAGAAGCCCGGATTCCCCTCGATCTCCGCCACTTCGACCCGAGCCTCGGCCAGCGGCCGGCGCGCCTTCTCCGCCTCCGTGGCCATCGCCGGGTTCGCCAGCACGTACTGCATGATCCAGTTGTTGAGCCAGGTCTCCATGTCCCCGCGCTCCTTGTAGGAGCCGACCTTGTCGCGGACGATGCACTTGAGATAGTGCGCGAAGCGACAGGTCGCGAACAGGTACGGCAGGCGCGCCGCGAGCCGCGAGTTGGCGGTCGCGACGGCGTCCTGGTACTCGGTGGGCTTCTGGAGCGACTGGGCGGCGATGAACGTGGCCACGTCCTGGCCCTTGCGATGGGTCAGGGGCATCAGGCCCAGGTCATCGAGCTCCTTGCTGCGCCGGTCGGTGATCGCGATCTCGGTGGGGCACTTCATGTCCACGCCGCCGTCGTCGGTGGGGAAAGTGTGGACCGGCAGGCCCTCGACCGTTCCGCCCGACTCGACGCCGCGAATGCGCGAGCACCAGCCGTATTCCTTGAACGACTTGTTGACGTTGACGGCCATCGCGTAGGCCGAGTTCGCCCAGGTGTACTTGTCGTGCTTGGCGCCCTCGGTGTCCTCCTCGAAGCTGAACTCCTCGACCGGCGCGGTCTTCGCGCCGTAGGGGAGCCGCGCGAGGAACTTGGGCATCGCCAGGCCCAGGTATTTGGCGTCGTCGGACTCGCGCAGCGACCGCCACGCCGCGTACTCGGGCGTGCTCTGGATCTTGGCGAGGTCGCGCGGATTGCTGAGCTCCTGCCACGACTCGAAGCCGAACAACGTCGGCGCCGCCCCGGCGAGGAAAGGCGCATGCGACGCGGCCGCGACCTTGGAGATCTCGCCCAGCAGCTCGGTGTCCTGCGGGCTCATGTCGAAGTGGTAGTCGCCGATCAGGGCGCCGTAGGGCTCTCCGCCCAGCACGCCGTAGCCCGACTCGTAGACTTCCTTGAAGATCGGGCTCTGGTCCCAGGCCGTGCCCTTGAAGCGCTTGAGCGTCTTGCCCAGATCGTTCTTCGAGATGTTGAGCACCCGGATCTTGAGCATCTCGTCGGTCTCGGTGTTGTTGACGAGATGGTGGAGCCCCCGCCACGCGCCTTCGAGCTTCTGGAAGTCGGGGTGGTGGAGGATCAGGTTGATCTGGTCGGTGAGCACGCGGTCGATCTCGGCCTTGATGGCCTCGATGGACCGGAGCGCGTCGTCCGAGACGATCTTGGTGTACTTGATCGCCCACTCGGCCAGGGTCTTGACCCCGTCGAGCACGGCTTCCTGCGCCTTGGGAGCCTTGTATTCCTTCTCGAGCAGCGACTTGAATTCCTCGGGCTCGAGGGTCTTGACCCCGGCCTCTCCCGCGGTTTGGCTCGCGAGTTTCTCGTCAGCCATTGGACTTCTCCTCTCCAGCCGCGCCGTCGCCGGCCGGGTTGGGCGCCGAGGCGAGAGCCTGGAGCAGCGCCGGATCGTTGAGGGCCTTCGCGACCAGGTCTTCGGCCTTGGTCTTTCCATCGAGATACGTCACCAGGTTGGCGAGCTGGGTGCGGGCTTCCAGCAGCTTGCTGAGCGCCCCCACCTTGCGCGCCACCGCGGCGGGCGAGAAGTCGTCCATGCTCTCGAAGGTGATGTCGACGCTGAGATTCCCTTCGCCGGTCAGCTTGTTGGGCACCGTGAACGCCACCCGCGGCTTCATCGACTTGAGACGCTGATCGAAGTTGTCCACGTCGATCTGGAGCGCCTTGCGGTCGGCGACCGCCGGCAACGCATCGGCGGGATTGCCCGACAGGTCGGCCAGCACGCCCATGACGAAGGGCAGCTGGACCTTCTTCTCCGCGTTCCCGATCTCGACGTCGTATTCGATCTGGACGCGCGGCGCCCGATTGCGGGCGATGAACTTCTGTGCGCTGGATTTCTGTGCCATGGGGAACCTCCTGACGGCCGTTTGCGACCCGCGGGCGGCTCCGGACCGGTGCGGCCGGAAGCGCAAAATCAACTGTGAAAATGGAAACTGAATCGTCCCAATCGTTATTCTTCGGTCTCAACACCTCCGATGGACTTGACCTCGGACAGGCCCCCAGGAGCCATGTCCTTCATGATCTCGAGAAAGTCCATTTTCACCAGGCGCTTGGCCCGCTGGAGAAGAAGGGGCACGGGGCTCGAGGGCTCGTGCCGCTTGAAGTATTCGCACGCCTTGTCGAGCAGCCGGACCACGTCGTCGCGGCTCGCGACCTCGCCTGGGACTCCGGTGCCCCGGCTGGCGCCCGCCGCGGCGCCGTCCCCGGCAACCGCTCCCGCCGGCGCGCCGCCCGACCGGCGGTAGAGCTGGTCGGTCAGGATGCGGTCGGCATTGTGGAGCGTGGTCGCGAGCCGGCTCAGGTCGAGCGAGGCCGTGCTTCCGACCTTGGAGCCCACGACGGACTGGATCGAGCCCAGGCTCTCGAGCGCCCCGCGGATGCCGTCGGCCGTCGCCTGGAGCTCGGCGGCGTCGGCTTCCGCGAACGCGCTCTCGATGGTGGCCGTCTCGGGCACCGCGGCCTCGCCGTCGGCGGGCTTGGCGGTGGTCCCGTCGGCGACCTCGATGTCGCGCAGGGAGAAGCGTCCCAGCACCCGCGAGCTCACCAGCGGCATATCGCGCAAGCCCCGCACCATGGAGTCCCAGTCGGCGAGGTTGGCGAGCGCGTTGAGCCGGAAGGTCGGATCGTTGCCGTCGTCGGGATCGAGCTGCGGATACACGCTGTCCCAGTAGCGCTCGAGCATGCCCGCGATCAGCGAGAGCCCGTCGCGCAAGCCGGCCGCGCCGTGTGTGCGCAGCAGCGAGCGCGAGAGCTGGACGGCGACGCGCAGGTCCTTGGTGCGGCGCATGAGATCGACCGCGCGGTCCTTGACGTCGGACCAGTTGGGTTCCTGGCCCGGCACGACGCTGTCACCGATGCGCTGCTCGGGCCTGGCGGTCGCTTCTTTTTCGAGCTCGAGAAAAGCGGGGTCGTATTCCAGATTCGCGCCGCAGGGAGTCTCGGCTGAGACTTCCTGGAGCAACTGCGTGACGTCGATGGCGCTCATGGTCTTAGGGCTCGTGCTCCGGGGTCAGGCGACACCCGGAAGAGTGTGCACTTGGTGAGCAGATGACCGAACGGCGGTGGTGGGATGGAACTCGCGGCTCCGACTCATGTTGCACATGACGCGGGCCCGCGTGCTCCGCAGCCTTCCGCGCGGATGAGTTTAGGGCACCCAACCCCTGTCGTTCAAGGGATGTTTCGCGTCCGGGTCAGATGGAGGGCGGCGGGACGAACCGGAGGGCGTTTCGCCTGAACGGATGCTTGGGGCTTTCCCCCTCGAGCTGGAACTCGAAGGGCAGGATCCAGCCCTCCGGGCCGGCGTTGACCCGGATCTGGACCTGCGGCGTCGTTTCGGTGCCCCCGAACTGACCCTTGTCGAGCATGCGGAAAAAGCCCCACACCCCGGTTTCGTGGGTTTCGAAGGTCAGATTGTTGCCGCTCGCCCGGACCGAAGCGCCGGCGCTCGGCTGGGGCCCCGGCCAGATCCGGGGGGTCCAGGGCCGGGCGCCCATGGTCCAGTGGATGGGCGGCTGGCCCCCCACCTCGAAGTCGATCCACGCCAGGGTGTACGCCACGCTGCCATGGGCGGGCTCGGGCGGTCCGTTGCGCAACATGAAGTGGAGCGACGGATCGGCCCCCGAAGCGAAGAAGGCGTCGCGGATGTCGCGCGCCGACCTGACCGCCTTGCTGAGCGCCGGCGGCACCACGCCGACTGCCCCCGGCGCCGGGGTGCCGTCCTCGGCCAGGTAGGGCTTGAGGGTCTCGTCGTAGAAGCGCCAGAACGTGCCGCCGGGCTTGAAGAAGTCGGCGAAGTCCGCGAGCGGGGCGTCGGGGCCGCCGGCGGACATCGGGTACTTCGCGGCCAGCTTGCTCTGGTAGGGCGCGAGGACCTGCTGCTGCCACTTGGCGTTCACGTCGGGCGGCAGGTGGACGGCGCCCGCCGGCGCCGCGATCTGCGTCTGGGGGGTCGTCACGACCCCCGTGTCCTGCGGGGGCTCGGGGACCGGACCCACCGCCGCCAGGATCCGCAGCGGCAGCCACAGCACCCGGATCGAGGCGTTGTTGCCCGCCTTGCCGCGATGGTTGTCGATCAGCGACTGCGCCGCGGCGCGGAACTGGTCCACGAGGCTCGCCTCGCTGGCCGAGAGGCTGATGAAGATCGCGTTGTAGGCCTGGGAGGCGGCGCTGGGCTGGGCCAGGTCCTGGGCCTTCTGGAGCAGCACGCCGAGCAGACGGACGTAGTTCTGCTTTTCCGAGCTGACCAGGTCGAACGACCCGCCCTTGGCGTCCTTCTTCTTGAACAGGCCTCCGAACCAGCCCGCGATCCGGCCGAACAACCCCGCGCGTTTCGCCTCGCCCGCGCCGCGCGCCACCTCGAAGCTCTGGAGGATTTCGAAGTCCTGCTGGATCTGCTCGACGCCCGGGCCGGGGTCCGAAGTGAAGCGCGTCTGCTCGGCGGCCTTGCGGAGCAGCTGGAAGAGCGGCGAGTCGGATTTCGAGATGTCGTTGATGAGCCCGGCGCAGGTCTGGCGGTTGGGCGAGCTCGTCACCTGGATCCCGGTGAGGAACTCGTTCCACGCCTTCGTGTAATTGCGGGCGTAGCGATCGGGGAGATCGCCCGCCAGCGCGCGCGCGCTGTCCGCGAAATCCTCGACCCAGGGCTCGCCCAGACGGTCGCGGTACCAGGCGAGCAGCGGCTTGACCACGCCCCAGCCGGCGCGCGTATAGGGGCCCGCGACCGGCGCGGGCGACGACAGCGGCTCGGCCCGGCCGATCAGGGTCGCGAGGTCGAGCGCGCGCGTCTGGGCCTTGACCTGGCGCTCGATGAGGTCGTCGTAGAGCCCCTGGCGTTCCCAGTGGAGCGCGAGCCAGGCCGAGGCACGCGCCTTGAGGTCGCCCACGTCGCCCTCGACGTACACGTTCATCATCTGGGCCGGGAGCTTCTCGTGCGCGGCCAGGAAGTCCACGTCCTGCTCGACCATGGCGCCCACCACCTCGCGCCGCCCGGAAGGCACGCCCGCGAGATCGCTCGCGAGCGACTGGCGCACGACGCCGGCGATGATGCGCGAGTCTCCGGCGCGGATCTCGTCGGGCTTGCGCAGCAGGCGCCAGGCCCAGAAGCGGTAGAACTCGGGCACGAATGGGGTCGCGGGCGAGGCGATCGAGGCCGCCACGTCGGCGTCCATCTGGCGCAGCGCGGGCCGCACCAGCGTGGTCAGGGTGTGGCGCGCGTACACCTGGAGCGCCGGGTCGATGACGTCGTTGCCCCAGTAGCCGCCCAGGTGGCGCCACCACGGCAGGTGGTCGCGCAGCGCCTCGAGGCGCGCGATCCGTGTCATGAGCTGGTGCTGCGCTTCGACCTTCTGCTCGAACGCCCCGGCGGCGCTCACCTGCTTGACCTGGATCGCCGCGCGGCGGGCGTGGTCGATGAGGTCCCCGTTCGAGCATGAGACCATGGCGAACAGCGCGAACAGGATGAGCAGGGCGATCCCCAGCGAGGCGGCGAGGAACAGGCGCTTGCGGCGGCGGCGCGTGGTGACCTCGGTCGCCTCGGTCACCATGTCGCGATCGGGGAAGATGACGCGCGTGAACAGATCGCCCACGAACCACGCGCCGCCCCCGGCAGGCGTCGGCGAGGCCGCGGGCGTGGCCGAGAGCCCGATCGCGGCCGCGGCGCGCGTGAAGACCCGGTCCGCGGCACTGCCCGAGGGCGCCGCGCTGGTCAGGTAGAAGCCGCGGAACAGCGGGCGCTCGCCCGGGCCGCCGGTGTCGAACAGGGTCTTGATGAACTGGCGCAGCGCCGGGCGGATGCTCTCGAGCTGGAGCGGGAAGGCGAACACGCGCGAGCGCTGCTCGCCGTCGGGCAGGCTCCCCATGCGGGTGATCCAGCGCCGCGACAGCGCGGCTGTGAGGGTCTGGAACTCGGCGTCGAACAGCTCGTCGGCGGGCCGGCTGAGCGCCTCGGCGACCGGGATCGTGGCCCCCCAGGCCTGGGCGCGCTTCGGGCCGTCGAGCTCGGAGAAGAACTCCGAGAAGCCGGCGATGCGGTCGGTGCCCGTGAGCACGACGTAGGTCGGGAACGTGACCCCCAGGTGCTGGTTGAGCTCGACCACCCGGTCACGCACCCGGCGGCCGAGCTTCTCGATCTCGGCGGCCGGCTGATCGGCGATCTGGTCGAGGGCGACGGTCGCGATCACGCCATTGATGGGCCGCTCGGGGCGCTGCTTCTTGAGCACGCCCAGGAACGCGAACCAGTCGTCCGTGTCCCCGAACTCGGAGGTCTTGAGCAGCCCCCCGGGCATCTCGAGCAGCACCGCCTCTTCGCTCAGCCACCATTCGAGCGTCTTGGTCCCGCCCACCCCGCGCACCGAGCGCGGCCCCTGGCCCTGGCTGTCCTTGAGCGGGAAGTTGAGGCCCGAGGTCCTCACCAGGGTGCCCTTGCCCGAGGCCTTGGGCCCGAGCAGCAGATACCAGGGCAGGGTCGCGAGCGCCCCACCCCCGCCCTTGAGCCCGGACTTCGAGGACTTGAGCGCCTCGATCGCCGCCAGCAGGTCGGCCTTCATGTTCTGGAGGTCGGCGGCCTGGGCCGGGATCGAGCGCTCGATGTCGCGGTCGGCCTGGCTCGCGATCGTGGACTCGATCTCGGCGGAGCCCGCGGCCGCCTTGCGCTGCTTGAGCCACATGAGGACGACCGCCACGACCAGCGCCAGGATGATGAGCACCAGCAGCACCGTGAGGATGTCCTTGAAGACGCGCGCGAGCGCGTAGCCTACGGTGCCGAGCGTGACGCCCACGACACCGAACAGGACGATCCGGCGATTCAGCAGGAAATCCATGGGGCGTTGGCGCTCACGGGTTCAGGGGTTTGATGTCGTTGACGGCGTGCCAGGCTTCGAGGTGCGAGAGCTGCGAGATGCCGAGCCACAGGAGCAGCAATGCCACGACGAAGGCCACGACCATGATCCAGCGCGACACCTCGGAGACCGCCTTGGACTGGAGGCGGTCCTTGCCGATGACGTGGGGCGCGAGCGGCGGCTCGCCCTGGCCGCGCACCGCGGTCACGTCGAGCAGCAGGTTGTTGATGAGGTCCACGCGCGCCTCGCGGGTGGTCGCCATCCGGCCCTCGAATCCCAGCGCCAGGCAGCAGGCGGCCACTTCGAGCGCCTCGATCCGCTTGGTGCGCTCCTTGCGGATCTCGTCGAGGCGCGTGTAGAAATCGACCCCCGCGTTGGTGGTCTGGAACCATTCGAGCGCCAGCGAGCGCGCGAGCCATTCGTCGCGCGCCTTGCCGCGCGCGCGCTTGACGGTCTCGTCGAGCACCGCGGTGAGGCTGAACACCGCCGACTGGACGTCGGCGTCGCTGAAGCCCGCCTGCTTGGCGGTGCGCTCGAAGGTGGCACGCAGCTCGGCGGCGTGGGCGCGCAGCCGCGCCCCGTCGGGAAGATCGGCGCAGGCGCGCAGCGCCGGGATGAGCGCCAGCCATTCGCTCGCCAGATCCACGAGCCGCGGCGGCAACGCCGGAGCCGCGGGCTCGGCGGCCACGGGGCCGGCGCCTCCGTCCCCCGTGTCCGGGGACGAGACGTTCGCGTGCGGGTTGCGGCGTCCGACCATGCGTTACTCGCGCAGCCCCACGAGTTCGAAGCTCAGCCCCGGCATGTCGGCCGGCGCGTAGATCGCCACGTTCTTCGAGCCTTTGATCGAGTCCCACGCGTCCCCGCTCGTGCTGAGCTTGAAGTAGAAGAAGTTGGGCTTGCGCGGGATCGCGACCGGCGGATCCTGGGTGAAGACCGGGGTCACGCCGGGCAGCGCCAGCTCGATGATGGTGTCGATCTGGCTCTGCGAGGCGATCTTGACCTTGACCGGCAGGTCGCGGAGGAGACGGTCCTTCTCCATCTCGGCGGACGCGGCCAGGAAGAACGAGGCGTCGCGCTCGAACAGCCGCGGATCGTCAACCTGGCCGAGGTAGAGCGAATCGCGCTTCTCGAGCGTGATCTGGACCCAGCGGGTTTCGTCGCGGATGCGCAGGAGCTGGAGCAGCACCGCGTGGAGGTCCTTGAAGGTGGTGCCGAGGGCCTGGTGATCGTAGTGGGGCAGCTGCTTCGCGCTCACGCGCGCCGAGAAGGTGCACAGCTCGCCGGCCAGCGACACCAGCAGCCGGTAGGCGGCCTCGGGGTGGGCGTTTCGGTACTGGACCAGGTGCTCGAGCAGCGGAATGTAGGCATTGGCGCGCATGAGCTGGCCGAACCCCGCAAAGTCCCCGGGCGTGAAGTCCGCCAGATCGCCGCGCAGGCTGCGGCGCGAGGCCAGCTCGTCGCTCTTCGTGATCACCATCTCGCGCGCGCTCTCGATCCACTTCATGAGGATCTCGGAGGCGCCGATCGCGAGGCAGGGCGGCACGTAGTCCTCGCGCGGCGCGTAGCTCCCCTGGCCGGTGCGGATGAGCTCGGTGACCGGCAGCAGATCGTGCTCGTCGAGCGCGTCCGCCGGGAACAGGAGCGCGAGATTGCGGCGCGCGACCGAGACCGGGCGGGCGCTCGCGGCGTCGTTGTCGTCGGCCAGCTCGACCGCCTCGGCGGTGTATCGCGGGCCCGGGGTGCCGGGGGCCCCGGCCTCGCCGAGCTGGGCCCGCCCGGCGCGCGAAGCGGGCACGCCCAGCTGGACCAGCAGCGATTCCTGGCGCGCCCCGAAATGGTCGCCGATCGCGCGCGGGGCGGGCGCCGGATCATCCTCGGGAATCGCGAACGCGGTGCCGTCGGGCAGCACGCCGCGCGCCTCGAGAATGCCGATGCGGCCGTTGCGAAGCTGGTCGCGATCGAGCTTGAGCTGCGTGAACCCCGCAGCGTACGGCTCGAGCGCCCGCAGGCGCTCGTCCAGGGCGTGGTGGCTGTGGCGATCCCACTGCTGGAGATGCTGCGGCGAAAGCAGCATGCCCTCGCTCCACACCACGCGGCGGTGGCGGCTCACGCGGTCCTCCGGGGAACGCTCAGTGCGGGGTCGGGCCGATGCAGGTCGAGTCGGCGGTCAGATCGAGGGCGAGGTTCTTCTTCATCTTCGCCGGCACGGTCTGCGCGAAGTAGAAGCACGACGCCCGGGTCTTGCAGAAATTGCCGAGGACGACCACGGCTCGGGTGCGCGGATCGATCTGGACCGGCGCGTCCTGGCGCGACGTTCCGGGCTCGATCGTTAGGTCGGGGCCGCGCGACACGAACGCCCCACCCAGCATCTCGCTTTCGCGATCGTAGACGTTCTCGAGCTTCATGCCGGCGAGCGGCGTGGCGTCGGTGACCTGGACCACCCGATAGTGAAGCACGAGCGGAACCTGCCGGCCGCAATTGTTGAGCCGGTTGGTCGCGGTCATCTTGATCGTGACGAGCTTGCCCTTCGGCGTGCTCTTTCCCATCGACGCGCAACCGGCGGAGAGCACGAGCGCGACCAGCGCGAGCAGCGTGGGCGCGAGGCGAACCGCTTTCCGGACAAGACGTTCCAGTTTCATGGCTCCTCACAGTAGGCGCACCCGAACGGTGCGTCAAGAGGCCCGCCTTTCACACCCGGCAAGGCCTCGGCGAAAGACACCTCCTGGAGGCGCACCCCGTGCGGCGGGCAGGCCCCCGTGGGCTCCTGCGGGCGGCTCATCGCTCCCCCGCGCCGAGCGCCTCGAGGCGCTCGGCCACGTCGGCGTCGAGCAGCGCCTGGCTCAGGGCATCGAGGTCCCCTTCCATGACGCCCGGCAGGTTGTGGGCGGTGAAGTTGATGCGGTGGTCGGTGATCCGGCTCTGCGGGAAGTTGTAGGTGCGAATCTTGGCGGCGCGGTCGCCGGTCGAGACCTGGGACTTGCGCTGTGCGGCGTACTTGGCCTGCGCCTCCTGGAGCTTCTTGTCGTAGAGCCGCGCCCGCAGCACCTTGAGCGCCTTCGCGCGGTTCTTGATCTGCGAGCGCTCGTCCTGGCAGGTCACGACCAGCCCGGTCGGCAGGTGGGTGATGCGCACCGCCGAGTCCGTGGTGTTGACGCCCTGCCCGCCGGGACCGCCCGAGCGATAGACATCCACGCGCAGGTCCTTCTCCTGGACGTCGATGTCGACGTCCTCGACCTCGGGCAGCACCGCCACGGTCGCGGCCGAAGTGTGGATGCGCCCCGACGCCTCGGTGTCGGGCACGCGCTGGACGCGATGGACGCCGCTCTCGAACTTCATCTGGCGGTATACGTTCGTGCCCGAGAGCTGGAAGATGATCTCCTTGAAGCCGCCCACCTCGGAGGGGCTCGAGCTCAGCCCCTCCTGCTTCCAACCCATGCGCTCGGCGTACTTCGTGTACATGCGGTAGAGATCGGCGGCGAACAACGAGGCCTCGTCGCCGCCGATGCCGGCCCGGATCTCGACGATGACGTTCTTGTCGTCGTCTGGATCGCGGGGCAGCAGCCGCTTCTTGAGCTCGGCCTCGAGCGTCACGAGCTTCTCCCGCAGCGCGGGCAGCTCGGCACGCGCCAGCTCCGCCAGCTCGGGGTCGCCCGAGGCGATCGCCGCCTCGTCGTCGGCGACCGTGGCCTGGGTGCGGCGGTGGTCGCCGAGCACGCGCAGCGTCTGCTCGAGCGCCGAGCGCTCCTTCGACAGATCGCGGAGCTTCTTCGGATCGCTCGCGATCTCGGGGCGGCCGAGCAGGTCGGTGAGCTCGGCGAAGCGCTCCTCGCTCTTCTTGAGGGCCTCCCACATGCTCACGATGAATGCCTCACTGGATGAACGCGACCTCGGCCGCCGCCGGGGTGGCCGCGCGCTCGAGGGTCACGACCAGCTCGTCGCCGCGCACGCGCTCGATCGCCGCGATCGCGACCTCGCACATCGACAGGTCGGGCTCGCGGGTCGTGAGGCGCTGGAACTGGAGCCCCGGCCACACCAGGGCGCGGACCAGCGGCTGGGTCGTATGGCGGGCGCTGAACCGGATGAACTCGAACGCGATCCCGGCGATGAGCGGCATGCAGGCGATGCGCAGCAGGTGGTCCCCGAGGCCGCGCGGCCGGCCGATGAAGGTGAAGACGACGATGCTCACGACCACGACCAGGAACAGGAACGAGGTGCCGCAGCGCGGATGGAAGCGCGAGAAGCTCTGGACGCTCTCGGGCTCGAGCGGCGCGCCCGCTTCGAGGGCGTGGATCGCCTTGTGCTCGGCCCCGTGGTAGCCCAGCACGCGGCGCATCTCCTTCCACTGGCTGATGAGCGCGAGGTAGAGCACGAACGCCAGCAGCCGGAACAGGCCGTCGACGAGTCCGAAGCCCGCGCGGTCGTGGAACCCGAGCCAGGCCGTGAGGCGCGCCGGGAGCACGACGAAGACGAAGATGCCGAGCGCGAGCGAGAGCGCGAGCGTGAGGATCTGGGCCCCGCCCTGGACCGCCGACGGCTTGCCCGCCGCCGCCGACTCGTCGCGGGTCGCCTCGTCGGCGCTGAAGTTGAGCGCCGCGATGCCGACCGCCAGGGTCTCGAACAGGCCGACCGCGCCGCGCACGATCGGCAGCCCGAGCAGGCGGTGCCGGCGCGTGACCGAGGCGAACGACTTCTCCATGAGCGCGATCGCGCCCCCCGGCCGACGCACGGCGACCGCCACCCGCGAGGGCGAGCGCATCATGACGCCTTCGATGACGGCCTGGCCGCCGACGGGCAGGAATGGCATGGGGAACCTCCGACCGTGCGCGACCGCGGCCGACGCCGCGGTCGGAAGCGGCGAAGCAGTATGCGCGAAAGGCGCCGCGGTCTTCAAGCGACGCGACGCCCGCTCACGCCGGGCGCGTCAGCGTGAACAGCGTGATCTCGGGCCGCACGTTGAAGCGCACCGGGGTCAGGTGGCCCACACCGCGGCTCACGTACATGCGCCGGCCCTCCGGGCAGGCGCACGCGCCCTGCGCGTAGCGGCGGTTGCGCACCGGCAGGAACGGCGGCGGCAGGAACGGCAGCCGCACCTGCCCGCCGTGCGTGTGGCCGGCCAGGATCCAGCCGCGAAAGGCTCCCCAGCCCGGCAGGTCCGCGGTGTCGGGGTTGTGGCTGAGCGCCAGCCCCGCGCGCGCGGGGTCGATGCCGCCCATGACGCGCTCCGGGGCGAACCGCCCGGCCCACAGGTCGTCGAGCCCAGCGAACTGCAGGCCCTCGATCTCGCACGCCTGGTTGCGCAGCACGCGCACACCGAAGGCGCCGGCGGTCGCGGCGACCTCGTCGGCGATCTCGGGGCGCGACCAGCGCGGGCCGTAGTCGTGGTTGCCGAGGATGCCGAGCGTCCCGAGGCGCCCGCGCGGCGCGCGCTCGAACAGCCGCCGCATCTTCCCGAAGGTGGGCGGATACCACGACACGAAATCGCCGGTGTACGCCACGATGTCGGGCGCGAGCGCCACGGCGCGCTCGAAGACGCGCGCCAGGTAGGCGTCGCTCACGCGCCGGCCGATGTGGAGGTCGCTGATCTGGAGGAGCGTGCGCCCCGCGAGCCGCTCGGGAAGCCCGGCGACCGGCAGGCTGCGGCGCACGATCTCGAGCCAGTGGAGCTCGATCCGGGTCGCGTAGAGGCTGCCCGCGAGGGCCGCCGCCGCGGTCGCCGCGCCGACCTGGAGGAACCGCCTGCGGCTCTGCAGGGCGGCTACTTCGTCTCGGCCGTACCGGCCGCGGGTGTCGCCGCGGCCTGGTCCTTCTTGGTGTAGCGGCGGCGGAAGCGCTCGACGCGTCCGGCCTTGTCCATCAGCTTCTGCTTGCCGGTGAAGAAGGGATGGCAGGCGGCGCAGATCTCGAGATGGTGGAAGCCGTCCGAGGCGGGCGCGGACTCGATCGCCGATCGGGTCTCGATGATGTTTCCGCACACACACTTGAAACGGATGTTCTTGTAGACGGGGTGGACGCCGGCTTTCATCTCGATCTCCTCGAGCGCCATTTCGTGGGCGCCATGACGCAAGGCCAGCGCGCGCCTGCCGGCCGGCATCTGCCGGCCCCGGTCGCGCAGCTGAATCCTCGACGATTGCGGGCGGGGAGTATGCCCGAGCGCGGGGCCCCATGGCAAATGCCGGTCGGGCTCGCGCGACCGCCGGGCCGCCAGAGCGGGTCGAAAGCGTGCGTCTCGATTGCCAGGAGCAAACTCGGCGCTTCGATTTTCACCTCGCTCGGCGCATTTCTGTTGCCGCTCCCGCCAGCACTCTTGTAATTTCCATGACAGTTGTCCGAGTCCGTCACCCCTTCCTGCCAAGGAGGATCCCCATGAGACGACCGCTACCGAAGCTCGGCTTCGTACCCGTGATCCTGGGAACTCTGCTCGTGCTGGCTGCCGTCGCGTGGAGTGCCCGTCCGGCTTCCCACGCGCGGGCGGCCGCCCCGGCCCGGATCGCGTCCCCCGCGGTGCCTGCGACCCAGCCGGTCGCGGCCACGCCGGTGCTGGCAGCGAAGACGCCGGCTCCCGCCATCGAGCGCGCGCCGGCCGTCAGCCCCCAGGCCGCGCCCGGCCAGGCCGGGATGCGCGCCTACATCGATCCCGAGACCGGCATGCTCGGCCCGCCCACCGCGGATCAGGCGGCGCTCGCGGGCCAGGACGTCATCATCGACAGCGGCGAAGGCCTGGTCGAGGAGAGGCTGCCGAACGGCGCGGTCAAGATGGACCTCCAGGGGCAGTTCCAGGAGTACGCCATCATGCAGCTCGACGCGAACGGCCATCTCGTCATGCGCTGCGTTCCGAATCCCAAGGTGGCCTTGCAGAACGGCGTCGCGCCCGCAGCCGCGCCGGTGGAGCGCTAGGCCATGAAGACTCTCCATCGCATGCGCTCGCCCGGTTTGCTGTCGCTCGCTCTACTCGTGCTGCTCGCGCTCACCCCGGTCATCACCTCGGCGGCCACGATCGTCATCGTCAACAACGACGGCGCCGGCGAAGGGTTCAACGATCCCACACTCGTCGCGCCCGTGGGCGGCAACCCGGGCACGACCCTCGGCGCCCAGCGCCTCTACCTGTTCCAGTACGCGGCCTCGATCTGGGGCGGCATCCTGCCCAGCAGCGTGGTGATTCAGGTGCGCTCGCAGTTCAATCCGCAGACCTGCAGCGCGACCAGCGCGGTGCTCGGAAGCGCGGGTCCAATCTCGGTGTTCCGCGACTTCACCAACGCGCCCTTCCCCGGGACCTGGTACCACGTGGCCGAAGCGAACCGGCTCTTCGGCGCGGATCTCGATCTCGCCAATCCGGACATCAACGCCACTTTCAACTCGAACATCGACGCCGGCTGCTTCGGCCCCGGGCTGGTCTGGTACTACGGGGTGGACGGCAACGAAGGCGCGAACATCGAGCTGCTGCCCGTCCTGCTCCACGAGATGGGCCATGGCCTCGGGTTCAGCACCGTGACCAGCGGCACCAGCGGCAACTTCCTCAGCGGCTTCCCGAGCGTCTTCGACCACTTCCTGCTCGACAAGACGACGGGCATGCACTGGAACGAGGAAACCGCGGCGCAGCGCGTGGCCTCGGCGATCAGCATCACGAACCTGGTCTGGGACGGGCCGGCGGTCACCGCCATGGTGCCCGGCTTCCTGTCCCATCGGCCGCGCCTGCTCGTGAACTCGCCCGGCGGCATCGCGGGATCGTACGTCGCCAACAACGCCTCCTTCGGCGCCGCGCTCACGCTCGGCGGCGTCACCGGAAACGTGGTGCTCATGGACGACGGCACCGCCCCGAACGTCAACGACGGATGCGAGACGCTGATCAACGGCGCGGCGATCGCCGGCAACATCGCGCTCGTCGATCGCGGCACCTGCACCTTCGCGAGCAAGGCCGTGAAGGCACAGGCCGCGGGCGCCATCGGGCTCCTGATCGCGAACAATGTCGCCGGGCCGCTGTCCCCGGGCGGGGCCGATCCCTCGGTCACGATTCCGGTCGTCGGCATCTCCCAGGCCGACGGGGCGACGATCAAGGCCAACCTGGGAAGCGGGGTCAACGTCACGATCGGGCTCAATCCGGCGCAGCTGGCGGGCGCGGACAACCTCAACCACCCGTTCATGTACGCGCCGAACCCGTTCCAGAGCGGCTCGTCGGTGTCGCACTGGGACGTGAGCCTGACCCCCAACGCGCTGATGGAGCCGGCCATCAACAACGACCTGCACGTCAACGTCGACCTCACGACGCCGGCTTTCGACGACATCGGCTGGTTCCTGGGGGCGACGGCGACGACGCTGTCGCGCTTCGCCGCCGAAGGCCGGTCGGACGGCATCCTGCTGCGCTGGCAGTTCAGCCAGCCGGAGCAGCTGGCGGCCGTCACGCTCGAGCGCGCGATCGACCCCGAGGGCTCGTGGAGCCCGATCACGACCGATCTGAGCTTCGAGGGGACCACCACCCTCGCGCTCGACACCAGCGCCGAGGCCGGGAAGACCTACTACTACCGGCTGAGCATCATGGACCGCGCGGGCCAGGTCGAGCGCATCGGGCTCACCTCCGGCCAGCGCACCGCCGGCTTCAACGGGCGCTCGTACCTGAGCGCCGCGGCCCCCAACCCGGCGAATCACGGAACCTCCTTCAAATTCGGATTCGGCCGTCCGGAGTTCGTCCGGCTCGCGGTCGTGGACGCGAACGGACGCAGGGTGCGCACGATTCAGGAGGGAATGATGGCTCCGGGTGAGTACTCACGGAGCTGGGACGGCCGCACCGATCACGCCGGGGAGGCGCCGGTCGGGCTCTACTTCATCACGCTCCAGACCTCGGAGGGCCGGCACACCTCGCGCGTGGCGCTGGTGCGCTAAGCCCGGTCACGGAAGCACGCGCGCCGCGCCGAATCCCGCCCGGGGTTCGGCGCGGCGGCTTTTCAGCGCTGCAGGGTCTTGAGGAAGTCGATGCAGGCCTTCTCGCCCGCGCTGGTCCAGCCCTCGTCCATCGAGCGGATGAGCAGCTCGATCAGGTCTTCGTGGCCCTTGAGGGCCTCGAGCACGCGCCCGGCCTGCTTGCGCACCAGGCCGACGTAGATCTCGGCCACGTCGTCCACGTCGGTCTGATGGTGCTCGTCCAGCCGGCTGAACACCTCGTAGACGCGATCCATGTCGTCCGCCACCTCTTCGACCAGGGCCTCGGCGAGCCCCTCTTCGTCCATGTTGAGGGTCGCCATGCCCGCCCCGGCCCGCAGGCTGGTCGCGAATCGCGCGATGAAGTCGAAGGCGAAGTCGCGGCTGCGGCTCAGGTCGGGTGAGGGCCTGAGCCAGGTGTCGCGGAAGCCGTCCCAGCCCACGAGCGCGACCTGATGGGCGCTCTGGGCCTCCGCGGCGCTGCGCAGCACGAGCTGGATGAGCGCCTTGCACGCCTCGATCGCGTGGCGCCCGAGGGGCGAGAAGCCGCCGGGGCCCGAACCGCGCCAGGCGATGTCGCCCTCCTCGTGACCTTCCTTCTCGTGCCCGTCGTACACCTTGACGAAGCTGATGACCCCCGCCGGCGGCGTGCCCTTGCCGAAGTCGCGCACCGCGTGGCTCGGCGAGAAGGAATCCTGAAGCGCGTGGATCGCGTTGCCCAGCTCCTGCCAGGAGGGCGTGTCGCCGTCGCCATCGCCGCGGAACACTTGGACGGCCAGGCGTTCCGCCGCCACCGGGCTCGCGCTCCCCATGCGCGCCGCGGGCTGGAGCGTGCGGGCGGTGGCGGCGCCGAAATACGCGGTGGTCCGGCGCGCGAGCAGACGCGCGGCCTTCTGGCCGTTGCTCCGAATCCACTCCGTGCCCTCGGAGTAGGCGCCGAAGGGGCTCTGGCCGTCGAAGCGCCGCATGAAGTGATGCTGCTGGCCGAAGTCGAGCCAGTGGCCGAGGATCAGGACGTCGATCAGGTCGCGGGCGATCGCGTTGTCCTGGAGCCGGGCGGAGGGCAGCGCCCGGGTGAACGGGCTCGAGTCCCTGCCGCTGCGCAACTCCTCGACCGCCTGCTTGGTCAGATTCCAGTGCCCGCCCAGACTGCTCATCGTGCCGCCTCGCGATGGTCGTGTCGTTTCAAGCCCGCATTGAGCATAACGCGGAGCGTCCCTCGGGCGGAACAGGCTTGTGCGGACCGCGGCGCCTCCGGCGCTTCGTCCAGCGACCGGTCGCGGCCCGGGCGGGGCTAGGAGCCGGTGCGCTCGGCGGCCTTGAGTCGCGCGCGGTACTTCTCGCGCAGCTTGGCCACTTTGGGGGCCACCATGGCGCGGCAATAGGGCTGGGAAGGGTTCTGGCGGAAGTAGCCCTGGTGGTAACCCTCGGCCTTGTAGAAGGCCTTGAACGGGGTGACCTCGGTGACGATCGGCTCGTCGAACGTCCCGGCCCGGGTCAGCTCCGCGATCACCTGCTCGGCCGTCGCGCGCTGCTTCAGATCGTGATGGAAGATCGCGGAGCGGTACTGGGTCCCGATATCCGGCCCCTGGCGGTTGAGGGTCGTGGGGTCGTGGAAGGCGAAGAAGATCTCGAGCAGGTCGCGGTACGAGATGCGCCTCGGATCGAACGTCACCTGGACCACCTCGGCGTGCCCAGAGGTACCGCTGCACACCTGCTCGTAGGTGGGATTCGGGCGCTGCCCCCCTGTGTAGCCGGACTCGACGCGCTCGACGCCCTCGAGCTGCTCGAAGACCGCCTCGAGACACCAGAAGCATCCGCCCGCTAGGGTTGCGTTTTCGGTGGGTCGCTGGGTCATTCAGGCCTCCTCCCGTTCGTACACCACCGGGTGCGCGTTCGCCCACTCCGGTGTGACCTCGTCCGCTCGCAGCTCCCACACCAGCGTGTCGCGCGGCCGCCCGTCGTGGGTTTTCGCGTTGCCCACCAGCCGCTCGCGACAGCGGAAGCCGAGCCGCTCCGGGATGCGGGCGCTGGCGTGGTTCTCGGGATCGCAGCGGATCTCGACCGTGGCGATGTCGTGGCGCTCGACCGCGCAGCGGGTGAGTGCGGCGGCCGCCTCGGTCGCGTACCCGCGGCCCACGGCGTTGGAGTGGATCCAGTAGCCGATCTCGAGGATGCCCGGCCCCTGGCGGGGGTGCAATCCCGCCCCGCCCAGCACGACGCCCTCATCGGGCGCGAAGCATCCGTAGCGCCAGTCCGTGCCCGCGATGAAGTCCAGCTCGAAGCCGGCGAGCCGCGCCTCGGTGACCTCGAGCGTGCTGGGCTCGGCGTGCGAACACGGGATCCACGGCCGCAGCTGCTCGAGGCTGGCATCGAGCGCGTCCTTGAGCCGGGCGCCGTCGCCGCGCCGCCAGGAGCGCAGCAGCAGCCGAGGCGTACGCAGCCGCAGCCGGGGCAGGGTGCGCACTCCTCCCGAAGCGCTCATGGCTTCATTGCCCGCGTGGCGATGCACAGCGGGAAGTAGGCAGAGAGCGGCTCCTGGTCCCAGACGTCTTCGAACATGCCGGTGAGCACGAACCCGGCCTCGAGCTGGCCGCCGATCTGATCGTCGAGCGTATGGCTGAAGGAGAGCGGTTCGCCGCGCGCCATGATCTGGTCGCGTGCCGTGGCACTCAGGCCCGTGAGGTTCGAGCGGGGGAGCCGGTGACGGAGCGTGAACTCGCCCGTCGGCCCCGGCGCATCGTCGAACGCGTAGACGATCGGGTTCATGAATCCCGCCAGCAACACGCCGCGCGGACGGAGCACACGAAAGGCCTCGCGCCACACCGGCCGCACCTCGGGCACGAACGAGTTCGAGCACGGGTGGAAGATCAGGTCGAAGCTCGCGTCCTCGAACGGAAGATCGGCCATGTCGCCTTCGACCGTCGTGATGCTCAGGCCGTCGCGTTCGGCCACCATGCGATCCTGCCCGAGCTGGCGCGGCGAGTTGTCGAGCACGGTCACGCGCGCCCCGGCCGCGGCCAGGACCGGGCCCTGCTGGCCGCCGCCCGAGGCGAGGCCGAGCAGATCGCAGCCTGCGAGCGGCGGGAACCAGGCGCGGGGCACGGGGCGGGTGGGCGTGAGCACGACCTCCCACTCGCCACGCCGCGCGGCCGCGACGGTCTCGGGCGAAACCGGAAGGGTCCAGCGGTTGCCCTTGGCGACCTCGAGGTCCCAGGCGCTACGGTTGTGGTCGCGAACGTTCAAGGGGCCAGCCCGGGCAAGGCGAGCAAGCGGCGCATCGCGGGGAGGGTCGGCCGACGCGCGGCGCTCGAGCTCGCTGGTCGCGGGCCGCCGTCGGCGGGTCCTACTGGTTCATCGACTCCAGGAACTTCTTGTTGGTCTTGGTGTCGTTCATCTTGTTGATCAGGAACTCCATCGCCTCGACCGGGTTCAGCTCGTTGAGGAACTTGCGCAGGATCCAGACGCGCTGGAGCATCTCGGGCACCATGAGCAGCTCCTCTTTGCGCGTTCCCGAGCGGTTGATGTCGATGGCCGGGAAGATGCGCTTGTCCGAGATCTTGCGGTCGAGCACCAGCTCCGAGTTTCCGGTGCCCTTGAACTCCTCGAAGATGACCTCGTCCATGCGCGAGCCGGTCTCGATGAGCGCAGTCGCGATGATGGTGAGCGAGCCGCCGTTCTCGATGTTGCGCGCCGCGCCGAAGAAGCGCTTGGGGCGCTGGAGCGCGTTGGCGTCCACGCCGCCCGAGAGGATCTTGCCCGAGTGCGGCACCACGGTGTTGTGGGCGCGCCCGAGCCGGGTGATCGAATCGAGCAGGATGACGACGTCGCGCTTGTGCTCGACCAGGCGCTTGGCCTTCTCGATGACCATCTCGGCGACCTGGACGTGGCGCTCCGGCGGCTCGTCGAAGGTGCTCGAGACCACCTCGCCCTTGACCGTGCGCTGCATGTCGGTCACTTCCTCGGGCCGCTCGTCGATGAGCAGCACGATGAGGATGACCTCGGGGTGGTTCTCGCTGATCGCGTTGGCGATCTTCTGGAGCAGGATGGTCTTGCCGGCCTTGGGCGGCGAGGTGATCAGGGCGCGCTGCCCCTTCCCGATCGGGCACAGCAGATCGATGATGCGGGTCTCGATGCAGCGGTCCTTGGTCTCGAGGTTGAGCTTCTCCTGCGGGTAGAGCGGGGTCAGGTTGTCGAAGAGGATCTTGTCCTTGGCCGCCTCCGGGCTCTCGAAGTTGACCGCCTCGACGCGCAGCAGCGCGAAGTAGCGCTCGCCTTCCTTGGGCGGGCGCACCTGTCCCGACACCGTGTCGCCGGTGTGGAGATCGAAACGCTTGATCTGGGAGGGCGAGACGTAGATGTCGTCGGGCCCCGGCAGGTAGTTGTAGGTCGGGGAGCGCAGGAACCCGTAGCCCTCGGGCAGGATCTCGAGCACGCCCTCGGCGAAGATCAGCCCGTTCTTCTGGGTCTGACCCTCGAGGATCTTGAAGATGAGTTCCTGCTTGCGCAGGCCGCTCGTTCCCAGGATCTCGAGCTCCTGGCAGATGTGGAGCAGCTCGGCCATGGTCTTGGTCTTGAGCTGCTGGAGTTCGAGGGTCTGAGTCGAGCTGGGTGGGCTGGTCGGGGTAGCGATCTGTTCCATGCGGGTTTGCCCCTGAGGTGCGGCCTATCCGGCACAGCGGGTGGACGGGCTTGCGGCGAGGCCGTAGGCGCGGGTCCGCGTCCGGCGCCGCCGGAATGCGAACCGGGCCCGCTGGCCGGGTTGGAAAATCGGAAGGGTGATGGAAGGTGGCGGCAGAGGGCCGATCATCGGGACGAAAGCCGGGAGCCAGCGGGTTCCGTGCCGGTGCGGTCGAGCCGTGTCGGGATTCCTCGGGTCCGTGCGTGAGGCAAGCGCTTCGATGCTGAACGGCAGATCGCCGATGCGTCGTGATTTCGGGGAGACCAACGCGCCCGGGGATCGAGGGGGCTCCGTTGGAGAGAGTCGGAGGCGGGCAGGCGCCCGATGCCTCGACTCACGAATCCAAGGTTAGGCCGCTCCCCGGGCCCTGTCAAGCCATCCGATATCGACTCGAGCGCCGCCAGCGTGCATTTCCACTGCCGCGCGCTTGCGCTCCGCGATGCCCCACCCACGCGCCGGCGTTGGGTCCCATTCGCCAAGTCCGCGGGCGCGCTGGAATTCCAGCGGATTGCGGGCCGGTGCGCGGACGCCCTCCCGTGGCACGCGGCTTGCCGTTCCATACAGTCGAGAAGGATGCCTTAGGCTGCGTTCCCACCCTCCAGCCTGCCACGCTCGCGCGGCCTTCCATCCGACTCGGCAGTGCAGCGGGCGCTCCGATTCCAGAAATCGGGGCGCCCCTGCTTTTTCGGCGCCCGAGCCGCCGGGCTTGAGCCCCCCCTAGTGCGGGCCGCGCTTGAGCGGCACGAGCACGCGCACCACCCCCGGGTCCGCCGTGCAGCCTTCGGGCAGCCCATCGGGGGTCTCCTGGGATCTCACGGTGTCGCGCCGGCCCGCGATCATGACCGGGCGCAGATGCACGCTGTCGAGCGCCGCCAGGGCGCGCGCCGGCCCCGTGACCTCGAGGGTGGGCGGCAGCGTGATGACCTCGCCGTTCCAGACGTACCCCTGGGCCGGGAATCCGTTGACGCGCGCCGCGACCGGGAGATGGCGCACCAGGCGCCGATCGATCTGGACCTGGAGCGCCGAGGGGCCGACCAGCCGCTCGACCTCGATGCCCTCGCCCGGAATGAGGGGCAGGTCCTCGACCTTGACCGAGCGCGTGAAGCG
Source organism: Candidatus Eiseniibacteriota bacterium (assembly GCA_041498315.1). Lineage (GTDB taxonomy): Bacteria > Eisenbacteria > RBG-16-71-46 > RBG-16-71-46 > RBG-16-71-46 > JBGQIE01. Next base: position 27,164 of record JBGQIE010000006.1, read on the forward strand.
TCCGGGCTGGACGCCCACGAGCGAGATCTTGACCGGCGGCTCGGTGAGCCGGAGGCGCAGGAGCTGCTTCCCGGTGCCGCGCAGCTCGGCCTGCAGGACCGCCGGCACCGGCCCGGCGATCGCGAGCGAATCCGCGAGCCCCTCGAGCTCGAGCGGGAACGAGACGATCATGTCGGCGGGCCGCTCGGTATAGACGTTGAGATAGACGATCAGCGCGAGCAGCAGCGCCGCGAGCTTCAAGCCGAGGTTCTCGAACAGCAGTCCGCGCAGCATGGGGTCAGGGTGCCGCCTCCCCCGTGAAACCGCAAGTGCAGCGCCCGATCACGTGACGGTCCTCCCCGGCCCGCCCCCGGGCCCCTCGTCCGCGTCCTCCCCCGGCTCCTCGCCCTCACCCGGCGTGCGCAGCCCGTGGCGCTCCATGCGCGAGTAGAGCGTGCGGCGCGTGAGCCCGAGGAGCCGCGCGGCCTGGCTCTTGTTGCCGCGCGCGCGCTCGAGCGCCTTGAGAATGAGCTCGCGCTCGAGCACTTCGAGCGAGAGGCCCTCGGCTGGAATTTCGGGCACCCACGCGGGACTCCCTCCCGGGGCCGAGGCCGCGGCGGTGCCGCCCGCGCCATGTCCGAACGGCAGGTGCTCGGGCTCGATCGGGTCGCTGCCGGCGAGGATCATGGCGCGCTCGAGCGCGTGCTCGAGCTCGCGCACGTTGCCCGGAAACGGGTGGCGCTCGAGCGCCCGGAGCGCCGCGGGCGTCACTTTGCCGGCCGCGGCGCCGTGGCGGCGCAGGAAGAACTCGACCAGCCCGGCGATGTCGCCCGGATGCTCGCGCTGCGGCGGCAGCGTGATCGGAAACACGTTGAGCCGGAAGAACAGGTCCTCACGGAACTCCCGCTCGCGCACCATCTCCTCGAGGTTCCGGTTGGTGGCGGCGAGGATGCGCACATCCACCGTGACCGGTTGGTTGCCGCCCACGCGCGTGAAGGTCTTCTCCTCGAGCACCTGGAGCAGCTTGACCTGGAGGCTCACCGGCAGCTCGCCGATCTCGTCCAGGAACAGCGTGCCATGCCCCGCGTCTTCGAAGCGCCCGTGCTTCTGGCGCACCGCGCCGGTGAAGGCGCCCTTCTCGTGGCCGAACAGCTCGCTCTCGAGCAGCGGCTCGGGGAGCGCGCCGCAGTTCACCTTGACCCAGGGTCCGGCCGCGCGCCGGCTCGAGAAGTGGAGCGCGCGCGCGAACAGGTCCTTGCCGGTGCCGCTCTCGCCGCGTAAGAGGACGGTGGAATCGGTGCCGGCCACCTTGCGCGCCAGCTCGACCGCCTGCCGCACGCCCGGGGAGTCGCCGACGATGGTCGCGAGCCCGCGGGTGAGCGAATCCACGGTGCCGCGCAGGTTCAAGTTGTCGGCTTCGAGGCGGCGCTCGCGCGCCGCGCGCTCGAGGATGGCGCGCAGCTCCTCGCGGAACTCCCCCTCCTTGTCGACGTAGTCGTAGGCGCCGAGCTTGAGCGCCTGGCGCGCGGTCGCCAGGCTCGCGAACGCCGTCATGAGGACGACCGTCACACCCGGCCAGCGCGCGCGCACCTGCTCGAGCAGGGCCAGCCCGTCGGGCGGCGCCATCCGCAGATCGGTGACGACGGCGTCGAAGGGGCCCTTCGCGAGGCGGTCGAGCGCCTTCTGTCCGCCGTTGACGAACTCCGCCTCGTGCCCCGCGTCCTGGAGCGCCAGGGCGGTGAGCTCGGCGTTGCGGATCTCGTCGTCCACCACCAGCACGCGCATCTCACGTCCTCCGTTTCGGCAGCCGCAGCGTGCAGGTCGTGCCCTCGCCGGGGCTGCTCGCGAGCTTGAGCTGGCCCCCCGCCGACTCGGCGAGCCGCCGCGCCAGGAACAGCCCGAGCCCCGAGCCGGTCGCCTTGGTGGTGTAGAACGGGCTCCCGAGCCGCCGCAGCACGTCGGCGGGGATGCCGGGGCCGTTATCGGCAAGCAGGACCTCGATCCGCCCCGGGCGCTCGACGGCCGAGACCTTGAGCCGGCCGCCCTGCTCCATCGCCTCGAGCGCGTTGAGGATGAGGTTCAAGTAGAGCTGCTTCAAGGACTCGTCGTCGAGCGCGACCGGCGCCTCCCGCGGGTAGACGCCGGCGCGCTCGAGCCGCACCCCGCGCGCCTCCATTTCGCCCTCGAGCAGGGCGAGCGTCGCCTCGAGCGAGGCGACCGCATCGCCGAAAGCCCCGGCGGCGGTCTCCGGGGTCCCGCGCGCGAACTGGAGGTAGCGCGCCACGGTTCTCGAGAGCCGGTCGGTCTCCTCGACGACGAAGTCCGCCATGCGGCGGGCTTCGGGCTCGAGCTTGCCGAGCCGCTCGGCCGAGCCGCGGATGATCGCGAGCGGGTTCTTGATCTCGTGCGCCAGCGTGGCCGTGAGCCGCCCCATCGCGGCCAGGTTCTCGGCGCGCGACAGCCGCTGCTCCATCCGCGCCGCCGCCCGGGTGCCGCGGATGAGCAGGGCGGCGAGCAGCCCGATCGCGACCAGGGTGGCGACCGCGATGGCGGTGAGGGTGCGCCGCAGCTCGCGCACCACCGGGATGTAGGCGGCCTCGGCCTCGATCGCGACCACCCCCGCGACCCGCCCACCGCGATCCCGCACCGGGGCGAAGCCGGCCTGGAATACGCTGCCGCCGCGCTCGAAGGGCGCCGAGACCCCGGCCTGCCCGGCCAGGGCGCGCGCGAGCCAGGGTCCGGCCACGGAATCGAGCGCGCTGGGCTCGAACTCGCTGGCGTGGGCGCGGGCGTCGAACAGGGTCACGCGCGCGGTGTCGATGAGCGAGACGTTCTCGACTCCGGTCGCGAACAGCAGCGTGTTGAGGTGGGCCTGCACGTCGAGGTAGCCATTCGCGTCCTCGTGGAGACGCTGAATGTCTTCGATGGCGGCGGCGGTGATCTCCTGGGCCGCCGCCATGTGCTCGAGCCGGTGCTCGAACTCGGACTGGAGCGCGGCCTGCGCGCCGCGGTAGCCGAGACGGGTCGAAACCGCCGTGGCGAGCACCATGACCACCGCGAACAGGAGAATGAGAAGCGGGGCTCGCTGCAATCGGCCTTCCGGACCCTGCCTAGGCGGGCGGCTCGACCATGAGCGGATCGCCGACGGCGAACGAGCCCGCCTCGACCACGCGCACGAACCGGCCCCGGCGTCCGACCAGCGTGTCCTTGAGGCCGGCCCGGATCTCGTCCATGCGCTCGCACGGGTGGCAGGGGTTCGCGATTTCGAGCAGCGCGGTGCCGATGCGGAGGCGGGCGCCGAAGGCGAGCCGGTCGAGATCGATGCCGCGCACCGTGACCTGCTCGCGGACCTGGCCGGGGGCGAGACCGAGCTGGTCGAGGATCTCCTGCCCGATGAGCAGCACCTGGCGGCGGCTGCCCGGCTTGGCGTGGCGGTCGCCCTGAAGCCCGGTCTCCGCGACCGCCTCGACGCGGTCCATGGGGACCAGCGGGGCGCGGCTGGCCTTGCACACGAACAGCGCGACGACCGAGGGCGTCATCGGCTACTTCTTCTTCTTCGCCTTGCTGAGCTTGAAGTTCAGCTCGGTGACGGCGCCCGCCTTGACGGTCGCGGTCTGCGCCGGCCCGTCGAAGCCCTCGAGCGCCACGCTCACCGTGTGCGGGCCCGCCGCGAGCTTGTCGATCGTGCACGGGGTCGTGAGCCCGCTGTCCTGGCCGTCGATCGTCACCTTGGCGCCGTTGTGGCCGCTCGAGGTGATCCGCAGCCGGCCGAGGCTCGCGACCTGGAAGTCGTAGTCGATCTTGACCGGCGCGCCGGCCTTCACGTCGCGGTGCCACTCCTGCGATCCATAGGTCTTGTTCTCCGCCCGCACCGTGTAGGTGCCGGCCGGCAGTCGGAGCGTGGCCGAGGTGGCATCGCTGCGCACCATCGTGCTGTTGACGAAGATGCGCGACGAGGGCACGACGTGGATCTCGATCGTCCCCTCGGCCCCCGCCTGCCCACCGGGGGTCGCGGGCACGGCCTTGAGCGAAACTCCCGCGGGCCGGGTCTCGCCGCTCTTGAGATCGGTCACTGGCATGTCCTGCGAGAAGTAACCGACCTTCTCGATGACCAGCGTGTGGGAGCCCGGCGTCACGTGATAGGTCGCGTTGGTGGGCTGCGCCTGGCGCGCGCCGTCGATCGTCACCTGGGCGCCCGACGGCTCGGTGGACACCTTGAGCATCGCGGTGGCCCCCGCCGCGGGCTTGGTGGCCAGGGGCGCGGTCGTGGGCGGCGACACCGCGGGCTTCGTGACCGCCGGCGCGGGCGGAGGAACGCTGGGCACCACGACCTTCGCCGTCGCTTCGGCCGGAGGCTTCTCGGGCGCGGGCGCCGGCGGCTTCGCGCTCCCCGCCGGGCCCGTGGCGGCCGGCGGGGTCGAAGGCGGCGGCGCGGTCTCCGTCGCGGGCGGACTCGAAGGCGGAACGATCGGGTTGGCGGCGATCGGCGGCGACTCGGGCGGCGGGGTTCCCTGCTTCGAGACCACCAATCGCACGACGAGCAGCACGACGAGCAGGCCGGCGACGCCGAGCAGGATGAGCGGCAGCGGCAGCGCCGCCTTCGCCCCCGCCGGCTTCGCGGGCTTGGGTGGCCTGGGCGGCTTGGGAGCCGGGGCGGGCTTCGCCGCGGCCTTGGCCGGCAGCGGGGCGGCCGGCTTCACCGCCGGCTTGGGCGCGGGCGGAGCGGCCGGCGTCGCCGTCACGGGCGCGGCGTCGGGCGCGGGTGGGGCGGGCGGCGCGGGCGCCACGGTGGCGGCCACCGGAGCGCTTTCGGGAGCGGCCGGCGCCGGCCGCAGCTTCGCCAGCTCGCGTTCGATCTTCTTGAGATGGTCGAGCGCCGCGCGATGGTTGGGGTCGAGGTAGAGCACGCGCCGGAACTCGAGCACCGCCGCCTCGCTCGAGCCGGGACCCAGACCCTCGAGGCGCACGCCCTCCTCGAAATGCCGGGTCAGGCGCTTGTCGCGCAGCGCGTCGGTGAAGGTCTTGGGGTCGGCCGCGAACATGCGCAGCATCTCGCGGTGGCGCAGCAGGCCCATCGCTTCGATCTGGTTCTCGAGCTCGGTGCGCAGGTCCGCGCTGGTCTGGAAGCGCTGGGCCGGATCCTTCTGGATCATCTTCTGGACCATCGCGGCGATCGGGAGCGGAATGAGCGGGTTCACCTCGCTGACCAGCTTGGGCTCGGCGGTCAGGATCGAGTTGAGGATCACCGAGTACGAGGCGCCCTCGAACGGGCGCACGCCGCTCAGGAGCTGGTAGGCCATGACGCCCGCCGAGAAGATGTCGCCGCGCTCGTCCACCTCGGCGCCGGTCGCCTGCTCGGGCGACATGTAGGCCGGGGTGCCGAGCACCGAGCCCACGACCGTGAGCCCCTTGGAGTCCGACTCGCGGCGCGCGAGTCCGAAGTCCATGATCTTGAGGGCGCCGTCGCGCGTGAACATGACATTCGCGGGCTTGATGTCGCGGTGGACGATGCGGTGCCGGTGGGCGTGCTCGAGCCCCGCGAAGATCTCGCGCAGCATGAGCAGGCCAACCTCGAGCGGCGGCGTGCCCCAGGTCGCGACCCACTTGTCGAGGTCCATGCCCTCGATGAACTCCATCGCGATGTAGGGCACGTCGTCCTGGCGCCCGCAGTCGATGACCTGGACGATGTTCTCGTGCTTGAGGAGCGCCGCCGCGCGCGCCTCGCGCTCGAAGCGCTCGACGAGCGCGGCGTCCTCGGCGAGGTGCGGGTAGAGGATCTTGAGCACGACCTTGCGGTCGAGCGACTTCTGCACCCCGAGGAACACCGAGGCCATGCCGCCGCTCCCGATGCGCTCGTGCAGCTCGAAGGCGCCGAAATCCTTCTTGTTGACGGTCATGCGGCCCTCGTCGTCAGGCTGCTGGAGAGGCTCGCGCCCTGCGAGCGCGACCCGCGGCCCATGCGCACGATCAGCCATCCCAGGGCGCCGAGGGCGAGCAGGAGGAGCAGCAGCCCCGCGACCACCAGCATGACGAACGTCGGGTTCGAGCGCGAGCGGGAGAGGCGCTCGGCCGAGCTGGTCGTGAGCGGCTCCGCGTCCCCGTCCGATTCGGCGCGCGCCAGGATGACGGTGATGTTGTCGGGCCCGCCGCGCTGCTTCGCGAGCCCCACCAGGCGATCGCACGCCTGATCGAGGTCGCGGTCCCGTACCGCCGAGGTCAGCTCCTCGTCGGAGACCAGGCCGTGGAGCCCGTCGGTGCACAGGATGAGGACGTCGCCGTTGCGCAGCGACTCCGGGACGCGTCCGGCGTCCACATCGACCTCGGAGCCGATTCCCACGCTGCGCGTCACGACGTTGCGGCGCGGATCGCTCTTCGCCTGCTCGGCGGTGAGCTGGCGGATGCGGCCCGCGCGCACGAAGTAGGCGCGGCTGTCGCCCACGTGGGCGACGTACACCTCGCGCCCGCGCACCACGGCGGCGGTGCAGGTCGTCCCCATGCCGTCGAGCTCGGGGTGTTCGACGCTCTCGCGATGCACCGTGCGGTTGGCGGTGACCATCGCGTCGTGGAGGTCCTCGGCGACATCGGCGCCGGGCGAATCGCGGTAGGCGTTCATGAGCGTCTCGACCGTGATCCGGCTCGCCACCTCGCCACCCTTCACGCCTCCCATGCCGTCGGCGACCGTGAGCAGCAGGCCGCGGCGCTCGCGCTCCTCATCGGCCTCGGGGAGCCAGCAGCCGTAGCTGTCCTCGTTGTTCGAGCGCTTGAGCCCCACGTCGGTGATCGCCCGCACCACGACGGTCAACGGCCCGCCGTTCGAGAACGAGGCGCGGATCGACTGCTTGAGAGGAGTCCCACGACCGTTTTCCATCTCAGCTCCGGAATGCCCGAACCAGCGGCTTCGAGCTCAAGGGAGTGGCGAACACGCGGCGGGAACGGGGGACCGCGGGGTCAGCGCTGCCGGCCCACCCGTGCGCACCCATCTAATCTAGCTCCGGCGAGCGCGGGATGCCAGCGCGACCTCGGCGCCCGGCTGCGGACGGCGGCCGCGGGAGGGCCCATTTCGGGGCGCGAGCGGGCCCGGGGGGCCGCGCGCGGAGCGCGGGCGAGCCTGGGGCTAGCGCGCCGCCGCCTTGGCCTCGGCGCGCATGAGATGGATCGCGAGCCCCTCGGCGTCCTCGGCGGCCTCGCCCAGGGTCTCGGTGACGGTCGGGTGCGCGTGGATGGCCTGCGCCAGGTCCCGCAGGTTGAGGTCGGCCGCGATCGCGAGCGAGCATTCGTGGATGATCTCGCTCGCCCGGGAACCGATGATGTGGGCCCCCAGGATCTGGCCGGTCTGGGCGTCGCCGATGAGCTTGACGAAGCCGGTAGTCTCCTGGTCGGCGATGTTCCGGCCATGGGCGCGGAACGGGAAGCGCCCGATCTTGAGCGTGCGACCCTCCGCCAGCGCCTCGCGCTCGGTGAGGCCGACGCTCGCGATCTCGGGGCTCGTGAAGGTGGCGGCCGGCACCGCGCGCCAGTTGGTCTGGGCCGGATGCCCGGCGATGATCTCGGCCGCGGCCTTGCCCTGGGCCGAGGCGAAGTGCGCCAGCTGCTTGATGTCGGTGACGTCGCCGATCGCGTAGATCGACTTGACCGAGGTCTGGAGCCGGTCGTTGACCACGATCTTGCCGCGGTCGCCGCGCGCCACCCCGACGCCCTCGAGCCCCAGGTCGGCGGAGTAGGGCCGCCGCCCGGTCGCGACCAGCACCGTGTCCACGACCACGGTCTTGCCGCCGGTCAGCGTCAGCGTCGTCGCGCCGTCGGGACTCTGACGCAGGTCCTCCACCTTGGTGTTGAGGTGGAGCGCGATCTTCTGCTTCTTGAGCTCGCGCTCGAGCGCCGACGCGATCTCGTCGTCCTCGGCCGGCACCAGGCGCGGCAGCATCTCGATCAGGGTGACCTCGGTGCCGAGGGCCGCGAAGAAGCACGCGAACTCGCAGCCCACGACCCCGCCGCCCAGCACCGCGAGGCGCCGGGGCTGGCGCGTCAGGTCGAGTGCCTCCTGGCTCGTGATGACGCGCTCGCCGTCGAGCTTGAAGCCGGGCGGAAGCGAGGCCGAGGCGCCGGTCGCGAGCATGATGTGGTCGGCGGTGAGCGCCGTGCTGCCGCCCTCCTTGAGCGCGACCTGCACCTTGCCCGCGGCGGTGAGCTTCGCGGTGCCGCGCACGATCTCGACCCCGCGGCCCGAGAGCAGGGTGCGCACGCCGCCGGTGAGCTGCTTCACGACCTTGTTCTTGCGCTCGACCATCCAGCCCCAGTTGACGCGGGGCTCGCCGACCTCGATGCCGAAGTCCTTCGCGCGCTTGATCTGCTCGAACAGGTGGGCCGAGACGATCCACGCCTTGGTCGGGATGCAGCCCCAGTTGAGGCAGGTGCCGCCCAGCTCGTCCTTCTCGACGACCGCGGTCTTGAGGCCGAGCTGCGCGGCGCGGATGGCGGCGACGTAGCCGCCCGGGCCGGTGCCGACGATGATCAGGCTGAAGTGCTTGGAGTCGGCCATGTGCGTGGACCCCGGGGAGTAGGAGAGGTGGTACGCGACTGTTTGGATGCGGGCGACTCTAGAAAGGGGTCGTGGGGCTGTCAACCGCACGTCGGACTCGCTATCGTGCGGCCCGTGGACCACATCGCGGTGTTCGCGCGCCGGCCCGTGGCCGGTCGGGTGAAGACCCGGCTCTCCCCCGCCCTCCCCGAGCCGCTGGCCCTCGAGCTCTACCGGGCCCTGCTGGGCGACGCGCTCGCCGCCGCGGCGGAGGCCCGCGCGGGCACGCGCACGCTGTGGTGGGCCGGCGCACCCGGCGCGACCCGGGCCTTCGCGCTGCCCGCGGGCTTCGAGGTGCGCGAGCAGGGGGCGGGCGACCTCGGCGCACGCCTCGAACGCGCCTGCGCCGCGATGCTGCGCGGCCCCGGCGACCGCGCGGTGATCATCGGCGCCGACTGCCCGGACCTGGGCGCCGACTGCCTGGACGCGGCGTTCGGGTCGCTCGCCGCCCACGACCTCGTCCTCGGGCCCGCGCGCGACGGCGGGTACACCCTGATCGGGCTCAAGCGCCCGGCCCCGGAGCTGTTCCGCGGCGTGGCGTGGGGCACCGGCGCGGTGCTCGCGCAGACCATGGAGCGGGCGCGGGCGCTCGGGCTCACGGTCGCGCACCTCGAGACGCTCGACGATCTCGACACGCCCGCGGATCTGGTGAAATGGTTGTCAAGGATCTGCGTCTCGGGCGGCGGCGCTCCGCGCACGCGCGCCTCCCTGGCGGCGATGGGGCTCCTGCCCGCCGCCTGAGCGCCCGTGAAACCGCTTCCGCCGGCACCAGGGGCGGGCCACCAGCATCCAACCGTGTCGTACCTGGCTCGAGCAGCACCACGATGGAGCCCCCCTATTCACGGAGAGCACCGATGAAGACCCTCGTGATCGTGACGATGATCCTGGGCGTGCTGGGCCTCTCCCTCGCGGCCCGCGCGCGCGCGGCCGGCAAGAAGCCGGCCCCTGCCGCCGGACGGGTGGAGAAGACCGCCGACGGGGTCGGGCGGGTGGAGAAGAGCGACGCGGAATGGAAGAAGGTCCTGACCGCCGAGCAGTACCAGGTGCTGAGACGCAAGGGCACCGAGATCGCCTTCACCGGCGCGTACTGGAACCAGCACGCGCGCGGCACCTACGTCTGCGCGGCCTGCGGGCTGCCCCTGTTCAGCTCGGACACCAAGTTCGATTCGGGCACCGGCTGGCCGAGCTTCTGGGCGCCGCTGGCGGCCTCGCACGTCAAGGTGGCGAACGACTCGAGCCTGGGGATGGAGCGCGACGAGGTCGAGTGCGCGCGCTGCGACGGTCACCTGGGTCACGTCTTCGACGATGGTCCGGCGCCCACCCACCTGCGCTACTGCATGAACTCGGTGTCGCTCAAGTTCGTCGCGGCCAAGTAGTCCCCCGCCCGCGCCGGGCGGGTCAGGGCGTCTGGGGCAGCGGCTGCGCCTTGACGCCGGTGGCGTCGTAGGATCGCTTCATCGCGTCCATGAGCGGCGACTTCATCTGGTCCGGGGGTCCGCCCACGAGCGCGCGGTGGAAGTAGGCCAGCGCCGCCTTGTGGTCGCCGCGCTGCTGGCTCACGATCCCCAGGTTGAACAATGCCACCGGCTGCTTGGGCTCGCGCACCAGGGCGAGCTGGAACAGCCGTTCGGCCTCCTGGGTGGCGCTCAGATTGAAGTAGCACACCCCCAGGTCCACCAGCGCGGTGACCCGGGTCGAGTCCCGGTTGATCGCCGCGCGGTAGTGGACGATCGCCTCGGGCCAGTTGGCGGTGTCGTAGAGCAGATTGGCGAGCTCGATGTGCGCCTCGATGTTGGTCGAGTCCCGCTCGAGCGTGGCGCGCAGCTGGTCGGCGGTCTTCTGCTGCTCCGGGGTCGAGCCTTCGACCACGGCCGGAGCGTTGTTCCTGCTGTATCCCTGGATCGCGACCACGACCACGAGCCCGGCACAGAAGGTCCCGAACAGCAGCCAGAGCCAGAGCGACGTCCGGTCGGCATGCTGGGGCCGGCGCGGGCGGATGGGGCGCACGCGGCGGATGACGACCGGCCCGGGCTCGGGCGGTGCGGTGACCGCCGGGGCCGGACGGGCGGCCGGGGCCTCGGCGGAGAGCGGAAAGTTGCAGGCCGAGCAGCTCGCGCTGCCGGCGGGATTGTCGGTTCCGCAGTCTGGGCAGCGGACGGTTTCGGACATCCAATCCTCCTGGGGCCCGCCCGGGACGGGCGAGGCGGCCGCTTCGCGACTATAGGCAACCGCGCGCGAGCGCGGCAAGCGCGCCCGAGCTTGACCCTCGTTTCGAGCCGATGCTAGCGTCGCTGGATTCCATGCGCCTCCGCCCCTCGGTCCTCGTCGCGCTGCTCGCGCTGTGGTGCTCCGCGCCGCCCGGGACCGCCGCCGCCGAGACCACGCGTGTCACGCTCCTCCACACCACCGACCTCCACGGCGCGCTCACCGACTACGACTACGCGAACGACCGGCCGTCCGCCCGCGGCCTGGTGCGCATCGCGACCCTGGTGCGCGGCATCCGCGCCCAGAATCCCGCCACGCTCCTGCTCGATGCCGGCGACGTCATCCAGGGCGGGCCGATCGAGACCTGGTATCAGCGCGGGGATCGCTCACGCCCCGAGCCGATGATGACGGCGATGAGCCGCATGGGCTACGACGCCATGGCGGTCGGCAACCACGAGTTCAGCTTCGGCCCGGGCGCGATCACGCGGGCGCGGCGCGACGCGGGCTTCCCGTGGCTCGCCGCCAACCTGGTGCGCGCCTCGGACGGGGCGCCCGCCTTCGGCGCCTCGATCGTGAAGAGCGTCGGCGGCGTGAAGATCGGGGTGGTGGGCCTGTGCACGCCGGCGCTGCCGTTCCTCGAGGATTCCGCGAACATCGCCGGGCTGCGGTTCCTCTCGCCGGTCGAGGCCGCGCGCGCCGAAGTGGCGCGCCTGCGGGGCTCCGAGCACTGCGACGTGGTCGTGCTGCTCGCCCACACCGGGCTCGAGAAGGACCCGGCGACCGGGCTCGAGCGCCAGGGCGACGCGCCCGACGAGAACTGGGGCTATCGGCTCGCGACCCAGGTGCCGGGCGTGGACGTGGCGATCCTGGGCCACACCCACGCGCTGCTCCCCTCGCTCGACATCGGCGGGGTGCTCGTGACCCAGGCCGGCAAGTGGGGCGAGGCGCTGGGGCGCGTGGATCTCGAGCTCACACGCGCGTCCGCCTCCGACCCGTGGAAGATCGCGGGGCGCCGCTCCCAGGTGCTCGCGGTGGCGGATTCGGTCGAGGCCGACTCGGCGCTCGCCGCCTTCGCCCTCCCCTACCATCGCACGGCCGAGGCCGGGCTCGACGAGCCCATTGGCCACGCCGCCGGGCCGATCGGCTCGCCACGCGGGCGCCTCGAGGAAGGCCCGCTGTGGGAGCTGGTCCACCGCGCCCAGCTCGCCGCGAGCGGGGCCGAGGTCTCGCTCGCCGGGCTGTTCGACCCGGAGGCGCGCCTCTCCGCCGGCACGCTCACGGTGCGCGACGCGCTGCGCCTCTACCCCTACGACAACACGCTGGTGGTCGTCGAGCTGACCGGGGATCAGCTCAAGCGCACGCTCGAGCGCGCGGCGCTCGCCTTCGCCGGCTACACCTACGAGGACGGACGCCCGCTGCTCGAGCCCGGGGCCTCGGGCCTCAACTTCGACTCGGCCGAGGGCGTGACCTACGAGGTGGACCTCACGCGCCCGCCCGGCGACCGCATCCTCCACCTCGGCTTCCACGACGCGCCGCTCGCGGCGGATCGGAAGCTCAAGGTCGTCATCAACAGCTACCGCGCGAACGGCGGCGGCGGGTTCGAGGAGCTGCGCCTCGCACCGCGGCTGTGGAGCAGCCCGCGCGGCGTGCGCGAGTGGATCGTCGACTACATCCGCGCGGCCGGGACGCTCGAAGCCACGCATGCGCGCAACTGGCGGCTGCTGCCCGACTACGTCGCCGCGCCCGAGCGGCCGCTCATCGACCGGCTGGTGCGCCAGGGCGTGGCCCCGCGCGCCGAGGTCCAGCGCCTCGAGCCCGATCAGCCCGCCCAGCGCGGCGACCTCGCCTACTGGCTCGCGCGCGCCTACGGCTGGCGCGAGAAGCGGCTCTCGGGCGCGTTCGCCGACGTGCCCGACTCGCTCGAGCCGTGGCTCGACGGGCTGCTCAAGCGGCGCGTCCTGGGCCAGTCCGCGAACGCCGACTTCATCAAGCCGTTCCTGAACGCCTCCGTTTACACCGCGCTCGAATGGTGCGAGCGCGCCGCGCGCTACGAGCACTACGCCCTGGGGCCCGGGGACCTCGACTGGTCGTTCCGACTCGGTCTGGTCACCGGCACCAGCCTCGAGCGCGACTCGCTCCAGCACGGTGCGCTGGGACGGCTCGTGACCCTGACGCGCGCCCAGCTCCTGGGCGTGATCGCCAACGCGCGCTTCCCGGTCGTGCGCGTGCTCGAGACCACCGACTTCCACGGCGCGATCCTCCCGGGCGCGCGCGAGCGCCGCTCGAACCGCGCCCTGGGCGGATCAGCGGTGCTGGCCGCGCACCTGAGCCGGCTGCGCGCCGAGAATCCCGAGGGCACGGTGCTGGTGGACGGCGGCGACCTGTTCCAGGGCACGATGATCTCGAACCTCCAGTTCGGCCGTCCGGTCGTCGAGCAGATGAACGCGCTCGGCTACGCGGCCGCGGCGATCGGCAACCACGAGTTCGACTGGAGCGCCGACACGCTCGCGCTCCGGGTGCGCGCGATGCGGTTCGCCGCGCTGGGCGCGAACATGATCGAGCGCCGCACCGGCCGCATGCCGAAGTGGGTGCGCGCCGACACGGTGGTGGCGCGGCGCGGGGTACGGATCGGCATCCTCGGCCTGTGCTACCGCAACACGCCCACCGTGACCCTGGCCCGCTACGTGGCCGCGCTGCGCTTCGACGACGATTCGGCGACCGCGGCGCGGCGGGTGCCGCGCCTGCGCAAGATCGACAAGGCCCAGGTCGTCATCGGCGTCGGGCACATCCCCGCGGAGGCCGACTCCGCGCGGCACGCGCGCGGCGGCGACCTGCCGCGGCTCGCGCACGTGCCGGGCGTGGACGTGTGGCTGGGCGGGCACAGTCACAACCTGATCCTGGACCAGGTCGGAGGCATCCCGATCCTGATCGCGGGCTCGCACGGGCAGGCGGTCGGGGTGTGCGACCTGGTCGTGGACCCAGTGCGCTCGACCGTCATCGAGCGCCACGCCTGGCTGGTCACGACCTACGCCGACGAGGTGACGCCCGACTCCCTCATGCTGGCGCGGGTCGAGCGCTGGAACCGCGGCGTGGCCCCGATCGCCGCGGTGCCGATCGGGCGCAACGCCCGCGCCCTGCAGCGCGGCGGCCCCGAGTCCACGGTGGGCGACTTCGTGGCCGACGCGATCCGCGCGCGCGTGCACGCCGATGTGGCGCTCCAGAACAGCGGGGGGCTGCGGGCGGACCTCGCCGCGGGGGTGGTGACACGCGGGGCGATCTACGAGGTCATGCCGTTCGACAACACGATCTACACGATGGTGCTGACCGGCGCCGAGGTGAAGCTCGCGCTCGAGCAGGGGCTCCAGTTCGGCCGGGTGGCCCAGGTGAGCGGCATCGCCTACCGCTACGATCCGTCGCGTCCCGAGCTCGAGCGCGTCATCGCCCTGACGCTCGCCGACGGCGCGCCGCTCGATCCGGCGCGGCGCTACCTGGTCGCGTGCAACGACTTCATGGCGACCGGCGGGGACAACTACGGCGTGCTCTCGAAGGGCGCGGAGCGCCGCGACACCGCGCTGCTGGTACGCGACGCCATGGAGGCGATTGTCGCGGCGCGTTCGGCCAACGGCGGCGCGCTCGATCTGCAGGCCGACGGGCGCATCATCCGCGACAGCGGTCCCGGGGGCGCCACCCGCCGCTGAGGACCCGCGCCGGGTTCAGTCCCGCGCCGAGGCGCGCTTGCCGCCCGCGCCGGGGTCGGCGAGCCCGATGCCCGAGCGGCCGAAGAACTCCTTCACCCCGATCGCGAGCTGGTGGCCCATCTGGCGCTGGAAGTCCGGGTTCGCGAGCAGCTTCGCTTCGGCGGGGTTGTTGATGAACGCGGTCTCGACCAGCACCGAGGGGAACTCCACCGACTTGAGCACCGCGAATCCCGCCTGCTTGACGCCGCGCGACAGGAGCCGGCGGTCGGCAGCCATGTTGTCGAGCAGGGATTCCGCCAGCAGCTGGCTGCGTTCGAGCGCCGAAGTGCGCTTGACGTCGTACAGGATGTTGACGAGATCGTCCTCGGCCTGCTTCGGCACCCCGCCGATCAGGTCGGCCGCGTTTTCGAGGTCGGCGAGATCCCGGTCGGCCTGATCGCTCGCCCCGGTGAGCGAGAGGAAGTACACCTCGGAGCCGTGGTCGCGCCGCGTCCAGCGCCGCGACGAGTTGGCGTGGATGCTGATGAACAGGTCGGCCTTCATGCGCTCGGCGATGCGGTAGCGGTCGTGGAGCGGAATGAAGTAGTCGCCGTCGCGCGTGAGCACGCCCTGGATGCCGGGCATGCGGTTGAGCTCCGCGACCAGCGCGCGGGCCACCGCGAGCGTCACCCGCTTCTCGATCACGCCGTGCGGACCGCGGGCGCCCGGGTCCTCGCCCCCGTGCCCGGCGTCCACCGCGACGATGCGCGTGCGGGTCTGCGCCTTGGCCTTGGCGATGGCGGCGAGCCGGGCGGCTTCGGCGGCCGCGGCCCCGGGCTTCGCCACGTCCACGACCACTCGGAACGACTGGTCCTCCTCGGGCGGCAGGGTCATGACGTGAAAGGTGGTGCGCTCGTGGAACCACACCTCGAGCCGACCGCCCGCCGCGCCGGTCGTGAGCCGGACCGAGTCCACGACGCCGTCGGCGACCTGGACCACGGCCGGCACGCCGGGGCCGCGCTCGAGCCCCGGGGCCGGGATCGCGACGACCAGGCTGGCCGCCTCGCCCGAATCGGGCGCCACCGGGGCGACCTCGGCGCTGAAATCGAGCACCAGGCGGGTGTTCGCGGGCGCGGACCAGGATCGCAGACCGATGACGGTAGGGCCGCGGGACTCGGCTGGGGTCGCGGCCCGCGCGGGGGCGGCGGGGCCCGCAAGGGCGAGCATGAACGCGAGGCCCAGCGACAGTCGAATGCTCATGGGTGAAATCCTGCCCTCCCTGGCAGCCCTCACGAGGGCACGAGGTGCGGACGGCGTCTGCCGCCCGCGCCCCGATCCACCCGTGGCCGGGTCGCGCTTATTCAAGCCGCAACGGAAC